>CAJOLJ010000017.1 GCA_905235445.1 uncultured Bacteroidales bacterium
GATGGCGGCGGGGAATGCACGGAAGATGTTCCCCCCTCCGAAATGCACCCAGGTGGGTTCGTCATGGGTACGGCGGACCGTCTCGGCGATATCGAATTTCGGGACTTCATAACCTTTGGCCTCCCACTCTGAGAGGTCGGGACTTGGTGAAAGCAGGTCTGTAAGTTTCATTGTCATTGATTTTTAAAATGTGGATGCAAGATAGGGATTGTGAGGCATGAGTGGGTATACGCGAATGACAAAACGCTATACGTTTTTCAGCCTCCCGTCATTCCAGGGAGGAATCCGCCTTATTGTTCATGGACCTGTACACCGAGGGCGTAACTCCGTAGTATTTCAGGAACTCCCTGTGGAAGTGGGCCTTATTTGCGAATCCGCTTTCGTACATTACCTCCTTTATGGTGAGGGAAGTTGTCCTGAGGAGCCTGGCCGCCCATTCGAGCTTGAAGCGGGCGATGTACTCATTGGGGGTGGGGAGCTGCATGTCCGAGAATCTGCGGTACAGGCTTCTGGTACTCATGTTTGTACTGTCCGCAATGTCCTGGACGGATATCTTCTCAAGGATGTGGTCCTTGATATAGGAATCTATCTCCTCCATGAGGCGTATATCCTCCCCGCTCGTCAGTTTTCCCTGTACGTAGCTGTAGGCGCTTGCGGAGGTATCGTAGTACTCTTTCGTCCTGCGTCCCTTGTCCATGATGCCTTCCGCCACGGCGATGAGGTAATCCATCTCGAAAGGTTTCTCAAGGTAGGCATCGCACCCTGCCTTGAACCCTTCTGACTTGTCACGGGTCGTTCCCTTGGCTGAAATCAGGATGATCGGTATCGCCATGGTATGCCTGTTCCCCTTGACCATCCTGGTGAATGCGAATCCGTCCATCCCGGTGAGCATGACATCGGATATGATAAGGTCGACCTTCCCGTCCTTGAGTTTGACGAGTCCCTCCTCGGCACTTGGACATGGTATGACATCATATCGGGGCATCGACTCCGTCAGGAGGAGGAGCATGTCGGGATTGTCCTCGATAACCGAGGACGCGAGGACGCTCTTTCTTTTGTTCAGCCCCCAGTGGCTGTGAGACTGTCTGACGGGAATCTTCAGGGAACGGGGACGGGAGTTCTTCAGCGGGGTAAGCCTCCATCCGGACTTCCGGTCCCCTGGAATCTTTCCCGTCATTGTCCTGGGGCGTCTCCTCCATCATGGGAAGTGTAACGGTAAAGAGGGCCCACTGTCCTTCCTGGCTGCTCACGGAAATGGTCCCGCCCAGGAGGGAAGTCATGTTCCGGCAGATGGCGAGTCCGAGACCATTTTGGCTCATGATTCCCTTGGAAGCCTTTTCCTCTATGGTGTCAAGAATGCGCTTGTTGTCGAAAAGTCCCTTTATGTTCTCTTCGCTAATTCCCTTTCCTGTATTGTACACATTGAGGACGACGCAGGAGGGGTCCTGTTCGCTGTGCTCAAGGGTGAGGCGTATGACTCCTCCCCTCGGAGTATATTTGACGGCGTTTGAAAGGAGATTCGAAAGGATGGTGGTGTAGAACTTGGAATCGCTATTCCATACGAGGCTCTGCGGGATGTTTTCTTCTATGCCGATGCCTCCCTGGAGGATGAGATGGGAGAAGGATGCAGACACTTCGCCAGTGAGGCGGGACAGGTCCACCGGGCGGATCCTGGCTTTGACCTCGCTGCGTTCCAGTCTGCTGAATTCAAGGATGTCCCCAATCAGGTAATGCAACCTTTCGGTGTTGTCCTTGATTATCCCGACGTGCTTTTTCACGTATGCATCAGCCCCGCCGTAGGAGAGAATCCTCTCGCACGGGAGGAAAATGAGGGCAAGGGGCGTCTTGAACTCGTGTGTTATGTTGGAGAAGAACTGAAGTTTCTCCTTGTAGAGGTTCTCCTCATTTCTGATGCGGATTTCCTCCATCTGAAGGGTTCTCTTCTCATTCTCCCTCTTCCTGAAGAAAGACAGGGCAAAGAGAGCCCCGCTAATGAGAAGCAGAGCAAGCGCCGTCTTGGACCATGCAGTCCAGTACCACGGGGCGGAAATGTCGACCCTCAGCTCAGCCTCGTCGCCGCTCCTGCCGGAGAAGATGTCATAGCAACTGGCCCGCAGGGTATATTTCCCGGGAGGAAGATGCGCAAAGTATAATTCCGGGGATCGTCCGTTGTCCACCCACTGGCCCCTTCGGGAGTCTTTGTCCAGACGGTAACGGTACCGGAAGGAATACCCGTCCACGTTGTCCAGGACGGCCAGGGACACCTTGAAGGAATTGTTGCGGTGTGAAAGACGGATGACATTCCCTTCCTTTTCCGCCCATTGATATACGGCCCTGGTTATGTCCCCGACCGAGAACTCGGAAACGAAGAACGGTGGGACGAATGTCGTGTCCTTTTTCCCGGTGGGAGTCATTTCAACCCATCCCTCCACACCCCCGAAGAAGAACGTCCCGTCCTGCTTGGCCACTGCGTTGTCGGTGAATTCTGTTATGTCCAGGCCTTCTCGGTGTCCCCAGTACCCTTCTATGGCCGGGGCCTGGCCTATGCAAAGAACGCCGTCATTTGTGCTGGCCCAGACCCTCTGCCCGTCGGGGATGAGGGCATGCACGGCACTGTTTGCCATCCCGTCCCCTTTCCCGAGGAAGTGGATGGCACCCCGGGAATCCAGCACGAATACCCCGGAACCGCTGCCGCACCACAGTTGGGTGTCCTGCAGGCAAAGGGAGGAGAAGTTGCGCCTCTCCATGATGAGGGGTTCTTCCCCGGGAAAGGGCTCCTGCCTCATCCCCGATGTCCCAAGACGGTAAACATCCCCGTTGCGGTTCGCGACCAATGCCCAGTTGCCGCTTGAGTCGACGGTGGAACTTGTGAAGATGTTGGATGAGAAATCCCCGCCGTCGAGGCTGTAGCTGCGGCAATCGGTCAGAATGGCTGTCGCATTGTCCCTCTCCAGGCGGGCCATGAACACTCCATACCCATAGGTACAGACAACGATCCTGCCCCCGGACATGGGGCTTATGCTCCTGACTTCCTTGATGTCGTCTCCCCCTAGGACTTTCAGGAATCTTCCCGAGGGCCTGTCATAGTAATCCAGGCCCGCCCCCGTGCCTATCAGAATCCCGAGGCTGTCCCTGACCAGGCAGTGGACGTTATTGTCCCGAAGGGGTGAATTGTGGGAAGTGAGGGTCCCGGTTAGGGTGTAAGACCTGGAGGAACGTTCCAGTCTCATAATGCCGGACCCGTCGGTACCTATCCACAGGCAGTCCCCGTCAGGAAGAATCGCCTTGACGGGGTTCGTGAAATCCTCCCCGAAGTACGAACAACGGTAATTGCGAATGTCGCACTCCCCTTTCCAGTACTTGTACAGGCCGTCCCCGTTGGTGGCTATCCACAGTATGTCCTGCAGGCGGTCCCTTTTCATGGCCAGGACACCTGCCTTTATTCCGAAGTCCTCCTTCTTCCAGGAGTCGCCTTCCCTGAAATACCTCAGGATCCCTTTTTCCTTGAAGGACACGAACAGGGACTCCCCGTCGGAGACAATGGCAGTAGGAGCTCCCCTGCGTGAAATCTCATCGGAAAGATCCATTATGTCGGTCTTCTCGGAACGGCTTATGTCCATAAGAGAGAGCCTCCCGTTCTCGTCCACAATATGCAAGCCGCCCTTGGACATATTGCAATGGGCGACAGGGGTGCTCTGGAACACTTCCCCGCTACCAAGTCCTGTCTTCCTGCCGTCGAAGACAATCCATGGGTAACGGATGAGCCCTCCACGGCCGGCGGTCCACAGGTAATTGCGCTCGAAACAAAGGTTCATGATACCTCCCCCCGACTGTATCGGAAGGTTCAGGTCCTCGAAGGAATCCGTTTCGGGGCGGTATATGAACAGCCGGTCGTTCTTGTCCAGTACCAGGACGTCATCCTCGCCGGTAATTCCGCGAAGGAGGTATTTGCCGGTGAATTGGGGATAGGAGTATATATTCCCCGTATAAAGGTCCAGTCTCGAAAGAGCATATGGGGTCTTGATCCACATGGACCCGCTGCTGGTCTCTATAATGTGTTCAATGGTGGTTTGCATCAGTTCCTGTCCCTGACCGATGTCAACTGGATGGACGGTCCCATTGTATATTACCTTGAGTCCCTCCGAAGTACCCAGCCAGATGAGTCCGATTGGGTCCTGGCACAGACTCAGCACGTAATTGCTTGTCATGCCCTCGAACTTTGACAGACGGGACAGGTTCTGGCCGGATATGATACCGAAGGGAGATAGAATCAAAACAACTGAAAGGGCAAGGGCCACCGGGTATCTTTTCATGATGCGGGATATCTAGGGATTCAAATATAAGCATTTGTGTCGCTACCATGGTTTTCACGCCAAAAGAGTTCCCTGACCTCTTTTGCCAAGCCTTGACATCATATCATACCCATTTGTCTCGGATTGTTGTCGTTTTGAAAAAGGGTGGACTTAAATTTGATTTGACAATAAACAGTATTCCGTCAGCATGAAGAAATCATCCTGCAATCCCGCTGCATCGCACCTCCTTGCAGCCTTCACCCTCCTTATGCTTTCCGCCCCACTACTTGGTGCCCAATGCAGGGAGGGGACATACACCGAGGGCCTGACCCTCCAAAGCACTTTCCTGGGGATGGAGAGGAAATATTCCGTTTACCTCCCTTACGACTACGGTACCTCCTCCCGGTACTATCCTGTCCTGTACCTCCTGCACGGCAGCGGAGATGACCATTCCAGCTGGGAACAGTTCGGGGAGGTCAAGCACACCGCGGACAAAGCCATATCCGAGGGGTATGCCACCCCGATGGTCATCGTGATGCCGGATTGCCACGAGGGATACTTCGATGAACTGTGCGATTCCTGGAAAGGGGAATCCTATTTCTTCGGGGAACTCATTCCTTTCATAGAGAAAGAGTACAGAATCCGTCCCGGACGCCAGTTCAGGGCGATCTGCGGCCTATCCATGGGAGGAGGGGCTGCCATAGGTTATGCCCTAAGGCATCCTGAGATGTTCAGCAGTTCCTGTCCACTGAGCGCCGCCCCGGGCCCCCGTGACTTTGACGAATACATGCAGAGGGCCAGGCGACGGGTAGGAGAGGAGAGGGTCGGGAAGCTCTCCCGAGAGGAACTTGACGCCAATTACATCGAGACAAACCTCATAGAGAAGTGGCGTTCCCTCGACGGGGAGGCCCTCGAGGAGGTGAGAAAGGTCAGATGGTATTTTGATTGCGGGGACGATGACCACCTCAGCGTCCGCCTCGGCGGGATGCGGGAAGCCATCGACGGGAAAAAGGTTCCCCACGAGTGGAGGGTCCGTGACGGCGCCCACAACTGGCGCTACTGGAGGGAGTCCCTCCCCGAAGTCCTTCATTTTGTAAGTTCGGCTTTTCACAGATGACAACAATGCGAAGACTCTTACCCTGCATCCTTGCTGCCTCACTCACGCTTTGTGCTCTCCCCGCCCACTCCCAAGGCATCTGGGACAGGGATATGTATCCCGATGCCCAGCCGATAAACTATAGCCTCCTTTCCGAGTTCACCTGGAAACCGGGGCCCTCCAACCAGCCCATCGGAACCGCCCGTGGCATTTTCCCGGGAAGGGTCGTCATGGCCCGCTACCCCGAGGCCTGCAAGTGGAAGGGAAGATGGAAGGTGGAGGAAGACCAGTGGTACCTGCCCGAGAATACGGACCTGGACAAGTGCATCGACATGCTGCATAGCGTCCTGCTCCCCCTTACAGGGGCCGAAACGGTCCCCCAGGCCTGGGACATGATTTTCAAGTACTACAATACCACCTCGAGGAACCTTCCCGACAGGGGGTACCGGAGGGGCGAGAGGGTGGCTGTGAAAATAAACATCAACAACAGCAAGGCCCGCCAGGAACATTCCAACATGTCGGATGCGACCCCGCAGGTGGTCTATGGAGTCGTTTCGTCACTGGTCGAGGATGCGGGAGTGCTGCCTGGGGACATTGTCGTATACGATGCCCGAAGGCCAATCCCGGCGGAGATCCTCAATCTAGTCTGGGGCACATACCCCGATGTCCTCTTCGTCCAGGACGAACCCGGGGTGCGGGACTACCAGCCCACGAATCCCAAGACCGGGGACCATTCCCTGCTCCAAAGCCCCCAATGGGTCCGGGCGATAGATTTCTCGGCCGGTGAATTCGACGGGGCGAGACTTATCCCCTCACAGATACTGGAGGCCACATACCTCGTTAACCTGGCCATGCTCAAGCTCCATTCCTATCCGTACAACTACATGGAAATGGGCGATGAGGGACAGACCGCAGTGACGATGACAGCCAAGAATCACGCAGGGAGCGTGCGCGCCCCCTGGGAGATGCACCATTTCCTGAACACGCAGCAGGACGGTGTCCAGGGGGCCTATTCCCCACTTGTGGACCTTAATGCATCCCCCTCGCTGGGTGCCAAGACGGTTCTTTACCTCCTGGACGGACTGTACTGCGGCAGGAAACACGCCAGTTACCCCGTTCATTTCCCGGGCCCTCCCTTCTACAACACCGCTTTCCCCTACGAGAATCCTTCCTGGCCGGCCAGCATCCTGGCTTCCCTGGACCAAGTCGCCCTGGATTCCGTGGGCCTGGACCTCCTGTATTCCCAGTCCCTGGACAACACGGAACCCCTTTTCTATGACGTTCCGAGGATACTGGTGAGAAACAATGCGGACGATTATCTACGGGAAATGGCCGACCCACGCCATGCCCCCTCGGGGACCAGGTACATGCAGGGAGGGAAGGAAGTGGAGAGCCTGGGCGTATTCGAGCATTGGGACTCTCCCCAGACCATGAGATATTCCCGCAATCTCGACCCCGAGGGAGGGAAAGGGATTGAGTTCATATTCATTCCCATGGGAAGCGCAAAAGGGATCTCCCCAGTAGAGCCCTATTCGACAGACCCTTCACGGCATGACCTCTTCTACGCCGGGGCGCAGGTGGACATCCGGCTGAGCATCGTGAAAAACGGGGAACTGGGCTGGGACTTCGTCCATGAGCGCGGTTGGGGGGAAGTGAGCGACGCCGTCCTCATGGATGATGGCCACATCCTGGCTGCCAGCATGTTCAACATCTTCGAGATTGACCCCCAAAAGGGAATTGTATGGCAGATGGACGTGCCCCTCCGCCGCGAAGTGCATACAATACAGCCCATTGGCCGGGACAGGGTCGTATTCATCGAGAATGCGAGGCCCCGGGCCAGGGTCGTGGTCATGGACATAAGGACAGGACAGAGGGAACGGGAATTCTATCTGCCGGTCCGTGAGGGCAGCTCTGCGCACGGGCAGTTCCGCTGTTGCCGCCTGACAAAAAGGGGAACCCTCCTCGTGGCCAACACCACCATGGGAAAAATCACGGAGTACGCCTCTGACGGCTCCATTGTGAAGGAGTGGGATGCCCCGAGGCCATGGCATGCAGTGGAAACCGACGGAGGGAACATCCTTTACACCAGCAATGAGGGATTCGTGAGGGAGATATCCCGGGACGGGGAAACGGTGTGGGAGATGTGGATGTCCTCCATCCCTGGCTTTCGCATGAAATCCCTCCAGCGAGTGTGGAGGCTCCCGGACGGAAACACCCTCATCGGGAACTGGTTCAATTCCTGGAGCAGGAATGAACTGGAGCGTTTCAACCCCGCCGACCCTCCTCCACAGATAATTGAAGTAACCCCCTCTGGAGAGGTCGTATGGGTCCTTAGGGCCTGGACCGATCCCCTCAACCTCGGACCCTCCTCAACATTCCAGCCATTGGATTCCCCGCTGGAGAGGGATAAGTGTTTTTTCGGGGAATTCCACTGAGCAGCTACCCGCACCACACACATACGGAACATCATGAATAATAAACATCTTTGTCTACTTGCACTGGGTGCCGCACTGTCGCTGGGCCCGGCCCCATGCCTCCTCTCCCAGGCCTGGACACCTCTTCTCCATGGGAAGGACCTCTCCAAGTGGAAAGTCCAGGGAAGCAAGTCTTCGGTTTCCTTGTCAGACGATGCCCTTGCCATCGTTCCCCCGAAGGCAGGGTCCACGTCCCTGGTCACGAAAGCGACCTACGGGGATTTCATACTGGAATTTGAGTTCCTCCCTCGTGGGGACGCACGCTCATGCCTATTTTTCCGCTCTCCAGGGGAAGTCTCCGCCCAAGGAGGAGAAGGCTACGCCTTTGTCATCGACAGCTCCGAGGAAGGCTGGAGCGGTGGGATAAGCGATGGAAGGAGGGGGGAACTGTATCCCCTCACGCTCAATCCCGATGCCAAGACGGCCCTCCGGAAGGACCTCTGGAACAAAGCGAGGATAGAGGCCAGCGGTCACTCCATCAGGACCTGGGTGAACTCGGTACCCTGCGCAAGCATCTGGGACGATTCCTTCGACGAGGGAAGGATCGTGATACCGCAAGGGGATGTCCTTTGGCGTGATGTCAGGATATTCCAGGGTGATCTGTCCCCCTTCCTCTCCCCCGCCGACCTTACATGGGAACAGGACTGCATTGACAACGCCCTGTCCCCTTGGGAGGAGAGAGGACACTGGACCCTGCTCTGGGACGGGAAAGGGACTTCGGGATGGAGAGGGGAGAATAGCCTGGAATTCCCATCCGAAGGATGGAAAATAGAGGACGGAGTCCTGACTGCGGAAGCCTCCCCCTTCGGGATCGTAACGGAGGAATTGCTCCACCACTACATCGTCAGGGTCGATTTCAGGCTGGAGGAGGGATCCGTAGGGGAAATCTCCTACATCGTGGACCCCGAACAGGCAAAAGGCGGAGCCCCCGCCCAGGGGTGCAGATATGTGCTCCGAAGCGGGAACGCCCCGGAGGACAGGGAGAGCGTCTCCGCCCTCGGCTCCCTGATTGCCCCGTCCATCACAAGCGACTTCAAAGAGGACGGCTGGAACACTGCGATGATAGTCGTCAACGCCAACAGGGTGGAGCATTGGCTCAATGGAAGGAGAGTGCTTTGGTATGAGAGGAACACCCCCATGTGGAACGCCCTTGTGCAGGGAAGCACCTACCGGGACATTCCCTCCTACGGGAACATCAAGGACGGGCATCTTCTGCTCAGGGCCACTTCCGGTGTCGTCCACTTCAAGAACTTCAGGTACAAGGAATTGCGGAAGTATCCCATCCAGTAGGCACATAGGACAAAATGCAGCAATGGAGGAGAATTCCCCTTCAAACAAAAAGACAGTGAAATGAAAAAACAAAGTTTTTCTGTGGCCCGGGCAGCAATTTTGGCTGCCGGCGCAGCACTTCTTCTTCTGATGTTCACCTCCTGCAAGGGAGGAAAGACCCCTTCCGTCGGGGTCCTATCCGACCTCCTGCCGCTATTCACATCCCCGGACGTTCCCGAGGTGGGCCCTTTGGAGGACACCTTCCTCGGGGAACATTTCCGGTGGAAGTCCTCCCGCACCACCGACCCCTCCTTCCCCGGGGAGGGACTCTCCCGTTATCCCATGATATATATCGGGGAGGGATACAACAGGATTATGATAATTGACGGCGGGGAGGTCGTCTGGAAGTACGACACAGGGCCCGGAAACGAGCTCGACGACATCTGGATGCTCCGTAACGGGGACATCCTCTTCTCCCGCATGGGCTGGGCCGCCAAGGTAACCCCCCAAAAAAAGGAGACATGGCGGTACGACTGCAAGGAAGGCGAGGAGATACATGTAATTCAACCGGTCGGGGAACAGGAGGCCATGATGCTCATAAACGCCTTCCCCGCCAGGGTTGTTTGGTTCAACCACGTCACCGGGGAGATCCTCTGGGAGAAGGAACTCTCCTTCGATGTCCCCAACACACATCTCCAGAGCCGCCGAATGCGATACACAAAGGACGGGACCTTCCTGCTGTGCTACCTCAAGGAGAACAAGGTCGTGGAGTGGGACCGGGACTGGAACGAGGTCTGGAAATACGAATGCGACCAACCCTGGGCCGCAGTGCGACTACGCAGCGGGAACACTCTCATAACCCTCGAAAATGAACGCAGGACCATCGAGGTGGACAGCCTCGGGAACATAGTCTGGGAAATTTCCCTGTCCGAGCTTCCCGAGCGCTTCAGGCTGGCGGACTGCCAGAGCGTAGTGAGGCTGCGCAGCGGGAACACCATCCTCTGCTCCAGGGGAGGTGGCGGTAAAACCCCGCAGCTCGTGGAAGTGACCCCTGACAAGGAAGTGGTCTGGGTGGTGGACGATTGGATGAGACTGGGCCCGGCGACGACCGTGCAGGTCCTGAGCGAGGAGGGATTCTCGGAAATCCCCGGGGACTTCGAGAGATAGATAGGGTCACCCCTCCCACACACATGCCGAAAATAATGCGAGGCTCCCTTTGAGAGGGGGCCTCGCCCTGTGTTAATTGCCTACCCTTGGCGGAGTGTCACCCTTTCACTTCCGAGGGGGCGGGATTCAGTACAGTTATGTTCTCGTATGTCACATCCGTGCAGTCATCCGCATGGAAGGGCAGCCTTCCGTCATAGGTTTCCGTGGAAATGGAGCAGTTCCTGAAATGGACCCCGTCAGCCCGACGCATGTAGAACCCGTAGGACGGTAGCACGGACCCACCGTCGGGAGTGTCCGCCTGTCGAAGGCCGATGGAACGGACAGAGGCGGGGACAACGTTCAGTCTCTCGGACTCCGGATGCCCACCGATGACGGTAAGGTCGATGTCCTCGAAGACAACGTTCCTTATGCGTCCGTAAGAGGGGTCCTGGGCATGCCTGGGAGAGTCGGAAGGAAGCGACCCCTGGATCATGGCGGTTGTGGCAGCCTGGCCGGTATACTCCGGGAAATGCGTGACCTGGCTAGCCTTGGCCGTGCTTCCCGCATAGACCTTCTTGCAGGTCACTTTGCTTATGTAGACATTCTCGACTGTCCTGGGGAGGTCGTCCAGAGTGACGTCGGAGGGGACGTTCACGTTGAAATAGAACGGGGTACGGGTGTGAGTGAACATCGAGCGGAAAGGATGGACCGAGGATGGGACATAGCCGATGGAGAGTTTTCCGTGGTCGGTACCGAGACTGCACTTCCCTACACTCCCCCCGCAGTTCAGGTGGACGTTGCGGATTGCTGCGCCGTTGCCGCTGGAAATCATGAAACCAGACTTATTGGAACCCAGGTTGAAGACATTGTCTATGCACAGGTTCTGTATATCGGCATAGCTTTCCTCCCCTGCCACAAGCAGGCTGCAATCAGTGTTGCCCACGATGTTCCTCACAATGAAGTTCCCGCCGGCCCGTGGAGCCCCCAGGGAGCAGTCGCTGGCGAATTTTATCACATCGTCAGACATCCCCTCGATGTAGATGTTGCACACGACCACGTCCCGGCAACTCATCAAGTTGAAAGCATCCCTCATGTTCGGGGCATTGTCCATGTACAGGTCATGGATGTACAGTTCATCGAGTCCGCTTCCGAGAATCGCGAAATGTCCCGTATCCGTAATATGGAGCATGTTCCCGATGCTTTCATGGTCCGGGGACCCATCCTTTTCAAGATAGACCACCTTTCCCCTCTCCCCGCTGATGCCGCCCTCGTACCACAGGTCCTTGCCGGGACTGATTCCACCGATTTCCACGTCCGTGCACCTTCGCAGGGCGAACATCTTGTTGCAGGTGCGCCCCCTGCTGTCCGGGGAAGGGAGGGAATTGTTTGCCATCTGCACCCTGGCCGGGGAGTCGACCGGCAGGAAGGAGCGGTTGTTCATGGGCTGGAGGGCGAGGTCCTGGTAAATGGAGTCGTACTTGGTGATGACATCCGCCCCGTCTATGATGCCGGACCCGATTATCTTCACGTGCTGCAGGTCCTCCCCGTGGAAAAGGGAGGGACAGAACCAGGTGTGGCCTGCATCCTGTTTCGTGGCCCACTCATACAGTTCCCCCGTCGAGGGATCCGTAAGGTCCTCCAGCATGTACTCCCCGGGACAGGCTTTGAGGACGGCGCTCGCATCGATGTACAGAGTGACGTTGCTCTGCAACTCTATGGTCCTGGAGCGGAAAGTCCCCCCTGAGAAGACCAGGGTTCCCCCACCCTCATCACTGAGGTGACGCAGGGTCTCGTTGATTATGAAAGTATCTTCACGGTTCTCGTCATTCATGTCCACGAGGTCGCAAAGCAGGACGCAGCGCCCATTGTCCTCAAGTCCAGGAAAGGACGCTCCGCCATTGGAAGACACGCACGACGGGAGAGTGACCAGAAGAAGGGCCGACGCAAAGGCCGGGACCATGATATGATTCTTCATCATTGGAAGTGGCATTTTTTCTTTTTAGGGGTTGATATTATGCGGGTGCAAGGCTGGGTCAGAGGGCCGTGAGTTCAAGGACCCGGCTCCCGTACTCCTTTCCCAGGTCCAGTTCCAGTCCCGTATGCATGAGCAAGGCGCCGGAAAAGACCTCGCCTTCGATATCCAGGGTCCTGGCACCGTCCATGGTTGACAATTCATGCACCCGGTAGAGTCTGTCGGGGTCAAGCCCCGCCATCCTCAGGCGTGGAACGGGCTGATTGTTCCAGTTGTGGACCTTGAAGGCGAAGAAAACCGCCCTCTCCTTCGAGGCCCCGGAGAAAAGCATGGTAGCGATATCGTTACCGTACGGGGAAAGGATCCGGTACTGGTCACCGAACTGGATTATGTCCCTGATTTCCTTGTACTGCGCTATGGTACGTCGGGCATAGGATTTCTCGGAGTCCGTCATCTTGTAGGGGAGCAGCTCCAGGCCGAGCCGACCTGTCATTGCCACGTCAAAACGATACTTGATGGGGATTGTGCGTCCATCCATGGCGGGCTGCACACCGACATGCTGGGCCATGGCGGCGACCGGGATGAAATAACTGATGCTCCACTGCGTGAAGAGCCTGTGGAGGCCGTCAGTGTTGTCGCTGACCCAGAACTCATCGAAATATGGCAGGGCTCCCATGCTTATGCGGGCTCCCCCTCCCCCGCAGGCTTGCATGACAACATCGGGATATTTGGCCCGGATTCTTTCCAGGGTCCTCACGAGCCCCCTCTGATAGTCCACATAAAGGTTCGTCTGCCTGTCCGGGGGCAGATACCGGGACCCGTAGTTGCGGATGGAACAATTGCAGTCCCACTTGAAATACGCAATACTCGGATTCTCGGTCATGAGACGGTCAACCACCCCGAACACATGGTCCTGGACCTCGGGATTGGACATGTCCAGGATAAGCTGGTTCCCTCCCCTTCCGTAGTTGGGTTCCCTGCCTTTTGCCTCAAGGACCCAGTCGGGGTGCTTCTCGAAGAGTTCACTGACGGTATTGACGCTCTCCGGCTCTATCCAGATCCCGAACTTCACACCCTTCCTGGTGCATCTCTCTATGAGGGGCCCGAGGCCTCCGGGAAGTTTCCGCCTGTCCACGACCCAGTCACCCAGCGAAGAGGAACTTCCGTTTCGGGGGTACTTGTCCCCGAACCATCCGTCATCCATGACGAACAGTTCCCCGCCGATTTGGGCGACCTCGTCGATGAGACGGAACATGTTCTGCTGGGTGGTCTCGAAGCGGAGGGGCTCCCAACTGTTCAGGAGGACATCCCTGGGGGTGTCGTGGCCGTGCATGCCACCGTCAAGGGCCCAATGATGATAGTTCCTGCTGGCGCCTCCGACACCTTCCTCGGAATATGTCCACAGCACCCCTGGAGTCTCGAATGTCACCCCGGGGTCCAGACGGTAGGGCCCACCCAGGGGGTTTATCCCGATGAAGAAGCGGTGGTAGGAGGAATTGTCAGTATCCACCCTCAGTTCGAATGTCCCCATCCACTTGAGGGCGGCACCTATCGTGCGTCCCGACAGTTCATCAGGCTCCCCGTCCAGGGAGAACATCATCCCGGCCTGCGAGGAGTGCCCGTTCCTGTTCCCCTCCAGTCCCTTGACCGAGAGAATCCCGTCATGAAGGGGTTCGGCGACAAGGTTGCCCTCGGCTCCGTGGCTTCCCCCGTCGATGTGGGATGCCCACACCTCGCCCCGCCTTATCGGCATGAATGCCGAATCGAAGCGAAGGAGGTCAACCGGGCCAGGCTCCGTATGGACAATCTCAGTCCACTGTTCTATGATATCGGAGCGGGAACGGGTCCGGTACTTGACGAGAACCTTGAATGGATAAAGCCTGTCCACCAGGGTGAAGCAGTACAGTGTACCATCATCAAAAGTCTGTTCACTGAGTGATTCGACTACAAGGTCCAGGGTGGGATTCCCGTCTGCATGGATGACCTGCATGGCAACGCTCTGGGCCATGTCGGCCCCGAAAGACGGCAGCGCCTTCATCCGTGAATTAATGCCGGAGGACAGGACGGCCTCCGCCTCACCCTCGTCCAGACGCATCCCGTAGTACGAGAAATACAGCGGTTCCCCGATGCGGGACTGCAGTACCATGGAGGTGCGGTCCGTGGATATGACCACTCCGTCCAGGGTCACCGAATGAAGAGGGACGCACAGGAAGAGGGCCAGGACGACTGCGGCGGCGGAGTATCTGCGCTTATTGTTCATGAATGGGTAATAGAGGGAGTGTTCATGGCCAGGGAGTGCCGGATGGATCTCTCCGGCACCCCCGACCAAGGGAGTTTCCAAAAAACTAATTGCTCTTTACCGGGATGGCCTTCTTGCTGAAGACATGAACCGGACCATTGGTGCAGAGATGGTTCGCACCGTCGCTCTTGGGTTCGTCGCTGCTGTCGACAAGCCCCCTCATCAGGACTATACGCTCAATCTCGTATTCCGAATTCTCGTGCCCGGTCAGGGCCATGCTCATGCGGTAGTCGGGACCGAGGAGAGTCTCGACATCGATCGGCATGAACCCCAGCGTCCCATATCCGTGATAGTCACCCTTTATGATATGGAATTTGAGGGTGTCAGCGAGCTGGGCCTTTTTCGATGGGTCTGCGGTATAAGCTGCGACGCTCTTGGCCATCTCGTCATCGCTGAAGACGATGTACGTGTAGGTCTGGGCTGTCTGGGTGTAGTATTCCTTGAGTCCGCAGTCCTGGACGGCCTGCATCATGTTCGAGAAGATGTCGCTGTGCTTCTGCATGAATTCCCATGCGGTGCAATACTCGTGAGGGTCGAGGGCCTCGCCCTCGTACTTCTCGTTGGTCTGCAACTTCAGGCAGGATGCCGCAGCCACGCAAACGGCTGCAACGGCAAATATCGTACTTGCAATCCTTTTCATGACCTGTGTCATTTTATTATTCGGGATTATTTTTCAGGTTGGGATTCTGGGCGATGTGGTCGCGGTGTATCTTGAAGAGTACCTTGTCGGCGGTGCAGGCAGGATAGTCGAGGCACTTGGCCTGGGAATAATTGCCCGTGCGAACAAGGTCAAACCAGTACTTACCCTCGCCGATGAGCTCAAGCTTGCGCTCTTTGAGGATGGCAGAGGCGGCCGCATCTTTGGTGAGGGATGTCGAAAGGGCGGGGATGTTCGCCCTCGTGCGGATCCTGTTGACCTGGGCGACGGCCTGGGAAGTCTTCCCGGTCTCGTTGAGTGCCTCGGCATACAGGAGGACAAGGTCGGAGTAACGATTTATGATGTAATCGTTCTCGGAACGGATTTTGTCATAGTCGGTACCGCTGGGCCAGAACTTTATGACACGGGTCTCGTCCCTTTCCCCGCCGATGAGGTTGAGGGTCCCCTGGCACCTGATGTCGCCGTCCTCGAACAGAGGGCCGACGCTTTCGTATTTACCGGTTCCGAGGACCTTGGAATTCGGGATGCACAGGCGCTCCCCGGAACGGGCTATCCAGTTGAGGGAGCTGTTCTCGGTTCCGTCACCGGAGTAGTCGTAACGTACCGCAAAGAAAATTTCCTTCTCGCCACCGTCATCACGGACGGTGTTGCGCCACTTCTCCTGGGACTCGGAGAGCTTGTCGTCTGTGGAGACGTCAGGGGTGAACTCCGTAAAAGCATAGACGGAGGAGAGTTTCAGGATGTTGTTCTCATAGATGGACACGGCCTTGGCGTAGTCGTGCTCCCATGCAGCCACCTCCATTTCAAGGGCGTAGACCTCGCCCATGTTGAGGTAATTGCGGTCAAGGCTTCCCGCTATCTCGGGCAGGTACTTCTTGGCGTTCTCGAGGTCGGACTTGATGAAATCAATGACCTTGGCCTCCGTGGAACGGGTCTTCAGATGCTCCGCGGGGTCATATGACTCCACGGCCTCCGTGAACAGGGGCACCGGACCCCAGACACGCACCGCATAGAAATAGCACAGCGCCCTCATGGCGTATGCCTGGCCGATAGCATTGTTCTTGACGGACGCCGAACCGGCGCTCATCTCGGAGACATATTTGATGACAAGTCCAGCACGGTTTATGGTCCTGTACAGATTGGTCCAGTTGGTTGCGCCGTTATTGTCGGGCATGTCGTGGGACATCAGCTCCTCAACGGAGGCTGAGGACATGAACGGGTCGTACAGGCAGCCCCTCGTCTCTCCCCAGTCATAGTACATCTGGCTGAGGGTCGTAGCCAGGGAGGAGTACATCGCGGACTGGGCAGCCCTGATGTCATCGTCATTCTTCCAGAACAGGTTCGGGGACTGCTGGCTGATGGGCTCCTTATTGAGGAAGTCCTCGCAGGAAGAGAGCGACAAGCTCAGAGCTCCGATGAGTATAATGTATTTAACGATATTTTTCATGGTGTTCCTGTATTAGAAAGTTACATTCAAGCCCAGTCCGAATTCACGCTTGCGGGGATAACGCCCGTTATCCACGCCGGGGGCCAGGATGTCCCCGCTGAACTCGGGGTCGAAACCGGAGTAGTTGGTCCAGGTCAGGAGGTTGTTGCCGTAGATGTATACGGAGGCCTCTTTCATGCGAATCTTCTGCAGGAGAGTCTCGGGAAGATTGTAGGTGAAGCGGGCAGTCTGGAAGCGGATGAAGGAACCGTCCTCAATCCAGAAGTCGGTCGCACCCTGCTTGTTGACAGAACGGTTGGAATCGAGCTTCGGGTATTTTGCCACATCGCCCTGGTTCGTCCATGCGTTATAGATGAACTCGTTGGTGGGGGCAGCCTTTCCGAGGGTGAAACCGTTGCGCCCGTACAGGGCCTGGTTGTAGATGTCCCCGCCGAGGGAGTAGTTGAACTGGACATACAGCGAGAAGCCTTTCCAGGACACCGTCGTACCCAGACCTCCATAGACGTCGGGCTGCGAGCAGCCGCCGTACACACGGTCGGAAGTCCAGTCTATCACTCCGAGACCTTCCACGTCCTCGGGATTGTCAAGCCAGTTGACATCGCCTCCCATAAGGACGGTGCTTCCCTGCTTTTTCTTGTTCACGGTACCCGTATATGTCTTGCCGTCCAGTTCGTAGTGGTCGAAGACGCCGCCGTTGAACACAGGGGTCAGCTGCCTCCACTGTCCGTCGAAAGCGTTGGACTCGTCATAAGCGAAGATCCCGTCGTGCTTGACGACGTAGAATTCCCCGAGACGATGTCCTTCCTGGACCCAGACTATATTGTTGCCTCCAGCATAGAAGGAAGCGTGGTCCGCAAGTTCGATGATGGTACCGACGTTGTGGGAGATGTTGAAGTTGGCGGTCCAGTTGAAGTCGCGCTTCTGGATGATGGCCGCATTGATGGAGAACTCCACACCCCTGTTGTTGATGGAACCGACGTTCATCATCATGTTCGAGTAACCGGTCTCCTTGGGGACGTTGACGCTGTAAAGGAGGTTGTCCGTGTCCTTATTGTACCAGTCGAAGACGACATTGACCCTTCCCTTGATAAGGGAGATGTCGGCTCCGAGGTCAATCTGACGGGTCCTCTCCCAGCTGAGGTCATTGTATACGAGGTTCGGGGTCATGCCGCCCACTCCTCCGTAAACTCCGGTCGAGGAATATACAGGCCAGGAAGCGTAGTTGGCTATGTCCTCGTTGCCGGTCACTCCGATACTCGCACGGATCTTTCCGTCCGTCAGGAAATCCTTGCTCCATTCCATGAAGGGTTCGTCGGAGAAGCGCCATCCTGCGGAGGCCGAGGGGAAGAATCCCCATCTCTTGGACTTGGAGAAACGGGAGGAACCGTCATATCGTCCATTCAGGGCAAGGAGGTAGCGGCTCTTCCAGTTGTAGGTCCCCCTGACGAAGAACGAGGCCATGGAGTGCTCTTCTACCGTGGAGGAATTCTCCCCGGCCGGGAAGACGGTTGCGTTATTGAGGGTCCAGATGTCATTTCCGTTGAAGTTCGTACCATAGAGTTTCGCATACTGGATCTGGTAGTACTGCAGCGACACACCTCCCATGACCGTAATCGAGTGGTCACCGAACATGTTCTCGTAGGAGAGGTAGTCCTCGTTTATCCAGTTGTAGTCAAGATTCGTCTGGTCGTAACCATAGTTGATGCCGGAGGCATTGAGCAGGGCCTTCGGACGGAAAAAAGCCTGGCGGCGAAGGTTCATCTCAGCGGAGAGGTTCGCCTTGAACTTGAGATGGTCCGTGAGGCGCAGTTCCGCAAACACCTGACCCGTCGCCCGGAAACGCTTTGTCTGACGCACATCCAGCAATGCCTGGGAATAAGGACTTATCTTTCCACCTACAGAAGGTGAAGGGGAACCGTCGGCCAGGAAGAGGTTATAGTAAGGCAACCACTGATACATGTTGGATACCATCATCGCCTCATCGGCGCCCTTCTGGTCGGAATATGTGAACTGGAAATTGTTCCCGATCGTGAGATTGTCG
The DNA here is from genome assembly GCA_905235445.1 of uncultured Bacteroidales bacterium. Classification (GTDB taxonomy): domain Bacteria; phylum Bacteroidota; class Bacteroidia; order Bacteroidales; family UBA932; genus Cryptobacteroides. The sequence goes on from CAJOLJ010000017.1 coordinate 18,695, forward strand.
GTAGCCTTGTAGGTCGCATTCATCCTGGTTGTGAAACGCTGGAAACGGGTATTGACGACAATGCCCCTCTCGTCGAGGAATCCGGTTGAGAGGAAATAGTTCATTTTTCCCGTGACAGCGGACACGCTGGCGTTCACCTCATCCTTGTTGGCGATGCGCAGGAGATATTTCGCCTGGTTCCCGTCCCCATTTACGAAAGCCCTGAGGGAGTCCGTAATGAGGCGCCAGTTGTTCCCGCTGGGTACCCATCTGCGGCGCTGCTGGTTGTAGTAACGGTAGGCCTGGGGAGTGGTCGCGGGAAGAAGGTGGGAAATCTGTCCGATACCATGATTGTACTTAAGGTCCACCCGGGGATGTCCCTCCTCGCCGCGGCGGGTCGTGATGATGATCACTCCGTTGGCGGAACGCGACCCGTAGATGGCAGCCGAGGCTGCATCCTTGAGGACTTCCATGGAGACGATATCATTGGGGTTGATAGTGGATATGTCGGTCATCGGGACCTCGTCCACCACATAGAGGGGATTGGCCCCGGAACCGAAAGTTGCCGTACCGCGGATCCTGATCGACGCCTCCTCGCCGGGGGCGGCATTGGTCATGACCTGGACACCGGCGGCATTGCCCTGGAGGGCTTCGAAGACGTTGGTGGGAGTCTTTTCGAGAATAGCTTTGCTGTCGACCGATGTGACGGAGCCAGTGAGGTCGCGCCTCTTGACAGTACCGTAACCAACGACGACTGCATCATCGAGGGTCGTTGCGGATTCCTCCACCTGGAAATCGACAACCTCAGCCCCCTCTGCAAGAACCTTCTCCAGGTCATTGTAACCGATAGAGGAGAAGAGGAGGACATCTCCGCCCTTGGCTTTGATACTGTACAAGCCATCAAGATCGGTGATGGTTCCAACGTTGGTGCCCTTGATCTGAATCATGGCGCCAACCACCGGCTGTCCCTCGCCGTCCACAACCTTTCCGGTCACGACCTTGGTCTGCGCCAAGGCGGGGAGGGTCGCAAATGACAGGACAAGTGCCATCAGGGATACAAGTCCTAGTATCCCGGTTTTGTGCTTGAAATTCATAAGCTGGTTATTTAGTGAAAATATAAAAAGTGTTTTCCGAGTTATCTGCTTTCGGCTTTTCGGAGCGTTTCGCTTATCTGGTCGATGACCGTCTGCATACCGAACAGCCTATCGGGGGCGTACCATGTCTCGAACGGCCCGTGCTGGCTTGCGAGGAGGGCATCCCTGGCTTGTTCCATTTCGCTGAGAGCGACCTTCAGGTGCTCTACACAGGCTTGCTTGTCATCCTGGTAGCGGTATGCATACGTGAAATGGTAGAGGGTGCCGCTGAGGTGCTCCATGTACATGGAATAGCAGAGGAGGTTATCGTAGAAGAATTGCCGCCTGTCCTCGTCCAGCTGGGGCATGAGGGTCTGGGCGCGCCTTGACACATCCCCGAATTTCTCCGCGGCCTCCTTCGTCCCCACCAGTATCGCCTCCACCTGGGTGCTGACCCCGTTGTCTTCGGGGACGATCCTGAAGACCCTTCCCTTCACCCTTTCGTACATGTAGAAATCGGGGAGCGGCTTATCGGTGTACTTGAAGAAATCCTCTGCGATGTAACCTATCGCACGGGCATGGCGGTGGTCCTGGAAAATGAACTGGCGGTCCATTCCTCCGGGAAAATCGCTCTTGCGCTGGGTCCAGTAGGAGTAGAAGTAGTCGTGGTAGAGCTGCGCCACCTCTTCGGCATGCTCCTCCCCGAAATACTGCCTGGCGTACCCCAGGTTCCACTCATCGGTGTCGTAGGCGTCATAGTCCCACAGCATCTTGGCATTGGCGCTCATGGTGTAGAGGAACTCCCTGAAGTTCCCGGAATTGAGTACCGACAGGTACAGCGGGGACTTGCCGTTGACATACCTGTAGTTGAATTCCATCTTCCAGGGGCCCTCGCCGGGGGCGAGATGCGACCCTGTGGAGGTGAACTGCAGGTTCATGTAATATCCGAGATGAACTGGAGAGGCGGGATTGAAGTTCTGGATGTCGTCGTAGGGGTAGTGGTCGCGGCGTCCCGAGCAGAATGTCCAGATCATGTTGCTGTGGGAGGGAGGTGTCACCTTGCCGGAACCCACAAGGTCGGCCATTTCGTCATAGAATGTCATCCTGACAACCGGGTTATCCTCCCCGGTATATTTCTTTACGATGTCAACCTGTTCCTGGAGGAGGCGGGTTATGACTTGCCCCCGCTCCTCCTCTGTCTTGGGCGCATCCTTGAAAAGTATCCACATCGGTTGGTCGCCGCTTCCCCTAAGGGCTATGTTCCAGATATTCTCTACGCCGCTCTGAACGACAGTCCGTACGCCGTACTCCCAGAATTCACGCAGGTAGTCGATATTGCTGAGCAGCAGTTCCGGGGCTTTCTTCATGCCCCTCGTTTGGGTCCAGTAACGCTCCCATGCCCCGAATGACATGTTCAGCATCACCATATGGTGGGAGGTCGTTATGATGCCGTACTTCGCATTCATCTTCATTCCCCCGCTGATGTCATTGTCCAGGCTGATGCCCCCGTTCTCGTAGGTGTTGAGTTTGAGGCGGAGCATCGTCTCATGCACGATCTCGGCATTTTCCTCGGACTGCCTCGTCCAAGGGCCGTACAGGTCCGTATCGTTGGGAAGCCAGGCACGGTACCTCACCTGGGGACTCTTGAAAAAGAGGTCGCACTTCTTGGGGACAGCTATCCTATCCTTGTGGACGGGAACCCAGGAGCACCAGAACCATAGGGGAGGGACACCGAGGAACTGCTCGTCGAAGGTATAAATGGCGTAGATGGCTCCCCTCATATCCTTGCCGTCAAGGTATATGCGGGAGGAGGAAGGGGCAGCCCATACCCTGTGGGACTCGAAGTCGTCGAGGGGACGAAGTTTGTCCTCGGGTATCCCATATGTGCCGACCTCCCTGTCGATTATGACGAGGGCGCTCCCATCGGCAGCCTCCTCGGGGGAGGAAACGATGACTGGAGCCTTGCCGGTCACTTTCACGAAGTCCCTGACCAGGGTTTCAGCGGCAAGACGCACCGGGGCGGGAGCATCGGGGGAAAGGACAATCTTGAGATCCCCCGGGTCCAGGGCCATGTCGCCCTGGCAGGAGCAAATGGCAACGGCCGAAAGAAGGACGGCCATGTGTAGAAGGACTTTCCTCATGTGGTATATCAATTATAGTGTATCGAATATTGTGCACCAAACAGAAACGAAGGCAAGTCGGTGCCTCGTCCGCGGGGCTGTGGCAAGCGGGTAATACCCAATGGCAAAAGTAAAAAGTATATTTTCTTTCAAAGAAGGCCCAAAAGAAAGTATACCACTTTGTCAAGGAATGGTACCCGGTAGGGTCACTCCCCTCTTCTGCCCCTCCCAAGGACTGGGAAAGCGGTGAAGGCGAGGTATGGACAATGCAACCGCTTGTCTCATTCTTCCGCCAAATGATCCTCCATCACCTCCACCCTGGTCCCGTCAGGAAAGAAGTAATTGGCTTGCCTTTTTCCATTGTGCCCGACCTTGATTTCGGAACTGCGGGGCACGCCCTCCGGGGCCCTCCTCGCGGAAAGCTTCCCCACACATGGGAATATTGACCCGACCTCAAGGCAGATGTGGTTCTTGGAGCAGCGCTCCGCATAGGAGAGGTCCCGGTAGTAGGGAAGGAATTCAAGGGTGAAGGGAGCATCGGGAAGAGCCATGTGGACAACGGACGGGTTCTCGGGAAGAGGGGGATTTCGCCATACTTCACTCAGTCCGAGGATGTCCCTGTAGAAAGAGAATGCCTTCTGCAGGTCCCCCACGGCAAATCCCACGTGGCTCATCCTCGGTGCTATCCCGGAATCGGGCAGAGGGACTCCCGTCAATCTTGACGCCTCACCGCCTTCGGGATACTGGACAAAACCGCACCTGCAAAAAGGGGAATCCCCGACAAGGAAGCTCTCCTCCCCCAGAGGGTCCTTCCCGAAGGAACGGGGAACGCAGACCCCCTTGGACCTGAGGTACCTGGCCATCCCATGGAGGTCGGTGGTCTCAAGAAGGACATACGAGAGCATGCTTTCCTCATTGCGGGTGGAAGTCGGGATGAGGGTGAGGTACTGCTTCGGGGACAGCCTGAAAGTACGCCGCCCGTCCTTCCCCCCGACCACCTGGGCATATCCCAGGAAGTCCTGGACGAAGGAAGATGAAGCTTCCATGTCCGTCACAAGCAAGCCTACTTCCGCCACACCCACGATAGGGGGCCTGCTCTCCGGGGTGGGACAACATCCCGGGAGGAAGAGAAGCTGCAATGAAATGATGGCGACAAGGGAAAGGTTCCCCCATGCGGGGATCCGTTTTCCCGTGGTTGACTCTGTCATGGTTGTTGTCTGGCTTTCTTATGTATAACTGAGAAGGAGGGGGAAGAGAGCCCGCGCCCCTCCCCACTGCAAATGAAAGCAGTATGCCCGTGGAAATGTCACCTCCAACGGACAAATCGGTATACGTTTCGACATGTCCCCGAAAAGATACCTTTTTGTCGTAATGTTGGGAGGGGCGGGAGGATTAATCAGTATATTTACGTCCACAAGCAGTGCCCGGCAACCGGGCAAGCAAAATACACATTCGCCACATGAGACATTTCCTTTCCTTCTGCACCCTCAGTGCCGCCCTCATGCTTCTTTTCTGCCAGGGGCTGCACTGCCAGAAAGTCCGCACCATTTCATGGACCACTAACACCGATGAGGCTCTTGTCCCGACGTATACTCTCCCGGACGCCCTCCTCTGCAATGACGGGACACCTGTCACGTCCGTGCAGCAGTGGGAAAATGTCCGCCGGGATGAAATCCTGCGCCTGTTCACGACATACATGTACGGGAAGGTACCTCCCGGGGACCATTTCGGGTACGAGGTCATCGATTATGAGCCCCGGGTCCTGGACGGCCTGGCAATGAAAAAGATAGTCAGGATATTCCTTTCCGAGGAAGGGAACGGGGGGCCCTGCGTCGAGGCGCACGTATACTCCCCCAATGCCGCAACCGGGAAGGCACCCGCATTCCTCATGTTCAACATCCAGAAGGAGGAGAACATCCTCCGACTGCTCCGCCATGGTTACGGTGCTGTCTTCTTCAGGAACACCGACGTATCCCCCGACAGCATGGATGCATACCGTGAGGGGGTCATCCCTTATTATTATAGGAAAGGGCAGACCTTTCCCGACCCGGACCAGTGGGGAAGCATAGCGGCATGGGCTTGGGCCGCCAGCAGGATAATGGACTACCTTGAGGTCGACCCCCAGATCGACGCCACCCGGATTGCCGTCCATGGACACTCACGCCTGGGAAAGACAGCCTTATGGGCAGGAGCCGTGGACAGGAGGTTCGCGATGATCTATCCCGCCGGCTCGGGATGCTGCGGCGCAGCCCTCTCAAGGAGGCTTTTCGGGGAGACGTTATTCGATGCCAATACGGTTTTCCCCTTCTGGCTCGCCGGGAATTTCCAGCAGTTTTCCCGTCGGGAGTCCTTCATGCCTTTCGACCAGCATGAGGTCATTGCCCTCTGCGCCCCGAGACCCGTTTACATCGGGGCGGGAGAGGACGACACCTGGGCGGACCCCAAAGGAGAGTTCCTGGCGGGACGGGCAGCCTCACCGGTCTACGCCCTGTACGGGCTGAAGGGCCTTGTCAGCGAGGGGATGCCCCCGGTGGACACCCCCGACCAGGAGGGGACCATAGCCTATCACATCCACACAGGCGGACACACAGTCAATGCGTATGATTGGGAGTGTTTCATAAAATATGCGGATAAGTATCTGAAATAATAATCCCCGAAGGACCTATCCCGCACTCCAAGGCGCACGGGTCCAGCCTGCACGACATGAAAGCATCCCTTCTTCTGCTTCTTCTGGCGACCTCCCCGACGGAGGGACTTCCGCCACTGTCCGACACATCTGTCCCCGCACCACGGTTGGTCCTGGACAAGCCTGTTCTCAAAGCGGGATGTCCCGATACCCTCACCGTCGATTTCATATCGGGTGAAAGGGGATACATGGACAATGTCACGATATTCCTTCCCAAGGGAATGAGGGTCCGCAAAAGGGACGTACTGGTCGATGTCATCGGAAGGGGGAGCGTACCTCTTTCCGACCTGGACAGACAGTCCATCGGAAGGACCGGCATGGGCTATCCCTTCCGAAGTGTCGGAAAGGGTACACTGCGGCGTCATGGCGCCCGGCGGACAATCTCCCTTCAGGGCATAGACCTCCGCCCCCTCAACGGAATAGACATCCGCCTCAGGCTATGCAACCTCAAAATGAGGAAGAGGGGTTCCTATGTGCTTCGGGCGCGGTACACCCCCGGCATGGCGTGGCTTCCCGAAGGGGTCAGGGGGAAAGCATACCGGGAGCACTGGGGTATCGCCTCCGATGTCGGGGAGACCGCCCTTACCGTATGCGGGAAGGAAGAGACTGTCCCCGGCCCTCCGCCCCTGCAGCCTTGGAGGACATTCCCCGCCGAGTCCTTCGGAATAGTGGGAGACGGGCTCTCGGACAATGCCCCCGCCATAAACGAGGCCATCCGGACCCTGGCCTCGGAGGGGGGAGGCACCATCGTTTTCGGGGAAGGAGACTACCTCACGGGGACTGTGCACCTACGGAGCCACGTCTGGCTGAGGATAGACGGCGGAGCTACGCTAAGGGCCATATCCTCCCTGGATCCCATGGAGGACACCTGGTATGCGGACAACTCCTTCCTGGCCGGTTCCTCCAAGACGGACACGACACCGTACGACATACCCGACAATTATCTCACGAAACAGGACCTCGGACACTCCTTTTTCCACAACGCCATGTTCTGCGCCGTCAGGGCGGAGGACATCCGCATTTTCGGGAACGGACGCATCACCGGGGACGGGAACATCGTGAAGAATAACGAAGTGGCCCCATCCCTTGAGGCCATCGTCAGGGGGGACAAGATGTTCTCCTTCAAGCTTTGCAAGGATATCGAGATAGGGGGCCTGTCCAATGGGAAGGATCTATGGTACGACCCTCTGAGGGATGAGCCCTACTATCTTGACGGGGACGGAGGTGCCATCCTGGACACCTCCAACATGCTTGACGTGGACCAAGGGGGACATTTCGTGGTGCTGGCAACGGGAGTCGACGGCATCAGGGTCCATGACATCCGCTGCGGTCGCCTCAGCAGGGAAAACAGCAGGGACATCCTCGATTTCATGGAGTGCAACGATGTCGAGGTCCGCAACATCTACTGCCCCGCAACAGGGGACGACATAGTCAAATTCGGGTCCGACTGCGCCCTTGGATTCACCAGGGCGGGACGCAGGGCGAAGGTCCGGGGCATCATAGGGGATTCCAACTGCAATGCCATCCAGATGGGCTCTGAAAGTGCCGATGACATGACTGACGTGTACATAGACAATGTCTGGGTCACGGGGACGAACAAGGCCGCTTTCTCGATATCGGTAAACGACGGAGGCTCAGTACAGAGGGTGTACATGAACTACGGCAGGACGGGACCCGTCCACCACAGGACAGTCATGGAAAGGACCCGCTCGCCGTTTTTCTTCTCCATTTCCAACCGGGGAAGGGTTCTTGGCGGGAAAGTATCCCGCTTCAGTTTCACAAAGGAGGACGGCATCCCAAGGGATGAACTCCTGGTGACTAACGTCAGTGTGGGGCACATAACTGACATCCACATCAAGGACGTCGATGTCAGGAGCGTCTACGCAGGGAGCCGGTTCCGCAGCGGACAGTGGGAGCCGTACCGGGATCAACCCACCTCCAGCGCCATAGTAACCGGGCTGCGCCTTCCCACCCCCGCCGAGATAACGTCCGGGGGAGAGTACGCTCTTCCCGACGGGGAACACACCCGCTACATAACGGACATTTCCTTCGAGGGGGTCACCATCAGTTCGGAAGGAGGGATGAGCGCAGAAAGTACGCCCGCCCCTCCGGAACTCGCAATCGGTGAATGGAATCTGCGGAACCTCGAAGTACAACCCGCACACGGACTTTGGGTCAGGCACGTAGCGGGGTTCTCGATGAAGGACTGCTCTTTCTCGTCAAAACGGCCGGATTCCCGCCCACCCTTCTTCTGTGAAGACACCCTGGGGAAGATTGCCCTCATGGAGAAGCTCCCTTAGTGTCCCCTACTGCGCCCGGAAGGGAAAGATAAAAGGCCGAAGAAGATTCTGTGCAAGAACTACTTCCAGGCGAGGAGGACCCATGATGAAACATTGAGCATACAAACGGCGAGGGTCTTCGTCAGGCGGTTGGCGGATGACCCGACCTTCGCGGAGGAGGGCCTTGTGCCAATAATGCTAAAGGAGCCCGTGTAAGGATCGTCCAGGACGGACCATACCAGGGATGCCGCATTGAACTGGCCGTTGTAACGGAAGCATTCCTCCGAGGGCAGATCTACGGCGCCGTCATCTACGACCTGGAGACCCACACCATAATAGAGATAGTGAAGGGCAGGAAAGGCGAGGGGGTGGCGGAGGCCCTCAAGAAATACACGTCGCTTGAGGTCGTCAGCCGTGACCTGGTGTCATGCTATGAGGGGCCGTGGACCTGCTCAACTTGGAGAGGAACGCTGAGGAGAAGAATAAACTCAAGGAGTTGCACGATGACCTCAAGAAGACAGAGACGGAGTTCGCCAAGTTCTTGAAGGAGAGGAACATAAAGCAAGTCATCGACAAGTTCCATGCGAAGAAGCTCCTCGTGAAGGCAGTCTTAGATGACTTCTATGATAGCCAGGCAGTGGTAAGCGGATAGCTCGGCATCACGGGGGCCAAGGGTGGAGAGTGCGTCATGGGCATCACCCCCATGTCCGAGAACAGGCCCACGAAGAACAAAGAGAGATCTACAACAAAGTCCAGAAAATAAGAAGAAGGGATACTCCAAGGCTGCCACAACTGAGGCCACCGGCCTGTCAAGATATCTGGTCGACAAGAACTACGATGCCGACGGACCGGTATGTTCCATGAAGTTCGACAAGGTTGACCACCCCTCTTTCATACCCGACATCATACAGGAAATGGCGAAAGGATGCACCATGGAGGACATCTATGCGAAGATGAAAGCTCGGGCATGAAGTATTCCCTTGCTTGTCAGGAATACAGGGGGTGCGGACATCGGCACATCGGAAATGACCGATAAACAGAAGGCGAGGTACCAAGCCATCATGGAATACAGGGATATGATTGGCAGGTGAGATACCCTGTCCCAGCTGAGAAACTGCATCTGCGAGTTCTGTGACATAACATGCAGCGATAAGCCGGAGCTTCTTGATGGCTGGATAGAGAAGTACAAGGTGTCACCTTTCACCCATATCAAGAAATTTGCGCAAATCCCCAGGGATGAGAGAAGACCTCATTCCCTGGGGGTACTTGTTTTTCATAGTCCAAGTCCATCTTCACTTTATATCCCCGAAGAACATCCTGTCGGGATGGAGGGGAGAGTCGGTGGGCTGGTAAGTAGTTGAGGGTCCAAGGTCGGGGTCGGCCCAGGACCGGAGAGTCCAGATGATCTCTCCCTCGGGATTGACTTCAATGAACTGCACGGGGGCATTCTCTGGGTCACGGCTTACCGCTTCCCTTTCCTCAGAGTTCCAATAATTGACCCAGTTCCCGATGACGGTGTTTCCGGAAGGGAGCCTGTACGCCTTCTGGCCGGAAGTGACCCCGTAATAGTCGGGATTGGCACCGAGGTCAAGCCTCCATGCGACTTCCCCGTCGAGGGTGAATTCAGTCACAGTGCACTTATTGCTGGCAACGAGGATGTTTCCCCCCGGAAGGGACTCGACACCCCAGGGGGAGGGAACCTCCCAGCGCCTGAGTTCCTCGCCCAGGGAGGAATACTCCCCGACAAAGCCAAGACCCATGTTAGCTACCAGGAGGGTTCCCCTCCCGGTCAGCCTGGCATTTCGGAATTGCCCGTGGACGGATACCGGTTCCTCCACAGGCAGCGGGAACTCCCTGACCGTCTCCTTGTCGGACTTCCTTATCACCCTGACTTTCGCAGGGTCACCGTTCTGGACGAATACCAGATGATCCTTCCCGACGGGCTGCACTGTGTGTATCTCGCAGCCCTCGGGAGCGGGATAGCTCCATACTATTTCCTTGGCGGGGGAAACTATAGCTATCCCATGCTGGTGAGCCATCAGGATGTTGCCGTCATCCAGCAGCATGGCGTCGGATATCTCTCCCCGTCCCTCCTCGTTGACATACTCCCAGACGACTTTCCCGTCCTCGACTATGTACATCCTGTGTACAGGACTTTCTCCCGCATAGAGGAATGAACGGACCGGGGCGGGACTGCCGCACCCGCAAAGGAGCGGGAGCAAAGACAGGGAAAGACAGATGGCCTTCATGAAGGGGAACATTCTTTTTTCCATCATAGTAAACATAAGTTGAATTATTGCAAGGAGGCGGTTGACAGGTGCAAATATGGTGATTCTGCTGACAATTATTATATACAAATCCCGCCATGTTCAAAATGCATATAATTGTGGCACAATAGGACACTCAAAAAGATGGTAAAGACACGATATTTGTCATGGGAAAAGATGAGGTACACTTAGTTGGTTAATGTACTGTTTTGATTGGTATTGGTTGGACGAAGGAGGGCAACTGCCCTTCTTCTTCGTCTTTTATATGGGCAGAGCTCTTGGATAACTTGCCACTCTCCACCACTTAAAATGGCATTGACACCGCCATCCATATACAAACACTCAAACAAACCCACTTAAAAATGTACTCACACAACGGAAAATCTTACCGGACAGGCCTGGCCTTGGCTGCGCTCCTCGTCCTGGGCGGAGGGACAATGTGGGGGAAGGACACCCTCATTACCGATTACGGTGCCGTGGGAGACGGTTCGGCCCTTTGCACCCAGGCCATCCAAAAGGCCATCGACGAGTGCTCCGAAAGCGGAGGAGGCAAAGTAATCGTCCCGCAGGGGACCTTCCTCAGCGGGACCATCTTTCTGCGCAGCCATACGGAACTGCATCTGGAGCGTGGATCAAGGATACTGGGAAGCGTAAGGATTCCCGAGGACTACCCCGTCCTGGCTCTAATAAATGCTGACGGGATTGAGGACTGCGCCATCTCGGGCCCCGGGGCCATCGATGGGCAGAGTGACGACCCCCTGTACAGGGAGATGTTCGGAAGGGGTCTCAATGACGAACGACGCCCCTTCCTAGTCCTCTTCAAGGACTGCAGGAACATCTCAGTCAAGGACGTTCACCTCGAAAGGGCCGGGAACTGGACCCTCCGGTTCCTCGGCTGCGACGGGGTGCTGGTCGACGGGGTGACCATCTTCAGCCTCACACAGCCCAACAATGACGGCATCGACATCGAGGCACGGAATGTCCGCATATCCAACTGCCTCATATCCAGCGATGACGACGGGATATGCCTCAAAAATGACCGTCCTGACTTCACCACTGAGCATGTGACCGTCACGAACTGCGTCATTGCCTCCAACTGCAATCCCATCAAGCTGGGAACCACCTCATACAATGGTTTCAGGAACATTGTATTCTCTAACTGCGTCATCCGCCCCGCACAGCAGAGCAATGTCTGGGACTGGTCCTCCGAATACCGGAAGCTTTCCCCCGGGACCGTGACAGGCCTTTCCGGGATAGCCGTGGAATGCGTGGACGGGGGACGGATTGAGAATGTCCTCTTCTCGGACATTGTCATGGAAGGGATCCTAACTCCCATCTTCGTTTGCATCAACCATCGCCACGGGACAGGGGGTTCCATCAAGGACCTCCGTTTCAACGGGATTACAGCCAAGGCCTACGGCGTCATACCCTGCCTCATCACGGGGGCGAAGGACGCCCCCGTCGATGGCGTGACCCTCAGGGATATAACCGTGGAACAGGAAGGGGGCGAGGATGCCATGGGCGGGAAACTCCCCGATGACGTGAACGGATATCCCGAAAACAGGATGTTCGGGAAGCGAAACCCCGCCGGGGGACTGTACATCCGCCACGCCAAGAATATAACCGTCGACAACTTCAGGGTTTCCCACAGGGGAATCGACCACCGCCCCACCGTGGTGCTCGAGGATGTGGAAGGCTTTGCACTGAGACGCCTGTCCGTGAAAAGGACAGACAACCTGATGTTCGTCTCCACGGACGGATGCTCCGATATAGATCTGGATTTCTAGGACCATGACAACAAAACACGCAACCACACTGCTTTGTATACTCCTGTCCCTGCTTTTCTCCCATGTCCTGGGTGCCAGGGACATCAACGTGACTGAGGAGGGGGCCGTCCCAGACGGGGTCACCCTCTGCACTCAGGACATTCAGCGCGCCATCGACAAATGTGCCGAAAGCGGTGGAGGGAAGGTTATATTCCCCCAGGGAGCCTTCCTCACCGGGACAATCCGCCTCAAAAGCCACGTGGAACTTTACCTCGAGAGGGGGTCCCGCATTCTCGGGAGCCTCCGCATACCTGAGGACTACCCCGTCAGGGCACTCATTTTCGCCCAGGACGCCGAGGATATCGGGGTCAGGGGCCCCGGGGTCATAGACGGGCAGGGAGATGACCCCTCATACAGGGAACGTTTCAGGGTAAATGACGGGAAACGTCCCCGCGCCCTTGAATTCCTGAGGTGCAGCGGGGTGAGCGTAAAGGATGTCACAATCCGGAATGCCGGAAGCTGGACCCTACGTCTCGGGGGCTGCGACGGGGTGGACATCGACGCTGTAACCATCTACAGCCTCGCCCAGGGAAACAATGACGGAATCGACTGCGAGGCCAGGAACGTACGCATATCCAACTGCAGGATTTCCTGCGATGATGACGGCATCTGCCTCAAGAACGACATCAAGGGGTTCGTGACGGAGAACATCACCATTACAAACTGCATCGTAGCCTCGAACTGCAATGCCATCAAGCTGGGGACATCCTCCGTGACGGGATACCGAAACATTACGGTCACCAACTGCGTGATAAAGAGTGCCGAGGAAAGCGTCATCTGGGACTGGGCAGCCCAGTACAGGGGCGTTGCGCCCGGGACCCGCACCGGTCTTGCGGGCATCGCCGTCGAGTCTGTGGACGGGGCCCATATCGAGAACCTTTCCTTCTCGAACATCGTGATGGAGGGCATCATCACTCCCATATTCGTGTGCCTGGGGCAGAGGAAAGGTGAGGGAGGCTCCATCAAGGATATCCGTTTCAGCGGAATCACCGCAAAGGCAAACGGGGTGATCCCCTGCCTGATTTCCGGGACTTCGGACCTGAGGATTGACGGGGTTATACTGCGGGACATAGTCGTCGAGCAGCAGGGCGGGGAGCCCCTCATGGAGGAAAGGCTCCCGGAGAATGTCAAGGATTACCCCGAGAACAGGATGTACGGGCACCGCAACCCCGCCGGGGGGCTTTTCATCCGCCATGCGGACAACGTAGTCATCGACTCCTTCCAGGTATCCCACAGGGAGGCGGACCATCGTCCCTCGGTCGTGCTCGACGACGTGAGGGATGCAGACATAAGCGGGATAAGGACTTCGGGAAGCGACTATCCCGGTCCTTTCCTGCAGATGGAAAGTTCCAGGATAAGATACCGAAGGTAGCCTCCTCCCATACGGATAAGTGCGGAACTGCCCTTGGGCATTCCCGCACTTTCATTTTGGAACAGATCCTTTTCTTCTGGTCCACCGTACCAGTCAACTTTTTGTCCCTGCCGGTGAAGCCGACCATGATCGAGGGGCTTTATTTCGGATTAGGACAGACGGATTATTTGACATAGATGTCCAGTGGCTTTGCCGCCCTCATGTCCTCGTCCTGGAGGAACCATCCCCGAAGATTCTTCCCACCGACTGTTATCCTGGTGATTTTCTCCCCGTCCCCGTGCTTGCGGATGACGAAGGTCTTGCCGTTGGAGAGGGTGAAATCGACCTCATCGAACAGAGGGACGCTCACTATGTACTCGGGGTCGGCGGGAGAGTAGGTGTATATTCCCATGGCGGTGAGGGTATACCAGGCGCTCATCTCCCCGGCGTCGTCCATGCCGGCGTATGCCAGGTGCTCCTTGCCCATATCATAGAAGCGGTCCATTATCATATTCAGGTAGTACTGGCTCTTTTCCTGCTTTCCCACGAAGTAATATGCCCAGGGGATATTGTGCCCGGGCTGGTTCCCATGGCAGTACTGCCCGATGAATCCGGTCATGTTCTCAAGTTCATATCCCCTCCAGGGTTCGGTGAAAAGGGAGTCGAGTTTGGCCTCGGCGGCCTTCTTGTCGGGGAACAGGCCCACCACGCCTTCGGGGTCATGCGGAGGATAGAACAGGACATTCCATCCGTTGGCCTCCCTCCACATATGCTGGAAGTAGGGATAGTAGGGGTCGAAGTCCTTGTACCAGCTGCCGTCATCGATCCTTCCACGGTAGAAGTTAGTGGAAGGGTCCCAGACATTCCTGTAGTTGCGGGAGCGCTTCATAAGGAGTTCATAGGAAGGTCCGTCGCCCAGGATCTTCGCTATCTGCGCCGTGGCATAGTCATCATAGGAGTACTCGAGGGTTTTCTGGACCCCACCCTTGAATTCATTGTAGTACGGGAGGTTCGTGGTGTCCTTATCGGAAATCCACCCCCTGGCGAAATATTCCTCCCCGTAGCGGCGTCCCTCCCTGCCGGGGACGGTGGCGTTCTTGAGCAGGAGCCTGTATGCCCTCCCCAGGTCGAAACCGTCTATCCCCCTGCGGTACATGCCGGCGACGAATGTCGAAGCATGGTCCCCATGGAAGAAGGTGGGCATGTAGCCATTATTCTTCTCGCCCTTGTCGGTAATGGACTTAATGACGTCACATGCGACATCTGGGCTTATCAGTCCCATGAGAATCACCTTGTTGCGATGGTCATCCCAGAAAGACGGATCGGTGTAGTACCGGAAACCGTTGTTTACGACATCCCCCCGTATATCAGTGTACTCCCCGTTGACGTCAGACCTCAGGCAGGGCCACAGGAAAGAGCGGTACAGGGTCGAGTAGAAAAGGTCCTTCTGCCTTGGAGTCCCGCCTTTTACCCTGATTCTCGAAAGAAGGGTCTCCCAAGTCCTGTCGGCCTCCGCCTTGACATCCTCGAAGGATGAGGAGAGCATCTCGGCCTCCAGGTTCTCCCTGGCATTTTTCACGCTCACGAAAGAGAAGCCTATCTTCATCTCCAGGGGGGCAGCCCCCTTGCTGTCCTTGAAGGTAATTACGGATACGACACTGCTCTGCCCCGGGACTGCTCCACCCCTTCTGGGACGTCCGGTTCCCTGGTACTGAGTAATGCCATCTATGTCATAATTGGTTACGGCATAGAAATATATTTTCCCCTCTCCCCACTGGGAGCCGCAGAAAGCCCTCTGACCGGCCTTCTCCAGAGTCCACTCCCTGACATTGTTATTGGAACGGGTTATGTCCACGAGGACCTCCTTGTCGTCCCCGGGGTCGTAGGTGTACCTGTGGAAAGCGCAGCGAAGGGTTGTCGTGAGCTCTGCATTGACCCTGTACCTTTCCAGATATACCTGGTAATAACCAGGATGGGCGCTCTCGTTATCGTGACTGAAGGGGGAAGCATAGTCGGTGGGGTCCACCCTTCCCGTAACGGGAAGGATCGGGACATGGCAGAGGTTCCAGTGGCCCTTGCCCGTGTGGGCGAAGCCGTAGATGGTTTTGTCCTCGTACTGGTAGCCGGAACCGCTGTGGTACATGGTTACGGGCGTGGCCTGGACCATGGCGTTGGGAAGGGCTGCCCCGGGAAGGGTCTCCGCCCCCCAGGTCCTTGCCTCCCTATGGCGGACATACCCGAGGTCCTCCTCCTCCCACAGCGTAGTCGTACCTCTGAGGGGATTGACGTAGTCGGTGAGTTTCGTCTGGGCGAGGAGTGTCCCCCCGGAGAGGGCCAGGGAGAGAAGGGAAATCTTGATAATTCTGTTCATGCAGTTCATTTAGACATATTTACATACTATTTACTGAAATCAATTTTCAGAGGTTGTTATCATCCTTGCAGAGGAATAATTCCCGTCAAGGACAACGGCACCCACGCATGGCCTGGCGGGATCTTCCGGGCTGAAGGGGAATGATATCCTCGCGGGTCCGTCCCCACCGAGGGTCAATTTCCTTGAAAGAGAGTCCATACCCGCATTGGAAAAGAGAACTGTCAAGTTATGGGTACCCTCCCCGCTGATGTCCAGGACCGCCTGGCCATCCACGACATCAGTTGTGAGGGAGATGTCATCCCTGTGGGGCCTACTCCTAAGGAAAGCAGCCACGCTCCCCATGAACCGGTTCACCGGGGCTATCCAGATTTCCTTGGAAGTGGCATACGCAGAACCGTGCCAGAAAGGTTCATCGTCCTTGAAACTGTCGATGCCCACGGGAAGGGCCCCGACGATATTGTGGGTGCAGTACACGAACATGGGGGCGAAGTCATAGCCCACACCGTACATGAAACTCTGTGAGAAGGGGTTGCGACCGAAAGTCCATTCCAACTGTTCCTGCACCAGGTCCATTCCATCCCTGTCACCGAGCAGTGATGAAGCCTCAGCAAGGGCCCATGTCGTCGAGAGATGGCAGGATGTGCCCCCGTGAAAGAGGTTGCCGTTCCAGATTGGGAAAGTCCTGAGGGCATAGTTCTCTCCCAGTGGCGTGCCCGCATCATACTGGATGAGAGCATAATCCCCGGACGGGGTGGCGGGGATATCCGAACGGCGGAAGACACCGTTGGGAAGGAGATTGTACGGGGCTGCAATCCGGCTTCCCCGCTTAATGAAGTACTCGCTGTAAATGGTTGCTGCACTGAACCACTCAATCCACTTCCCCTCCTGGGGGAATGCCCCGCATAGGTACCTGAAAGCAAGGAGTGGGGCCTCGTTGAAGGCTCCGTGGTTACTGTGGAGGAGTGTGGAGGAGGAAGAGTCGGTGTAGAAATATCCCGTTATGGGAATGCCATCCCGGAATACCCGCTCCTGGCAACCGAGAAGAAGGTCCCCGAAGTGAAGGGCGGCCTCCCGATACCTGTCCTCCCCGGTCTTGAGGTATAGGGCGCAGGAGGCGATGGCCCCCCATGAAGCCTCGAGATAGGTCGCCTTGTCCCATTTCTCCCTGGATGACATGGCCCAGTCCCAGTTGTCGACTGCAGCGTCCCTCAGTTCACCCTTCCTGTCGGCGAAGGCAGGAAGGTCATCCTCCGCCATTAGGAAGACGCAGCTCCCGAGGAAATTCTCCCAAGGGACACTCTGGGCACGGACCATGACATCGTCGGGTGTCCCGATGACATTGTCGGAATATATCCTCTGACGGGCCCAGCTTATGTGATAGCCTCCATGGAAACGTGTGTCAAGAAGCCACTGCACCCCCCATGAGGCCTCCGCCCTGAGCTTTGAGGCCAGGTCCCCGAGGCGCCTGTCTGCCCTTACCACCTCGAGGTTCATCATCAGGGTGTAGCACCCCAGGGCAGTGCGGTAGAACCCCTGTGATAGATCCCCCGCATCATGCCAACCGCCATTTATCACCTTCACCTCATCGCCGTGGAATCCCTGGAAATCCCGGTGGCAGACCCCGTGGATCCCCGGGACCTCGTAACCGCATCGTTGGCAGTAATAGAAATTGATGGCGCTGAACATGGGATGCAGCCACACATCCTCCCCTATGGGGAAGGGCCTGGAGATGGCACCGCCGTAGCGTATGCGGTAGGTACCCGGAGAGGTGAAAGAGGTGAAATCCAGCACAGCGAAAGAGTTGCCCTTATTTGAGACGGTGCTCACCTGACCGGTAAATGCGACCTCGTCCCTCCCGTCCAGGAGGAAGAACTCATTCCCGAGGTTGGCGGCACTGAGGGCGACCTTGTTGTCATGCGGGCGATACCCCACGTGGGAGAAGGCAATCTCCCCTTCCGGGACATCCCAGCCAGAATAGTGGTCGGGGACGACCTTCTGCAGTTCGAGCCTGTCGAAATCGATGGTCACGTACTGCTCCCCCATCTCCCTGTCGTACCCGATGAGGGTCTGGAAGACAGTGAAGGAACTGACCCGGTCACGGGGAAGACAGTCTATCTCCCAGAGGACGTTGCACCACTTGCCCTGGGGAATGTCGATATTGGTGTCATGGCGGGGTGTGAGGGTATCGTAGTCGGTCCCTTCGTTGGTCACGTCCAGGAAGAAATGCACATTGGGGTTCCTGGAGGGATGGATATACACCCAGATGGACACCCTGTTGTAAGAGGACCAGTCCTGCGGTTCGTCGAAAACAAGGGAGAAGGAGGCCTCACCGCCCTGCTCTCCCCCGAACGAGCCCCAAGGGGTCCGCTCGGAATGGCTCTCGATGTGATCCATGTCCAACATGGAGGTACAGTAGCGGAGGCTGTGCGTCCCGTCTATGCTGTGTGCGGTCGTGTACTGTATGGTGGCTATGCCGCTGGCTGTCCAGAGGTTCCTCCCTTCCATATCATCCACGAGCTTTGAGGAGAGGACCTCCTTCCCGGCCCATTTGGCCTGGAGGGAATTCTCCTGGGGGACTTCCAGGGGGAAGGTCCCCGAGAAAGGGCTATCGCTCCCGTCCCCTCCCCCGCAGGATGAGATAAGAAGGGAGAGCGCCGCCACCAGGCATGTGCCACGAAGGAGCGGGGAAAAGCGGTTTTGCACAGTGGTGGCGAAGAGTCTGGAAGAAGTCATCTTGAAGGTGGATAAATCCTCGCCCGACGGATAAGTTCACTCATAGTATAGTCTCTCCGCAGGGGAAGAATCAGGAAATCAAAGGACACGGGCTCCGTAAGGAGGTCGTACCGAGGTAGCGGAGCTGGCCCGCAGCTGGCGTTCCCGATCCCCCTGTGCGCATAGTCCAGGCAAAGGACGGTCCCGTCGAGCCTCGGGATGGTGTAGGCATGCCTGAGGGCGGAGGGGTCAGTGTGGTCGAACATATCCGACTCGTCCGCATCCAGGGCAGAGAAGGACATGGGGACGGAGGGAAGAACCAGGAGTCCCTTCCCGTCCAGGGCGGTTATCGCCATCCACTCCACCGCTGTCCTGAGCCCCATCTGCTGGGGACGGATGTTGTCTATCCATTCCTCACTGACATCCCTGTCATACACCCCAGGGAAAGCGGCCTCGCACCTGTCGACGTAATTCTCGAAGGGACCCCGACCACGGTACCTGAAACGGGAGAAATCCCCAGGGAGGCGGACCTTGAACCCGATTCTGGGTACTGACACGCCCTCGATTGAAGGGATGATGTCGCTGCGCACCAGGATGGCCCCGTCGGGATAGACGGTGTAGGCAGTGTTGACGGTATAGGCGAACCCTTCCTTTCCGCGGTATGTGTTGCCGATTGAGAGGACCGCCCTCTCAGGGAGGAAGTCAACCTCCCACGTTCCCCTCTCGGGGACAAGGTCGAAAAGGCCCCAGCGGACCATTCCGGCAAGAAGGCCCTTTCCCCGGTCATTGTCAAGGGGGGCATGGTAGGCGTTGAACTCCAAGGGGGAGCAGAGCATATCGGTCCCGTCCACGATGATGGAAGACAGGGCCCCCGCCTCCTTGGAGAAAGTTATTGCGAACCCTTTGCCTTCAATTAAATAAGAGGATGGGGCCTCCCTGAGGGACAGTTCCCCCTTTGGGGGAATGTACTGCTCCTTCTTTCCCTCATAGAGGGTTATCTGCTCGGCTGCGATTTCACCTCCGGCAGCCATCCATGGCGTGGAAGCCTTAGTGGTGAAGGAGAACCTGAGGTCATAGTCAGCCCCCGGGTCCTCGTGGAGTATTTCAGGAAGAGCGATGACCTGGGATTCCCCGGGAAGGGGGTTCACGTCGATGGGGATGCTCCTCTGTACCGACCCGTCAATGAGGACATCCACCCTGGCCCGGAGGTCGGAGAGGTCGGTATGGAACCTCTTGTTCATTATCTCGTAGCGTCCCTCCCCTATGGCCTTTACTGCAATGGGCTGATACACTTTCTTCACTTCCAATGCCTTGGGTGCATAGGTCCTGTCGGCGAAGACTACACCGTTTGCGCAGAAATTACCCTGGTTGGGGATATCCCCGAAATCTCCGCCCACAGCCATGTACGTGCCTTTCCCGTCCGGTCTTGGCATCTGTATTCCCTGGTCGACCCAGTCCCAGATGAATCCACCGATGAGGGCGGGATAGACCTCGAAAGTGTCCACATACTCCCTGAGGTTGCCTATCGCATTGCCCATGGCATGGGCGTATTCGCAAAGTAGATGGGGGCGGACCCGCTGCCCCGCCTTACTGAGGGAGAGCCTGCTCTCCCCCACCCCTGCCAAGTCCCCGACCTTCGTATACATCTTGCTTGTCATGTCGCAGATCCTGTCATCCTCGCAGTAATGAGTGGGACGCGAAGTGTCCAGGTCCTTGATGGCGGCCACGGAAGCCTGGTGGCAGGCCCCGTTCCCTGCTTCGTTGCCCAGGGACCAGATTACGATGCTGGGATGGTTGCGGTAACGGCGGACCATGTTGGCGCACCGCTCGGAGAAAGCCTCCGCCCATGTCATCTCGTGGGAAAGGTTCCAAAGGCCGTGGCACTCGACGTTGGCCTCGGAGAGGACATATATCCCGTACTCGTCGCACAGGTCATAGAAGAACGGGTTATCGGGATAGTGTGAGGTACGCACAGCATTTATGTTGAAGGACTTCATGAGGCGAAGGTCCTCTTCCGTCTCTTCCCTGGATACCGTCCTTCCGTTCAGGGAACTATGGTCGTGCCGGTTCACGCCCTTGAATATGACGCTCTTCCCGTTCACGAGGAACTGTCCGTCCGGGGATAGTTCAATCTTCCGGAACCCCACTTTGGAACTGCGTATGTCCGTAGGGACTCCGCCTTCCTCAAGAACGAGGGCGAGGACATACAGGTTGGGGGTCTCGCCGGTCCACTTGAGGGGGTCACGCACTGTGAAAGTGAGGGAATTGTGCCCTGCTTTGGCAGGGACGCTTTCCTCAGAGACAACCTTGCCTGAAGGGTCATAGAGGGTGCAGTGGATTTTGTGGGAGCGGGATGGCTTCCTGCCCGCTATCTCGACTCCGAGGGTGACGGAAGCATCCATGTACCGTTCGTCAAGGTCAGTCTCGAACACGAAATCCCTTATCCTGGTCCTTGGGGCGGACCACAGGAAGACATCCCTGAATATACCGCTTAGGCGCCAGAAGTCCTGGCACTCGAGATAGCTTCCGTCGGTCCACCTGTATACCTCCACGGCAAGGACATTCTCGCCGGGGACGAGGTACGGGGTCAGGTTGAATTCCGAAGGGAGATAACTGTCCTGTGAATAACCGACCTCCTTTCCGTTCACCCACAGGAAATACCCGGCCTCGACCCCGTTGAAACGGATGAACACGTCCCTTCCCTTCCAATCGGCGGGAACGGTGAAGGTCCTGCGGTAGCTCCCGACGGGATTCGGGAGGGAAGCGTAGGTGAAATCGGCGGGACGGGGCTGTATGACGTTTGGCCAGAGCACCTCACCTGGAGGGGCGAAAGGATAGACGGTATTGCAGTACAGCGGCTTGTCCCAAGGCTTATTCCGACGGACAGCCTCGATCTGCCAGTTGGAGGGGACCTTTATGTCATCCCATGAGGAGACATCGTAGGAAGGGGAAAAGAATTCGATGGGTCTCCCGTCCGGATCCCCGCACCAATGGAACTTCCACATTCCGTTGAGGCTCAAGAAGTAGGGGGAATCCTCGGGACTTAGGTCCCCCACATCAGAGATGGACCCGATGGGAATTGCCAGGGTCGTGGCCTCCTCCCTCCCTACATGTGTGACCGTCTGGTCGGCCCAAAGCGGGGATCTTACCTGGGCCGCAAGGCCAACGGGCAAAACACTCATGCAAAAGGACGCTAGTCCCATAGCTATAACTGTTCTCATATTCCTGTCAGTGTCATTGTCCCCACGAGGGGGAGACATGGTTAATCAACATTATATTGTGGCGGTTCGTGACAAAGCAAAAATAAGAATTCCGCCACCGCGGGAGTTAATACAAACTGCCATTTTGGTATCAAATCAAGCCACCCTCCCCCCTGCGTCCCTTTGAAAGGGGGGCTGCATGTCTCGTTGGAAAAGATCTGGTTCCTGACCTGTATTCCCGCAGCCATTTATTTTCGTATATTTGAAGGTGTCATGGGCGGGAAAGGAAGCTGCCTTCCTCCCCATGGCAATCATGCATTCCATTATCTGCTTCACACCATGCGTACACACGGACTATTTCCCAGAATCTGTCTCTGCCTTATGGCCCTCGCAGTGAGGGTCGGGACCCGGGCCACGGAACGGGTAGGAGCCCTCAGCCTCGATTCG
This sequence comes from uncultured Bacteroidales bacterium, assembly GCA_905235445.1. Classification (GTDB taxonomy): domain Bacteria; phylum Bacteroidota; class Bacteroidia; order Bacteroidales; family UBA932; genus Cryptobacteroides. The sequence continues at coordinate 41,006 of CAJOLJ010000017.1, forward strand.
AAAGACGGAAACGTCTGGAAAATGCAGAAGGCCGATGCGGTCCACTGTGGCGGGGAAACCATCTCCGGCCCCTCCTTCGATGCCTCATCCTGGCTGGACGCCCATGTCCCGGGGACGGTACTGAACTCGCTGGTCATGGACGGGATCTATCCCGACCCATACTACGGGACGAACAACAAGCTTTCATCAGGAAAGATTCCCGACCTGGCAACCGCTGGGAGGGACTTCTACACATACTGGTGGAGGACAGAATTCGTCCTTCCTCCCTCGTTCGAGGGAAAGAGGGTGCGCCTGGGGTTGGACGGGATCAATTACCGGGCGGAAATCTGGTTCAATGGACGCCTGCTGGGGGTGCACTCCGGGATGTTCAGGGAATTTGACATCGACATAACACGAGACGCCCGCATCGGGGAGAAGAATGCACTGGCCCTCAAAGTCTTCCCCGTAGACTCCCCCGGGACCTTCCTCCAGAAGAGTTGGGGCGCCCCCGGGGAGAACCACAACGGCGGGGACGGCAAGATCGGGCTGGGCGTGACCCAGCTGATGACCGCAGGATGGGATTTCACCTTCGATGACGGGATAAGGGACAGGAATACCGGCATCTGGAAGAGCGTGAGGGTATATCCCACCGGGGAAGTCCTCCTCAGCGCCCCTTTCATCCGTTCCGACCTCAAGGGAGAGGGATACTCGCTAAGCGAGGAATTCATTTCCGTGGAGGTCCTCAATCCGGAATCCTCCCACAACAACGAGGTTAAGTGCCGCATAGAGGGGACCATCCCCGAGGCCGGCATCTCTTTCCACAAGGATACTGTCCTGTACCGGGGACAGAGAGCCACCATCTCGTTCAGCGCAGAACAGTTCCCCCAGCTCAGGATCCGGGACCCGCACCTATGGTGGCCCAGGAACAAGGGGGAACAGTACCTCTACACTTTGACCCTTAGGGCAGTCACCGAGAATGGACGCAGCGATTCCCTCTCGACCCGGTTCGGCATCCGTGAAATCCGCACTACCCGCTCCACCCCCGACTCCTCGAAACTCTTCCTCGTGAACGGCAGGCCGTTTTTTGTCAGGGGGAGCAACTGGATACCGGAGGCGATGCTCCGCACCGATGACAAAAGGATGGAGACGGAACTTCGGTATACCTCCCAAAGCGGGGTCAACCTCCTCCGGCTCTGGGGCGGAGGCATTGCGGAAAGCGACCGTTTCTACGAACTGTGCGACGAGTACGGCATCCTGGTGTGGCAGGAGTTCTGGATGACCGGGGACACCTCCCATCCATCTGATGAGCCCCTCTACCTTGCCAACGTGGAGGCCACCGTCAAGAGAATACGCAACCATCCATGCGTCGCCCTGTACGTCTCATCCAACGAAAGCACCGAGGTCGGCGGGATGAGGGAGGTGCTGGGAAGGGTGGACCCGACCCGCCCCTACCAGATGCAGTCCGAATGCGACGGGATACATGACGGCAGTCCGTACCGGCAGGTAAACCCGATGCGTCATTACACCAATACCGCTTCGGAAAGGGGCAGCCGCATAGACGGGTTCAACCCCGAGTACGGAGCCCCCACCCTGCCCCTTGTCGAGAGCCTGCGAAAGATGATGCCCCCGCAGTCCCTCTGGCCCATTGACACCAGGACATGGAACTACCTTGACGGGAACGGTTTCCACCTCATGACGACAGTCTATGACAAGATGATAAGGGAGTACGGTGAACCCCGGGACATAGAGGAGTATGCCAGGGCGGGACAGATAGTCGGTGCCGTGAACTCCAAGAGCATCTGGGAATGCTGGAACTACAATCGCCTCACAAGCGGGGACAGATTCTGCTCGGGGGTGCTGTTCTGGTACCACAACAACCCCAACCCCCAGGTATGCGCAAGGATGTGGGACCATTACCTCGAGCCCACCGCCTCCCTGTACCATACGATGCACTCCCTCGAACCCCTGCATGTCCAGTTCGACTTCCTCAAGAACACAGTGAGCGTCACAAGCGACATCCCCAACCCGGTCGAGGGCCTCAAGGTCGAGGCCCGCATCTATGACCTGCAGAGCAGGGTCGTATCCAGGAAGAGGGCCACCTGCCCTCTCCTCGAAGGGGAAACCACCCTGACGGACATCATGAAGGTGGACTTCCCCCAGGACATAACACCGGTCCATTTCATCTATCTCAGACTTGAGGACAGGGACGGGAAGGTCCTATCCGAGAACTTCTACCACCGTTCCACCGACCCTTACCTCGGTCCCGAAACCGTGAGCGGTCCTTGTACGGGAGGATTCGGGAAGCTTCGGGACATGCCCCGCTCCCGTCTCGAGGTCAAAGCCCGCAGGTCCCCGTCCGGGGACATAACCCTCACTGTC
>CAJOLJ010000018.1 GCA_905235445.1 uncultured Bacteroidales bacterium
AAGTGCCTTAATTAGTCGGTATTTCTCCCTAATTCTAGGAAAACATTGCAGAATTCGCAGAAAGGTGTAAATTTGCACTTGTAAAAATCGCGGAAAGGTGTATAGCCGACTACTCTGAAACTCTAAGATTCGTGAATATGAGAAGGAAGATATACGATAAGTTGCTCTTGTGGAAACGAGAGAAAAACGGCACCACGGCTCTTATGATCGAGGGCGCTCGCCGTGTCGGCAAGAGTTACATTGCGCAGGAATTCGCCCGCAATGAGTATGACTCATTTATCCTTATCGATTTCAGCAGGGCGCCGCAGCGTGTCAAGGATTGGTTCGACGAGTACCTGGAGGATGTCGACACTCTCCTCCAGAACATCCAGCTCCACTATAAGAAGCAACTGACACCTCGTAAATCATTGATTATCTTCGATGAAGTCCAAAAATGTCCCAAAGCCCGCGAAGCCATCAAAACGCTGGTGGAGGACGGCCGATTCGATTATCTGGAGACCGGGTCTCTCATCTCCATCAAGAAGAACGTGGAGAACATCGTCATTCCATCCGAGGAAGACGGTATCGACATGTACCCCATGGACTTTGAAGAATTCCTTTGGGCGATGGGCAATGAAGTCCTGATGCCCTATATACGGCAGCAGTTTGAAAAATGCAAACCAATGGGCGATTTCCATCGGGAAGCGCTGCATTATTTCCGCCAGTATCTCATCGTTGGCGGCATGCCACAGGCCGTAGCCGAATATGCCGCCTCCCGTGATTTCATCAAAGTAGATGCCGTAAAGCGCCAGATTCTTCGTCTCTATAAGAACGACATCCAGAAATACGCAGGCGGCCTTACGGCCCGCGTCAGTGCCATCTATGATGCCATTCCCGGGCAACTCCAGAAGAAAGAAAAGCAGTTCACGCTTTCCGCTCTCAAGGACGAAGCCCGTATGCGCGAATACGACAGCGCCTTCTTCTGGCTGGATGACGCCAAGTTAGTGAATATTAGCTACAACACAACGGCGCCCAACATCGGCCTCCAGCTCAACGAAGACCGCACCACCCTAAAATGCTACTTCTGTGACACCGGCCTGCTCATTTCCCTGGCGTTCAGCGCCCGTGGCATTGTTACTAATGAAATCTACCAGAAGCTCATGTTCGACAAGCTGGAGATCGATGCGGGAATGTTGGTGGAGAATATTGTAGCCCAGATGCTTAAAACTGGCGGCAGCAAACTGTTCTTTTACAACAACTACGACAAGGTGGACGCCGAGAACCGGATGCAGATCGATTTCCTTATCCAAAAGGAAATCGTCACTTCCCGCCATAACATTTCGCCCATAGAGGTAAAGAGCAGCACCAACTACACGCTCACTTCCATCAAAAAGTGCATCAGGAAATTTGGGCCGTATCTTTCCACACCCTATGTCCTGCATACCGGTGACGTAGAGCAGAAAGACGGCCTGACATATCTTCCGCTGTATATGACGCCTCTTTTATAGGGCCGAAATCAGTCAGATAAACAGACTCTCAAGCAAGAATCTCTTTTGTGTAAGAAGAGAGTTCAGGATGGATTCTTCTACCGTTCGTTTTCGCTGAAAGGCAGACAGCTTTTCGGCAATGGTCTGTTGATCATGCATCTTAGGTAGAAGAATCGGCATCGAATAAAAACTCCCGACCGACATGTTGAGCAAGCCGTGGTTACGGGCCCCTTCGACTGCAATTTCTGCGATATGCTTATGCCAGAGTTTGGCGTCAAAGAAGAATTGCAGGTATTTTGTATCAACCATCTCCTTATTGGGCCTAAAGCAGAAATACAGGGGTGAAAGGACTCCAGTATCATATTTTTCCAAATGCTTTATTGCGCCCCATGGATAATCGTTGGAGTAACTCTTGTTGTAGGCAAAATCGCCATTGCGAAGCAGATAGTAATTGGACAGGTTTTCGCTCGCGACAGACTTGTTGAAGAATTCCAATTGAGACACCAGTCCTTCTCTTGCAGATATTGTGAGAACATTGTCAGATTCCAATGCCGTATTCTTTTCTGTTACCCTTTGAGATATTGAAGACAGCGGAACCAGAGGAGCACTTATCTGCCCAAATACCTGATTCTGAATCTCCTTTTCTAGAGTTATGCAATCCTCAATCACCTTGTTTTGAATTGTAATGCGCTGGTCCAATAAGTATAAGAATTCTCCTATCTTCTTTTGTTCCTGTATTGAGCAAAGTGGAATATAGAGATTATAAATCATCTGAAGATTAAGACCGCCACGGCCACCATCACCAGACGAGATGTCTCTCAACTCCTTATATCTTGACTCTATATTCTGATACAAGAATTCTGGGTAGAATAAATCGGAAGGAAGGATTGAAGCAATTGATTGATTTGTGCATAATTCAACATAATTCATAGCTGCGGTCCCACGTGTTTTCCCCTGTCCGGCTAATCCAATCAAAACAGAGTGAGAAGGAATAATTTTCGTGGAGGTCTTATCATAACCCAACTGGGTAATGCGTCCTTGAACCTCATACACTCGTTTCAAGTTGAGTTCTCCAGAATTCATCCAACGGATGGAACCTCCCCAGTATTCTTTTCTATCAGTGGCTGGTGTAGCACCCGCAACAACCTTTGTGAATTCTTTTACTTTCAACTTCCCCCATTCTCCTTCAAACCCCGGAAATCTCAAATTCGGGACATTAACGATTGAAATGCTTATAATGCCGATGACTATATAATTTTCAATCATGGAAAAGAATACACAATTCATCGATGTTGTCTCGCTTTGGAAAGCGGACAAGAAGAAGTATGTCAAAAAGTCGACATACGCTGCGTATTCTCTTCTAATCCAGAACCACCTCTTGCCGGAACTGGGAGAGAAGAGAGAAATAACTGAGGACCTAGTCCAATCACTAGTGAACAAGAAACTGGATTCAGGACTTTCTCAGAAGACTGTCCGAGATATCTTGGTTGTCTTGAAGATGATTCTTCGATTTGGGGTAAAGCACAAACTGTTGGAATTCCATCAAATAGATGTTCGGTTTCCTACAGAAAGGGAGAGGAAGGATATCGAGGTGCTGACTCTTGCAAACCAGAAGAAGCTTTTGGCTTATGTTCGTAGTAAGTTTACGTTCTTTAATTTAGGGATTGATATCTGCCTCAATACAGGGCTTCGTATCGGTGAAATCTGCGCTCTTCGCTGGAGCGATATCGATATCGCTGCCTGTGTCATCCGAGTTAGCAAGACAATTCAAAGAATCTATCTCGTAGACGGTGATGTGAAAGCCACAGAGCTTATCATTGATACGCCAAAGACTAAGAATTCCATTAGGGAAATACCTATCGCAAAAGACCTCCTGAAGATCCTTAAACCCTTAAAGCAGGTCGTTTGCAATGATTTCTATGTGCTTACAAACAACGCACAGCCGACTGAACCTAGGACCTATCGGGTCTATTTCAAACATTTGCTCGAAGAAGTTGGTCTTTCCCCAATGCGTTTTCACTCCCTTCGGCATAGTTTCGCAACTCGCTGTATAGAAAGCAAATGCGACTATAAGACCGTTAGCGTCCTTCTTGGTCACTCCAATATCAGCACAACGCTCAATCTCTATGTCCACCCGAACATGGAGCAGAAAAAGAAATGTATTGAAATTATGAGCAAGGGACTAAGGTGATAATAAAGACGATTCCGATTGTCTTACACAGATTAACGCCCTAATCTATAAAGTTGGATTAGGGCGTCGATGATACAACTTGGCTTAATGGACTATGAAACGCTTCGCATGCGATATGATATCCTCTTTACGCTCCCGTAGGGGCAGCAGGGAGATATGAACGGTGTTGGTTCGTAGTCATTGGAAACTCCTTTTCTTCTATTTTGTACGGTCCTGTGTTTGAAGACACTGAGTGGGTTGACTGAACCTGGATCTCTGCAAATATTATGGAGTATGGATTTGGTGGAACCGACTATACTTGCAGCACTCCTTTCCAGAGGCTTTCACCTGAAGGTGTTCTCAGTTTAAGGGAGGCTTCAATGCTTTCCCCCTCGGGAAACTTCACTGGAATGCTCAGGGCTATGTCCCAGGCCGTAGCCCCCTCAGGTGTGACACTCAGGGCTGAAAGTCCTGAAGGATGAAGCAGCCTGCCGATGCTTTTGCCCTCCACGCCATCTACGGCATGGATCCTTTCCATGGGATTCACGAAGAAGTGGACCCCATGGCCGTCGCCTTTACTTGCGAAAGATACTTCCAAGGAACTCTCCCCCTTTGGAAAAGGGGCAGTGGTGTCGGAAAGGACACTGCACTCCACACCGAGAGAAAGGGTGTGGAAATGAAGGAAAAGCGTCCCTTTATCGGACAGTGCCATCTCCCCTCCGCAAAGGGATGACCCTGGGCGGGGAAAGTCCCCGTCCCCACTTTCCAGCACTATCCTCCTGCCTTTCGACTCCAAGGCAAGAAGCACTGCCTTGGGGGACATGGAACCAAGTCCCTCAAGAGTCGGAAGAAGAAGGGGTGTGGAGGATTCCATGTTATCCTTATTCATTTTCAAGGATGAATGTCCCGAAATACTCCGGGCAGTGGAAATCCGGTCTCGGCGTACCTATGGGGCTCCAGCTCACGTAGTGAGGATGGGCGGACATATCGGCACACTTGTACAGGTTGCCCTTCAGTGAAGCGGGGACTTCACCTTTCCCGAAGCCCAGGAGCTCGAAAGGTATGAATATCGCTATGTCCCATACGAATACGGCATCGTTCTCGGTGACAGCCTCTGTGACCTCGCCAAGCGAGGAGTAGCGTACTATCTTCTTCATGCCTTCGGCATCCCTGGCGGTCCTGTGGTGACGGTCCTCTCCCCAGGCCGACAGGACCCGTCCGGCGGCATTTGTCTCGAAGTTGAAATACTGAAATACGTCTTTCCGTCTTTTCCGAGGATGAACACTTCGCAGCAGCTGTCCTCCCACTGACGCATGTTGTCCTCAAGGTTCACTACCCTGAGATCCAGTCCCCTCACGTGGAAGTGGAAAGCGATTCCCTCCTTGCCGTATGCAGCCTCGCCCGCGCAAATGGGGCAGTAGGGGAAAGAGTCCGGCCAGTTGACTTCACTAACAAAGAAACGGGCCCCCTCCTTGTCGAGGGTGGAAAGAAGCCCCTGGGGGGCGATGTTCCCGCTGATGGAGGGAACGTAAGGGATGGAAAGTGTCTTTGCCATATTATTTATTTACTTTGCTGTCCTGTCTGCATTTCGAAGAGTCTCCGGTAGTATCCGCCACTGGAAAGCAGGCTCTCGTGCGTTCCGCTTTCAATGATTTTCCCATCCTGGATGACAACTATGAGGTCATAGTCACGGATTGTCGAGAGGCGGTGGGCGACCGTAATGGTGGTGCGGCCTTGACGAAGATGCCGGAGGGCATCCTGCACGAGCTTCTCGGACTGGGAGTCAAGAGAGGAAGTGGCCTCGTCAAGAAGAAGTATCGGCGGGTCCCCAAGGAGCGCCCTCGCTATGGAGAGCCTTTGGCGCTGTCCCCCGGAAAGCATCGTCCCGTCCTCACCGATATTGGTGTCGTAGCCATGTTCCTTCTCTAGTATGAATTCATGGGCGGAGGCTGCCCTGGCCGCCCTTTCGACATCCTCCCTGGTGGCCCCCTGCCGTGCGAATGCTATGTTGTTCGCGATGGTGTCATTGAAAAGGACCGGATCCTGGCTGACATAGCCAAAGAGGCTGCGAAGGGATGCGATGTCCATGTCCCTGATATCTGTCCCGTCTATGAGGATGCTTCCTCCCGTTACATCGTAGAACCTCAGAAGAAGGTCAAGTATGGTGCTTTTGCCCGCTCCGGACTGCCCGACGAGGGCGACGCTCACCCCCCGGGGGATGGTGAGGTTGATCCCGTCCAGGACCGCAGGGCCGCCACTATAGCTGAAAGAGACGTCCTTAAGGACTATGCTATCTGTGAAAGAATTGACTTTCACGGGGTTCCTTTTCATTTTTATCTCACAGGGGGTCGTCAGAATGGCATCTATCCTCTCCATCGATGCAAGTCCCTTGGGGATGGAGTAGCCTGCCTTGGAAAACTCCTTGATGGGATTTATGATGCTGTACAGGATCATCATGTAGTAGATGAACTGCGAGGCATCGAGGGGAGCTTTGTCCCCTAGAATAAGCGTTCCACCGAACCATAGCACCACGGAAATCAGCACGGTCCCCAGGAACTCGCTGAGGGGATGTGCCAGGGCCTGACGGGTTGCCACCTTGCCGCTTTTGTCCCGAAGGGCGTCGGTCAGACTCTCGAACCTTCCTTCCATCTTCTCCTCGGCCACGAAAGCCTTTATTATCCTGAGTCCTCCGAGAGTCTCCTCGACGGAGGAGAGGGTGTCGCCAAGGAGGGACTGCAGGGATAGGGAAGTGCGCTTCAGGGTCCTTCCGACCTTGCCCATCAGCCAGGCAAGAAGAGGAACGACGAGGATGGTGAAAAGGGTGAGTTTCCAGCTGATGAGAAGAAGGGCGGCGAAGTAGATGGCAATGAGGATCGGGTTCTTGATGAGCATGTCCAGCACGCTCATGACCGAAGTCTCCACCTCGGTCACGTCCCCGCTCATCCTGGCAATGATGTCACCTTTCCGTTCCTTCGAGAAAAATCCCATGTGAAGGGTCAGGAGCTTGGAATACAGCTCTCTCCGAAGGTCCCTGACCACTCCTGTACGAAGCGGTATCATAACTGCCGATGCCCCGAAGTAGGCGGCGGTCTTAAGCAGGGTGACAACGCACAGGAACACGCACAGAAGAAGAAGCGTCCCGCTCTGACCGACTTTGCCGATGAGGTCCGTCACGGCCCAGTAGGCGTTGTTCGTGAGAATGTCCCTGAAACCCAGTCCCGAGTCCGCCCCGTCCCAGGGTATGAACCCATAGGTCGCATCGTTTATCTTGAAGAGGATCCTGAGAATCGGTACAATCAGGGCGAAAGAGAATACGTTCAGTACGGCGGAAAGAATGTTCAGCGCTACGCTGCCCCCGAGACAGCCCCGGTAGGGAGTCACGTACCGACGAAGTATTCCCTTGAACTTTCGCATTCTATAGGTTCCTTTCCATGAAGTGGAATGCCAGCCAGGCCCTTCGACGGAGGATGGGAAGATTGATGGTGGAAGGGGTGTCGTCCGGCTTGTTGTTCCTCATGGTAATGCCGGATGTGAATACCACCACCGGGAGTCCAGCCTCCACGAACACCCTCTGTTCCCCGAGGGTACGGTACATGAGGTTCGTGAAATCCTTGCTGGAATAATAGTCCAGCCCGAGGTCCAGGTTAATGGCGGGGTTGCCGTTCAACGACGATACCGATGTGTTTTGCCACCCATCGCCTCCCAGCATGATCACATAGTCCTCCCTCTCCTTGTGGATGGGGCTCAGCGTGGAACCGATCTGTTCGAGGTCAATTACGAGGTGAATGGCGGACGGGGTTATGGGTATTCCTGAGAACGGGTCCACAAGCAGCCCGTTCTGGATTAGCTTGTACAGCTGAGCGGCTCCGCTGCAGCCCAGGTGGTGGGCGTCGGTGGCTGCGAATATAATGCTGGAGGAGTAGCCTTTCTGGATGGAATGCATCTTCTGGAGCATGTCTCCCATGGCGAGCATGGCAACAACGCCGGAGGCATTGCTGTCCGCCCCGGGGTACATTACCCCGTCCTTTATCCCAAGAGCGTCATAGTTTGCCATCACTATCACATATGAGGCGGGGATGTATTTCCCGGTCCCTCTTACTATGCCGACGACATTGTGGGCGGTGACCCCGCCGGGAGCGGTGAACTCCTGGACGAAGGAATTCCCGAAAGGGACTGCCCCGATCTTCTTGAAACGTGTCTCAATCCATTTTGCGGCCCTTGCACTCCCTTCTGTCCCTGTCGCCCTTCCCTCGCACTCCCCGCACAGGAAGGAAAGGGACTTTTTCATGGTATCTATCTTGACGGCCTTGCGGGCGACCTCGCCCTCGGTCATCATGATTACCCTGCCTGGGGAGGAGGAGTTCTGGCCTAGGAGAGCCATGGGGAAAAGGAAAAGGGCGCAAAGAAGCACTGCACTGCCCCTGATGGGCCTCAGGAGGGGGGATGTTATGTTAAAATTGCTCAAAACTGCGTATATTTGTCAAAATGTAGGGGTCCGTTTGGTATAGGCTTTGCTGACATCATGTCGCTTTCCCCCTTTGGGGAAGACCGCCAGGGGAACCTGGTGCGAAGATACTTAAAATTTGGGCAATAATGGAAATTAAGGGAAATACCTTGACTGGAAGAACTTCTTCCCGCTCCGTGCGCAGTGCCGAAGCGGGGGGGACTATCCTCACGGTGCTCCTTTCACTGCTCATCCTGCTTTCCTTCAGCCCCAGCTCGTTCGCACAGTATGACAAGGACGTCTTCTATATGAGGGGCCGCCAGGCCCTTGCGGACGGAAAGTACGCCCAGAGCATCGAGAACTTCAATATCCTCGCCCGCCTCGATACCACTGACCACCTGACATTTTTTTTCAGGGGCATAGCCAAATACAACCTCGGTGATTTGAGGGGAGCGCAGCGGGACTTCAACACATCGGTACGCCTCAATCCCGTCTTCACGTCGGGCTATCACTACAGGGCCATCACCGAGAGCCGTTTCGGGGATTATGACAAGGCCCTCGAGGACCTCCAGACCGCAATTTCCCTGCGACCCGGTTACGAGGGACTGTATTTCAGCCGGGGGGTGACGTATTTCCTGTCGCAGCAGTTCGACAAGGCCGTTGCGGATTTTGACAGGTACATCCGCCGTCAGCCAAGGGATCCGGCGGCATATCTGAACAGGGGTGCCAGCTACCTGTTCCTTTCCGACACCACAAAGGCCCTCGCGGACTACAATAAGGCTATATCCCTCGACCGCAATGAACCTGAAGGCTACATCAGGAGAGGTCGCCTGTATGCATCCATCAATGAGTACGAACATGCGCTCGTTGACCTGAACCAGGCCATAAAACTGGATTCCACAAGCACCTTCGCCTACTTCAACCGGGCCCTTATGCACTATGAGCTCAAGGACTACAACTCCGCCATGGCGGACCTGAACAAGGTCCTCGAGAGTGAACCGGGCAATGCCCTCACCCTCTATAACCGTTCTCTCATAAACGCCCAGGTCGGGGACTTCGAGGCTGCCCTCTCCGACATGGACAGGGTCATAAACATCAATCCCGGCAACGTCCTGGCCTTCTACAACAGGGCCTCCTACTTCGTCCAGATGGAGAGGTGGAGGGACGCCCTCGAGGATTATGACAGGGCTATCGAACTGTATCCTGACTTTGCCAAGGCATACATGAACCGTTCCTATGTCGAGAACATGCTGGGCATGAGGGCGCAATCCAAGAAGGACTACGACATAGCCACGCAGAAAGTGGCGGAGTACAGGAAGACGTCATCTGAGAACCAGGGCTCGTTCGCCGATACCACAAAGAAATACTCCTCGCTTCTCGCCCTCGACGCTGAGTTCGCCAAGAAGGACTTCGATGACGAGCTCCTGCAGAACCGTGACATAGACGTGAGACTGCGTCCCATGTACCGCTTCGCCCTTTCCAGGGAAAGGAACACTGTCAACTATGCCCTCTCCAACAGGTACGAGAACCCTCTTGTGGACCGCTTCGTGCAGACCAGCGACGTGCCCGTCGTCGTGGCCAGTGCAGATACCGCAGTCCTGTTCAAGGCCGGAGAGAGTGGAGAGCAGCTCGAGAATGCCCTCTATGGGACAGGGGACGGGGCATCGGGCATAGTGAAAGCCAGGATATCTTTCCTCAGGGCCCTGTATGACGTGCACCAGAGACAGTACAACTCAGCCCTCTCGCAGTATACCTCGGCCTCCGAAGAGCCAACGGATGACCGCTTCGGAAAGCAGTACCGCGCGTTCTACCTGATGAACAGGGGAGTGCTCAGGGCTGACATGATCGAGTTCATGTCCTCCATACAGACCAATGTCCAGACCCTCACAATGGATGACCAGAGGACAACGAGGGCCAGGGTGTCCGACAGGGTGAGCCGGACCTACGACTACTCCGAGGCGATAGAAGACATGGAGCGGTCCCGGGACATCGCCCCTGACGTGGCCTATATACATTTCAACCTCGGGAACCTCTACTGCCTGGCCACTCGCCATGTCGAGGCCATAGAGTCCTACGGAGAGGCGGTGAAGCTGTATCCCCAGATGGGGGATGCGTACTACAACCGGGGCCTTGTGCTTATCTATCTGAAAGATAAGGAGAAGGGTTGCATTGACCTATCCAGGGCAGGTGAACTTGGAGTCGTTGATGCCTACAGCGTCATCAACAAGTACTGCGAGGAGGACGAGAACAGATAGGAGAACCCGGCATGCCTAGACCCCAGAAAAATACCCCGAACCTCTTTCACCCATCACTCATACCCGAAGGAAGGATGGTCATGATGAGCTTCTGCTCGGGAAGCTGCGGGAACTGCTATTTCCTGTCGAACGGGGATCATGCGATACTCATAGATGCAGGCGTAAGCTATCGCCGCCTCCGCCAGGTTCTTTTCAGCGTAGGCCAGTCCCCTTCGTCAATAGAAGCCATCCTTCTCACGCACGACCACATGGATCACATAAGGGGCATAGGCTCCCTGTGCAAGGGGCTCTCGGTCCCGGTCTATGCCACTCCCGCCGTCCATGACAAGCTCGCTCACCATGTCAACGCAGTGCCCTACATAAATGGGTGCAGAAAGGATTTCCCGGAGGGGGACTGCATGACGATAGCTGGGATGAAGGTGAGGAATTTCGAAGTGCCGCACGATGCCACCCAAACTGTCGGGTACTACATCGAGGACCCCGTAAGCGGGGAAAACTTTCTGATGGCCACCGATATCGGAAGACCTACCCTGGAAGTGTACAGCCTCTCAAAAGAGGCGACGACAATCGTGATAGAATCCAATTACGACATGGACATGCTCATTGCGGGACCCTATCCCGAGGATCTCAAGAGGAGAATATGCCGAGGCCACGGCCATATGAGCAACGCCCAGTGCGCCCAGGTCCTCGGAAATGTCGTGCATCCAGGTCTCAAGAACGTGTTCCTCTGTCACCTCAGCGAGAACAACAATACCCCCACAGCGGCATTCGCGGCTTCCAGCGAGGCCCTCTCCGATGCAGGAGTCGAGGATGGTACGATATCCCTGCGCGCCCTTCCACGGAGGACTCCTTCGCCGCTTTTCGTGCTGTAGTCTGTCCGGGGGCGGGCCTTGGGGCCTCCCCGGGGATACATCCCCTCTAAATCGTATACTCCATTTACGGACAGGAAGTTCCGCCCCTTCCGTCATCCTGTCTACCGATATCAAGTCATACGATTGCTTTTCATATAGAATAGTCCTATCTTTACCCCGCATCTTATGTTTCACCCGTCGGCATCCACCTTCCGTACCGATGTCGGCACAATCCAAATTAAGCAGCATGAAGAAATTTATCATGGCCCTTGCCTGCACGCTCATGGTCGGATTCCTTTTCACGGGATGCGGCAGTGGCGGAGGCGAAAAGAAGGTCAAAGGCGAGAAGGAGGGCACAGTAAAGGAAGCCCCCTCGAAGAAAAACTCCAAGGCTGATGAAGCCGCCGACAAGACTGCCCCCAAGGCAAAGGACGCCCTCAAGGAACTTGAGGAGATAGTCAAGTGGGGCGAGGACTTCAAGAAGAAAGCCGACAATAAGGAAATCACCGGTACGGAGGCTCTCGGGTATCTCGTACAGTTTGTGGAGAAGGCATCCAACTATGAGAAAGAGTACGGTTCCCTTACCGAAGACGACTTCTCTCCCAGGCAGTACAAGCGTTATCAGGAACTTAAGGCCAGACTGAAGGAATTGGTCGACAATTAGTTAGTAAGGCCACCTGGAGGGATACGGGCTCTTCTTCACCATTTCTCCAGCAGGTGGAAAAGAATAAGTGCGCCCGGGTCCCAGTGAGAGGCCCGGGTGACGTCTTTCTTGAATGTTTATGTTTCGAATCTTTCTCGGCAGAATCTCGTTATAAAAAAACCATATTTGCATAAAATGTGACTGCTATGAAACTGTTACCGACAGGAATGTGCTCATTTGACGAGATTATAGACAATGGGTATTACTATGTGGACAAAACCAAGTAATGATTAAAAAATAAGTTGGTATATTTTAGATCGGCTTGACGAGATAGTTCCACTTAGGCAGGTTGGGGTGGAAAACGACATGCCATCCAAGACGTCTTTCATGGTTGAGATCAATCAGTCTTTTTATGTCATACTCTTTTGTGTTTACATCGACATATACTGTCAATCCTGTTTTTTGTGGTGGTTTCTGCAGCCCTCCTCACGGCATCGTCCATGGAAAGAAGCGGAGCACCGCTCCAACTTCGGGTTATCTGCGAAAACAACTTATGTTCAATGGGATTGTACTTTGAACAATACGGAGGATAGTGCATAACGAGAAGCTTCATACCCAATCTATTGGCGAGATCCATCAAGTCTTGCTTGACGATTTTGTGCGAGCAGGAGTTGGATCCCCCGCCGTCGCACAGTATGGCGATGGTGTTGACCTCCGGATACTGTACTTTGAGGTACTTATCCCAAACTCTCTCTATGTTGTCGCAGACAAACATGGACGTGTCATGGTCGGTGCCCATGGTCATGTACCCCACGTTCCTAGTCACGTCATATATGCCATGCGGGACAATCTTGCCTTCTGCGAACGACTCGAAGTCATGGTCGAGCGACTTGGGCTGTCCTACGCAGAGAACCTTCCCGGATCTCTTGAAGTTCCCGAGGAGTTCCTTCTTCTTGGTGTCTATGCTGAGGAGGGGAATGCCGAGCTCCTCGCATTGCTTCCGTACTTCTGCTATGTGAACGAACTGGGCATCCCGCTCCGTGACCTCACGCATCGGAAGGTCCTCTTCTATGATTACATAAAGCATCAGCTTTCGACCTTCGGGAAGATGGAGGCGGAGAAATTGTCGTCTCTTTTCCACGCCATGGCATTGGATGGTAAGTGGAAGGAGATGCTTACTTACGTTGTTTCCAAACTGGACCGAAGTTCGTCCACACGAGATCTCATAGGAGGGGAGAGGGCCCTTCAGGCTTACATCAAGGGCGTACTTGATACCGGTGACTATTATCAGCCGAAGACAGAGATGGAAGTGGCCCACCATCCGAATGACCACCTTCTCTTTCCCTGGTCAGATGAGTGGTACAAGGTTGCAAAGTTTGTGTCTCACACATATATCATCGAGATTAAGTGGTTGCATTCGGATAGCACAGAGGCTGCTGTAAAGTCAAAATACGCCCAGGCAAAGAGGCAGCTTGCCCCCTATCGCCATGATCCTGTATTGGGAAGATTGGTCGGGACGGCTGAACTGCATTGCCTTGTCTTGATAGTCAAGGGTTTTGATTTGGTCATACTGGATGAAATCCCTTCGGAGGTCCTGGACGGGATGGCTGAACAGTAGCTGTCCCCGGACACCGGAACAATTGCGAGGGGCTTCTTCGTAAATATGATAGTTTGGGCAAAATAGCTAAATTTGTACTCGCAACTATCATTACCATCACAATGAAAGCCCTTATCCTCAACTCGGGACTGGGACACCGAATGGGAGTCCTGACCAGCGAGCACCCCAAGTGCATGACGGAACTTTCCCCGTCCCAGACGGTACTGTCCCGTCAATTGTCTCTGCTGTGCGATGCCGGCATCAAAGATGTCATAATGACCACAGGCTACTACGAGGATGTGCTCCGGGAGTATTGTCTCAGCCTGGACCTGCCACTTAGGATTACGTTTGTCCGAAACCCCATTTACGACAAGACCAACTATATCTACTCTATCTACTGTGCCAGGGAGTATTTAAGGGACGATGACATCATCCTCATGCACGGGGACCTGGTATTTGAGAACTCCGTCTTTGATGAGGTGATGCGCTTCGGGGGAAGCTGCATGACAGTAAGTTCCACCCAGTCCCTTCCGCAAAAGGATTTCAAGGCCGTTGTCAAGGACGGCAAAATAACCAAGGTCGGGGTGGAGTTTTTCGAGGATGGGGCCGTGGCTGCCCAGCCACTGTATAGGATGGTCCGCTCAGACTGGATGGTCTGGCTGGAGGGGATCGTCGAGTACTGTGAACGGGGAGAGGTGAAGTGTTATGCGGAGAATGCACTGAATGAAGTAAGTGACCTTTGTTCTGTCCGTCCTCTGGATGTGGGAGGCATGCTATGTTCGGAGATAGATACGCCCCAGGACTATTCCGTCGTGAAAGCCACCCTCCAGGAGATAGAGTCCCGCATCGTGTACATGTGTTTCTCGACAGACATAATCCACAGCGGCCACATCTCCATCATAAGAAAGGCCCAGAGGCTCGGTAAACTCATTATCGGTGTTCTCTCGGATGAGGCGACGGCTTCGTTCAAGCACTATCCGATGGTCCCTTTCGAGCAGCGTTGTTCCCTTTTCGAGAACATCTCCGGTGTGTACAAGGTGGTCCGTCAGGACACTCTCTCATATAAGGACAATATCCGTTCCCTGCATCCATACTATGTCGTCCACGGGGATGACTGGCGGGAAGGTTTCCAGAGACCTGTCCGGGAGGAGGTGTGCTCCGTCCTATCGGAGTATGGGGGACATCTTGTTGAGTTCCCGTACACCAAGGACGATGCGCTTGACCAGTTGGAGGACCTTTACCGCTCCCGCCTGTCAATGCCGGACTTTCGCCGTGCGAGACTCTCGAAACTGCTGGCCATGAAGGGGTTGGTTACTGCCATCGAGGCCCACAGCGGCATAACCGGATTGATAGCTGAGAAGACTACCGTTCTCCAGGATGGGAAGACTTATCAGTTCGATGCCATGTGGCTGTCGAGCCTATGTGATTCGACGGCCAAGGGAAAGCCGGACATTGAACTTGTGGACCTCAGCAGTCGCCTGCGCACTGTCGACGATATCATGGACGTCACCACGAAACCCATCATTTTCGACGGGGATACCGGCGGACTGCCGGAACATTTCACATACACGGTGAGGACACTGGAGCGGCTCGGTGTGTCGATGGTCATCATCGAGGACAAGGTCGGACTGAAGAAGAACTCGCTCTTCGGGACTTCTGTCCCCCAGACCCAGGATGACATCGAGCATTTCTGCGAGAAGATACGTGCCGGCAAGCGGGCCCGCAAGTCCCGTGACTTCATGATATGCGCCCGTATCGAGAGCCTCATCCTCGAAAAGGGCCAGGAAGATGCCATCAGAAGGGCCAGGGCCTATGTCGAGGCCGGTGCCGATGCGATAATGATCCATAGCAGGAAGAAGGAACCGGACGAGATATTCTCTTTCGTGGAGGAGTTCAGGCTTCAGGATAAAGCCACTCCCATCGCAGTCGTTCCCACATCATTCAATACCGTGACGGAGGATGAGTTCAAACGTAGGGGGGTGAATATAGTGATCTATGCAAATCAGCTCACCCGAAGCGGGTTCCCTGCAATGCAGGAAGCGGCGAAGACCATTCTGCGCAACCACAGGGCTGCCGAGGCAGATGCCATGTGCATGCCCATAAAGGATATCATCACCCTCATTCCCGAGGAGTAGAATATACACTGTCGCCATGATATCGACATCCTCTTTCATAGACCGTCTCACGGCTCTCGGGGTGGACTTTTTCAGCGGAGTCCCCGACAGTCTGCTCTCTTCACTGAGTGCGTGCATAGTTGACTCTTTCCCGAAGGACAGGCACATCATTGCCGCAAATGAGGGCGCCGCAACCGCGCTTTGTGCCGGTTACAACCTTTCCACGGGAAGGATCGGGTGCACCTATATGCAGAATAGCGGCCTTGGGAATGCCATAAACCCTCTTCTGTCGCTTTGCGACGGGCAGGTGTATGGGATACCGGTGCTGCTCATCATCGGCTGGAGAGGGGAACCGGGTGTGCATGACGAGCCTCAGCACGCAAAACAGGGAGGGGTCACTCTCTCCCTCCTGGATGCCTGCGAGATACCCCATGAGATACTCTCCACCGGGGAGGAAGAGGCTCTTGTGCAGGTGGAAAGGGCGGTGGAGTTCATGAAGGAGCAGTCACGTCCATATGCTCTTGTAGTTAGGAAAGGTACTTTCCTGAAGTATGAATCACCCCTCCCCGACCCTTCCAGGGGAGATGAGGGCCTTCCCCTTACAAGGGAGGATGCGATAAGGGTGATACTTGAGCATCTTGCCCCATCTGATGCGGTAGTGTCCACTACCGGGATGGCCAGCCGGGAACTGTTCGAACTGCGTGAGTCAAGGCACGAAGGCCATGGACGGGATTTCCTGACGGTGGGGTCCATGGGACACGCATCCCAGATCGCGCTGTCCATTTCCCTGCAAAAGCCCCACAGGAGAGTTGTCTGCCTTGACGGGGACGGAGCCGCCATAATGCACATGGGTTCGCTTGCGATCTCGGGGCAAAACGCACGGGGCAACTTCCTCCATATAGTGCTGAATAACGGGGCGCACGAGTCCGTCGGAGGGCAGCCTACGGTAGGACTTGACATAGATTTGCCGAAAGTGGCATCGGCTGTCGGATACCCGCAGGTGAAAAGTGTCCGCACCGAAGAGGAACTCTCCTCAG
Source organism: uncultured Bacteroidales bacterium (assembly GCA_905235445.1). Lineage (GTDB taxonomy): Bacteria > Bacteroidota > Bacteroidia > Bacteroidales > UBA932 > Cryptobacteroides. Next base: position 16,578 of record CAJOLJ010000018.1, read on the forward strand.
CCCTGGATTTGTGGAGGGATGCCCCAGGGGCCTGTTTCCTTGAAGTGAAGGTGCGAAAAGGCCACCGTCCCGATCTTGGAAGGCCCACTGCCACTCCCACCCAGAACAAGCAGTCCTTCACCGCTTTCCTACAGCAGTAAACCATCCCCTCCCTCACCATGCAAGAGATTCTTTTCGGGATAGACGCTCTCCCTTCCGCCATCGGGCAGTGCCGAAGGCCCATGCTCGTTTGCGACGGGTCATACAGGTTTCTTGGGACAAGGGATAAGATAGATTCCGCTCTGGGTGAGAAGGCAGGCGGAAGTCCCCTTGTCGTGTTCTCATCTTTCGCCTCCAATCCCCTCTATGAGGATGTATGCAAAGGAGTGGACCTTTTCCGTCGGGAAGGGTGTGACTGCATCCTCGCCGTAGGGGGAGGAAGCAGCCTGGATACGGCAAAATGCATAAAGCTTTTCGGGGGGATGGACCCCCGCGGCGGAAACTATCTGACAAGGGAGTGGACCCCGTCGGACGTGAAGCTCATAGCCATCCCGACAACGGCCGGTACCGGCAGCGAGTCCACACGCTATGCGGTCATTTATTTCGAGGGCAAAAAACAGTCGATTACCCATGAGGGTATCATCCCGAATATCGCCATACTCGATGGCGAGGCTCTTCGGACCCTGCCTCCGTACCAGAGGAAGTGCACCCTCCTGGATGCCCTCTGCCAGGGCATCGAATCCTGGTGGAGCGTAAACTCCACCCCTGAAAGTGTCGGATACTCCAGGGCGTGCGTCGAAGGGATAATGAGGGACTGGAGAGGGTACATCAATGATGACAACGGAGCTTTGTATGACAGGATGATGCTTCATGCCAACTATGGCGGCAGGGCAATCTGCGTCACCCAGACTACCGCTCCCCATGCCTTCAGCTACAAGTTGACCTCGACCTACGGCCTTCCCCACGGGCATGCCGTGGCCGTGTGCCTGCCTGAAATCTGGGCCTTCATGATAGGAAACATGCAGGGGTGCGTGGACCCGAGGGGACAGCAGTACCTTTGGGGTGTGTTCTGTGATATCGCATCGGCCCTGGGGGCTGGAAGCCCTTCTGAGGGAGTGGACCTTTTCCGGTCCCTCCTTGGGGACCTTCACATCGAAAACCCGGTATCCCCGTCCCCAAGGGAGGATATCGAGATGCTCTCGGGCAGTGTAAACCCGCTCCGCCTGTCCAATAACCCTGTGAGACTTACCAGTGGGGACATGGCGGCAATCTACTCCAAGGTCCTTGGCGTATCCTAGAGTGGACATCCGGACAGAAAAAATCCCGGGGGAGTCCCGGGATTGCTTTTTTAGGGGTTACTTTGTCTTTATCGTGACCCTGTCTTCCTGAAGGCCGGCGCTTCGGGCAGTCAGGACAGCTTTCCCCTTGTTGGAGGATCCCCTCAGCACCACGAGGCATTTCCCGTAGAAAGCCTTCCTGTGGCTGTCCTTGAACCTTTCCATCGATATCGGGCTTCCGTTGTCGACCCCCTCTATCCTTGCCGTTCCCTTCACATCGAACTGCACGTCGTTCTCAGCCCAGGGACAGAGGTTGCCGTCCTTGTCCAGGATTTCGACAGTGACAAAGGACAGGTCCTTCCCGTCTGCGGATATGACGCTGCGGTCAGGGGTAAGTTTGACCATATAGGGTTCACCGGCTGTGCGGATGGTCTGGGCCGCGACCTCTTTCCCGTCTTTGCGTGAGACAACCCGGACGCTTCCTGGGAGATACTTCACCCTCCACTGGGCATGCAGGCAGTCCTCGGTCTTGCTCTTGACCCCTGCGGACTGTCCGTTCACGAAGAGCTCGACCTCATCGGCGTTGTTGTAGTAGCACCACATGTCAATGTCCTGCCCCTCTTCCCAGTTCCAGTGGGGGAAGAGATGGAGTGTCGGCTCATCTGTCCATTCGCTTCGGTAAAGCCACCAGGCATCCTTGGGGAACCCGGCAAGGTCCACGACCCCGAAGTAGGAACTCCTTGCAGGCCAAGGGTAGGGAGTGGGCTCACCGATGTAGTCGAACCCGGTCCAGATGAACTGTCCGCTCACGTAGTCGTTGTCACGGATGATTTTCAGTGTCTGCTCGTGTGTGTTGCCCCAGGGGACATGGCAGTTGTCGTAAGAGGAGCACGAGTAGGAGTCGTCATGGAAAGGGGCGAGGAAAGAAGTCGGGAATATGTACATGGAGTCGGAAGGCATCCTGTAATAGCCCCTTGTGGCGAGGGCTGAGTTGCTCTCCGTTATGACGAAGGGCTTGCCTGGATAGTTCTGCGGAACTTTGAGGACATCCTGGTTGTGGTAGTTGAAACCGATTACGTCCAGGGCTCCGCTTCGGAAAAGATGGTTCCACTTACCCGTCTCGTTGCATCCTGCCGTAATGGGCCTGGAGGGGTCCATTTCCCTCACGATATCGGCGAGGCGTATGGTAAGGAGTGAGTTGACGCTAAGGGCCTCCTCACCGCCGGCGGGAACCTCCTCGGAAGCGTGTCCGAGGTTCAGTATGAGGTTCGCCTCCTCCAGGGACAGTGTGTCGGCATCGGCGCTGCTCCACTGCTCGAGGACCTCGTTCCCGATGCTCCAGATGACAATGCTGGGGTGATTGCGGTCACGTCTGACAAAGTCCCTGAGGTCCTGCTCGTACCATTTGTCGAAATAGCGGGCGTAGTCGTTGGCCGTCTTTCTGCGTCGCCACATATCGAAAGATTCATCCATCACCAGGAATCCCATCCTGTCGCAAAGGTCCAGGAGAATGGGGGAGGGGGGATTGTGTGAAGTGCGGATGGCATTGCAGCCCATTCCGCGCAGTATTTCCAGCTGACGCTCAATCGCCCGCCTTGAAGTTGCGGCCCCCAGGCAGCCGAGGTCGTGGTGCATGCATACACCATTGAGCTTGACCTTCTTCCCGTTCAGTCGGAACCCGTCAAGGTCGAATGATATGGTCCTTACGCCGAAGGGCGTGAGGTACTTGTCAACTACACTGCCTTCCACGAGGACGGATGTCTCGAGAGTGTACAGGTACGGGTCGCTGACGGACCACAGGTGAGCGGAGGGTATGGACCCTTCCAGGGAAGCTACGCTTGTCGTACCGCTTCCCAGGACGACCTGCCCCTCCATGGTAGTGACTTGCCGTCCTTTGTCATCCAGTATGCTGCACCGGAGGGTGGCATCCACGGGTGAGTCCGAATCGTTTCTCACCGAGATCTCGGCGCTCACCGGAGCATCGCCATTCCCGTCCAACTTATCAGCCCTTACGAAGGTCCCGTCCCGCACCACATGCTGGCAGGCGGTCTTTACGAGCCTAACGTCTCGGTAGATGCCGCAGCCACTATACCACCTGCTATTGGGTTGGTCCGAATTGTCCACCTTGACGGCAATGACATTCTCCTGACCAAAGCGGATATACGGGGTCAGGTCGTAACCGAAGGAAATGTACCCGTAGGGGCGCATCCCCAGGGACTGCCCGTTTATGAACACTTCGGTCTGCATGTACGCCCCGTCGAACTCGACGCTTATCCTTTTCCCCGAGTCGCTTGCAGGTACGTTGAAAGTCTTGCGATACCATCCCAGTCCACCCGGCAGGGCTCCTCCTCCGGTCCCGGAGGGGTTGTCCTGTGAAAAGTCGCCTTCGATGGCCCAGTCATGGGGAAGTTCAATGTCCCTCCAGGAACTGTCATCGAAGTCAATTGGGGTGGGAGTCCCACTCTGGGCGAGGGAGAACTTCCATCCCGAGTCGAAGTCCTCGATTATCCGGGGGTAGGTGTCCTCTCTCTCTTTTGTTCCCGTGCAGGATAGGATGCCTGAGAGTGTGAAAAAGGCAATGACAAAACAAGTTGTGATTCTGGTGTTCATGGTGCCGTTTTTTTGTGAGCGTTTCAAAGATACAAAGAAAGCTTGTATGTTGTCATTATCGGGTCCTATATTGAAGTACTGAGGAATTCGGCGAATCTTTGTCGTTGCAGTCAAAATTGACAAATACTGCCCGGGCCCCTCTTTGGCTCAGGCTTTTTCATTTCACGGTGGGTGGCGAAAGTCCCTCAAATCCCTCCCAAGCACCACGTGAGCCCTTTTGAATTTGCCAATATAGAGACAAGCATCTGATTATTATCGGGAAAGGCATTCTTTTTTGCGACAATCAATGCTTTTTTGGACAGGAAAGCATTATATTTGCTCCCTATGAAAGACAAAAGACTACTCCTTGGCGATGAGGCCATCGCCCTCGGTGCCCGGGACAGCGGACTTTCCGGTGTATATGCATATCCCGGTACCCCTTCCACGGAAATCACCGAGTTCATCCAGAACGATCCCCTTTGCATACAGAGGGGTATACATTCCCGTTGGTGCACGAATGAGAAGACAGCCATGGAAGCTGCCCTGGGCATGTCCTACGCAGGCAAGCGCGCCATGGTCTGCATGAAGCACGTTGGAATGAATGTCTGCGCCGATCCATTCGTGAACAGTGCCCTGACCGGCGTAAACGGAGGACTCATTGTCCTTGTCGCCGATGACCCATCCATGCATTCCTCCCAGAACGAGCAGGATTCCAGGTACTACGCATCCTTCGCGATGATCCCGCTGTTCGAACCCTCGAACCAGCAGGAAGCCTACGATATGGTAGGGGAGGCATTCGCCCTTTCAGAAAAGTATTCCACTCCCGTCATGATAAGGATGGTGACCCGTCTGGCCCACTCCAGGGCTGAGGTCCTCCCCAGGGAGACCGCCCCCCAGAATGCCCTGTCCCCGTCATCGGATATGGGCTGGGTCCTTCTTCCCGCCATTGCCAGGCGGCAGTATCTGAAACTCATAGACAAGCAGCCCGCATTCCTTTCCGCGAGTGAGAGTTCTCCCTGCAATGCGATTCTCCCGGGCCGTGAAGGGGAGGGAAACGAGGGCCTTGGAATTGTAGCCTGCGGAATTGGCATAAACTACGTAAACGAGGCTTCACCAGCCTGTACGGGCATAGTGAAGGTGTCAAGATATCCGCTCCCTGTCCAGATGATCAGAGACCTTGGTTCCCGCAGCAGCCGCATCCTCGTGGTCGAGGACGGGCAGCCGTTCGTGGAACATGAGATAAAGGCCATCCTGGGTGCTGATTACCCTGTCCTGGGAAGGCTCACGGGGGATCTTCCCAGAACCGGTGAACTGAACCCCGACAATGTCGGGGCGGCTGTAGGGCGTCCAAGTTCAAGGGCATTCCCGGATGCGCTCAATATGGCGCCCCGTCCTCCTCAGCTATGTCCCGGATGCGGACACAGGGACGTCTATGCAGCCCTCAACGAGGTTGCCGCAAGTTATCCGGGTGCAAGGATATTCGGGGACATCGGGTGTTATACCCTCGGTGCCCTCCCTCCATACAGGTCGCTTTCCAGTTGCGTCGATATGGGTGCATCCATTACCATGGCAAAGGGTGCTGCCGATGCCGGTGTGTTCCCCGCCATCGCTGTTATCGGTGACTCCACCTTCACCCATTCCGGCATGACCGGACTGCTGGATGCAGTGAACGGGAATGCGAACATAACTGTCATAATATCGGATAACCTCACTACCGCGATGACCGGTGGGCAGGACTCCGCAGGAACCAGCAAGTACGAAGGCATCTGCATTGGTCTGGGTGTGGACCCCGCCCATGTGAGGGTGGTGGTTCCCACACCTGCGAAGATACCTGAGATAACCGGGATAATCCGTGAGGAGATACAGTACAAGGGCGTATCCGTCATCATCCCCCGCAGGGAGTGCATCCAGTCTGCAAGAAGGCATGCTTCCGCAAGGGCCAAGGCAGCCGCAGCGGCAAAGACAAAAGACGGGGAGAAATAAAGCAGAAAGAAGATGAAAAAAGACATCATACTTTGCGGAGTCGGTGGACAGGGAATCCTGTCCATAGCGACGGTAATCGGCCAGGCGGCCACCAGCTCTGGGCTCCATCTCAAGCAGGCTGAAGTCCATGGGATGAGCCAGAGGGGTGGGGACGTGGAAAGTGACCTGCGTCTCTCCACTCAGGAGATAGCAAGCGACCTTATCGCCGAAGGCGGGGCTGACCTCATAATTTCGATGGAACCGATGGAGGCCCTCAGGTATCTCAGGTTCCTTTCCCCCGACGGTGCAATCATTACCGCGTCGGAACCTTTCGTCAATATCCCCAACTACCCCGACAGGGACGCTCTCACGGGAGAGCTGTCCTCCCTTCCGAACGTAACGAAGGGGGATATAGCGGCCCTCGCCCAGTCTGTCGGCAACCCCAAGGGTGCCAACATGGTCCTCCTGGGAATGGCTGCCTCAAGCATAGGGATTGTGTCCGAATCTGACCTGAGGGATGCGATAGGGAGCATATTCTCCGCCAAGGGAGAGAAGGTGGTGGCCCTGAACCAGGCCTCCTTCGACCTTGGCGTGAAGGTGTCCAAGGGCGAATGATCCCCATTCCATGATAGAAAAACGAACTTATACAATAAAGACAATGATCTGGAACGAACACAAAGAGACCATGTCCCGTGACGAAATGTCAGCCATGCAGGGACGTCGTCTCCACAAAACGGTAGACTACGTTTACCATCATGTCCCATTCTACCGCAAGAAACTTCAGTCCATGGATATCTCTCCCGATGATATCCAGACGGTGGAGGACATCGTAAAGCTTCCCTACACCACGAAGCAGGACCTGCGCGACAACTATCCCTTCGGGCTGCAGGCCGCACCCAAGAGCGAAATCATCCGCATCCATGCGTCCTCAGGCACCACCGGCAATCCCACTATCGTGGGCTATACCCGCAGGGATGTCGAGATCTGGTCCGAGTGCATGGCCCGCTGCCTGACAGGCTACGGAATGACTTCCGATGATACTTTCTCGGTATCTTACGGCTACGGTCTCTTTACCGGGGGACTGGGCGCCCACTACGGAGTCGAAAGGGTCGGAGGGGCCGTGGTCCCCGCCTCCACCGGCAATACCGAGAAACACGTGCGCCTTATCCGTGACCTGGGTATCGACGGCATCGCCTGCACCCCCTCATACGCCCTTCACCTTGCCGAGGTGATGGAGACAATGGGAGTCACGAAAGACCAGATACGCCTTCGCATCGGTGCCTTCGGGGCGGAGCCCTGGACGGAGAACATGCGTCATGAGATCGAGTCCCGCCTCGGCCTCAAGGGTTACAACCTCTACGGCCTCAGTGAGATAATGGGACCCTGCGTGAGCTTCGAGTGCGAGTGCCAGAACGGATCCCACGTAAACGAGGACCATTTCTTCCCGGAAATCATAGATCCCGACACCCTCGAGCCCCTCGGGCGCGGCCACTACGGGGAACTTGTGTTCACGACCCTCACCAAAGAGGGCATGCCGCTGCTGCGTTACCGTACCCGTGACCTCTGTTCCCTCGTCGAGGGGGACGACTGCCCCTGCGGAAGGACCACGGTCAGAATGACCCCGATCATGGGGAGGAGCGATGACATGCTGATTATCCGCGGAATCAACGTGTTCCCCTCCCAGGTGGAGAGCGTCATCCTGGGCATTCCCGAATGTGCCCCTCGTTACCGCCTCATAGTGGACAGGGTCAACAACCTCGACACACTGACGGTGGAAGTGGAAATGAGGCCCGAGTACTTCATGGGTGCGGATACGTTGGAGGCCGTGACCAACTTGGAGAAAGCCGTTGCGGCAAAGCTTCGCAGTGTCCTTTCCATCGGTGCCAATGTCCAGATCCGTCAGCCCGGTTCCCTCGAGAGGAGCCTCGGCAAGGGCAAGTACGTCATAGACAAGAGGGTCCTGAAATAATCCCCTTATCCTTTTGCTATACAACAATTATACTGATAATTAACTGTTTGCGGATACCATGCCTTATCTGGAATTCTTCAACCCCGTCGAGGAGACCCTCGACCGTGCAGGAATCGAGAGACTTCAATTGGAACGCCTCCAAAGGACGGTCCGTCACTGCATGAACTCCCCCTTCTACAGGGAGAGGTTCGCAGGGGCAGGACTCACTCCCGATGACATACGGTCCCTTGATGACCTGAAGAAAATCCCCTTCACCACGAAGCAGGACCTGAGGGATACCTATCCCTTCGGGATGGCTTCGGTTCCACTGGACCGGTGTACCCGCCTACATTCCTCCAGCGGCACCACCGGTAACCCGACCGTCATCCTTCATACCAAGAGGGACCTCGAGCAGTGGGCGGTCGCCGTGGCCCGCTGCCTGTGGATGGTGGGCTGCCGTCCCGAGGACGTATTCCAGAACACTTCCGGTTACGGTATGTTCACGGGCGGGCTGGGGTTCCAGTACGGGGCCGAGCTTCTCGGGATGCTGACCATTCCCGCTGCGGCAGGCAACACCCTTCGCCAGATCAAGTTTTTCACGGACTTCGGAACCACCGTGGTCCATGCGATCCCCTCGTATGCCGCACGCCTGTACGAGGTCATGTGCGAGAGGGGAGTGGACCCCAGGAGGGACACGAAGCTTCGCATCATGGCAATCGGTGCGGAGCCCCATAGCGAGGATACGAGGCGAAGGATAGAGGAAATGCTGGGAGTGAAAGCCTACAACTCCTTCGGAATGTCCGAGATGTGCGGCCCGGGAGTCGGGTTTGAGTGCAAGGAGCAGAACGGCATGCATATCTGGGAGGACTATTACATCGTGGAGATAATAGACCCCGACACCCTTGAAAGAGTCCCTGACGGACAGGTGGGGGAACTGGTTCTCACCACGCTCAACCGAGAGGCGATGCCCCTGCTGCGCTACCGTACCCGTGACCTTACGAGGATTCTTCCGGGGGACTGCCCATGCGGAAGATGCCATAAGAGGATCGACCGGCTGAAGGGAAGAAGCGATGACATGATAATCCTGAAGGGGGTGAACATATTCCCCATACAGATTGAACAGGTCCTCATGCAGTTCAGGGAACTGGCATCCGACTATCTCATCACCCTCGAGACCATTGACGGGAATGACGTCATGACCGTGGAAATCGAACTCTCCGACCGCTTCATAGACGACTATGCCGCCTTCCAGAAACTGGAAAGGGACATAATCCGCAGTCTTCGCGACGAGATCCTGGTGACCCCGAGGATAAAACTCATTCCCAAGGGAAGCCTCCCCAAGAGCGAGGGCAAGGCCGTCAGGGTCAGGGACCTTCGCAAACAGTATTGACCCCCTCAGGACAGCCCAACGAACAAAATAGCTCAAAACATAGAACTTTCAATAACTTATACAGAGATGACGGTACATCAACTTTCAATTTTCATCGAGAACAAGGCCGGTACGCTAGTGAGCGTGCTCAGACTTCTTAAGGATGCCGGTATCCAGCTGATTGCAACGACCATCTCGGATACTGCTGAATATGGCATATGCAGGATCATCTGCTCCGAGCCAGAACGTGCATACGAGGTCCTCCGCTCCAACGGGGTGGCCGTGTCCCTGTGCGAGGTGATAGCGGTGGAGCTGGATGACGTGCCCGGAAGGGCTGCCGATGCCATCGGAATCCTCTCCGAGGAGGGCATCAGCATCTCCTACCTGTACTCATTCCTCCTCTCTGGCAAGGGGGTGATTGTCTTCAGGACAGACGACAACCCCAAGACCCTCGACGCCCTCACCCGGTCCGGTATGACTGTCATTGCCGAAAAGGATCTCTCAAAACTTGTCTGAGGACTCCTTTGCAAATGTTGGCCCTGCCTCCTCCGAAGAAATGGATGCCCCCTCGCTTGGACGGACCTTGTGAAGGGGGCTGCCTTTTTGCCCCCGGGGTGAGTTTATCGGAAGGATTCAGAAAAAACACTCATGTTTTGTAAATTTGCATCCCGGAGCGGGAACTTGACACTCTTTCCCCCCCCTGGCCCCCAGTATCGCCACCAAGTGACATTATGGCTCAAAGCGCCCCCACATACGATAAGGCCCTTTATGAAAGGATTCTCCTAAGGACCCTCCGGTCTTTCTCTGCTCTTTGCAAGAGAGAGGGTCTTCGTTACTTCCTGTCCTTCGGCTCGGCGATAGGGGCGGTGCGTCACGGCGGGATGATCCCCTGGGACGATGACATTGATGTCTGCATGCCAAGGGAGGATTACGAGAGGTTCCTCTCCCTGGGGGAGTGGTGCACGGTCCGCCTGGACGGCAAGGATGAACGTTTCCGGATCGTTTCCCTGAGGACCTCCCCCGAGCGGTCGGACGTACCCTTTTCCTATGCCAAATGGACTGACACGACGTCCACCATCTGGGAGCAGAGACGTTACAGGTGCACCTTTGGCGTCTTCGTGGATGTGTTCCCCCTTGAGAGGGTGTCTTCCGTCCAGGAGGCGCAGACCCTCTGCGAAGAGTACAGGCGCTCCCTCCTTCAGTACAAGAGGTCTTTCAGGTCCCATTCCCTCTCCGACTGGAAAGAAGCCATCCTGGGGGCGAGGTTCCATGACCTGGGGGCATGGACGATGGATGTGTGTGCCCTGAGAGGGCGCAGGGACAAATACCGCAGGGAGTTCATCGCCCTCGATGAGTCCCTTTCCGGGAGAGGAAATGACGGAGAGTACTGCACGGTACTGGACACCCCCTATTCCATGAAGAAAGTGACCTGCCCCATCCAGTGGTTCAGCGATACCGTAAAGATGCCTTTCGGTGATGTCGAAGCGCCCCTGCCGGTAGGATATGACAGCATCCTCTCCCAGATTTACGGGGATTATATGACTCCCCCTCCCGAGGAGGGGAGGATATCCGCTCATCATCATTACTTCGTTGACCTTCAGAACTGTCTTACCCCCCAGCAAGTGGAAGGGAAATTGAAAGGACGGCAAAAATAGCTCTATACAAGGATGGGATCTTTCAGCAAGGAAAACAGTCGCATAGCACGCAACACCCTGGTAATCTATATCAGGATGATTTGCGTGATTCTTATCGGACTCATTTCCACGAGGTTCGTTCTCGCCGCCCTGGGACAGTCCGACTTCGGGCTGTACGGAGTGGTGGGAGGACTCATATCAATGCTGGGGTTCCTCTCTACCGCAATGTCAATCACCACCCGTCGCTACATGAATATCGAGATGGGAAAACCGGACGGGAACCCGAACAGGATATTCAATATGCTGATGGTAGTGCATATCACCTTGGCGGGGGTGATACTGCTTCTTGCGGAAACCCTTGGCCTATGGTACATCCTCAATATAATGAAGCTGGAGCCCGGGAAGATGCCGGATGCCATTTTCGTATTCGAGGTGTCCACCATAGTCGCTTGCATGGGCATAGTGAACCTCCCCTTCCAGAGCCTCATCGAGGCCAACGAGAAGTTCACTGCCCTGTCCATCATTGACATTTCGACGAACCTTGTCAAACTCGGCCTTGTAATAGTCCTGGTTTACTACAAGGGCAACGCCCTTCGCTTCTATGCCCTGAGCATGGCCGTGGTGACTTTCCTTTCCCTTCTCTTTTATCATGGCTACTGTTCCCGTCACTGGAAGGATGTGATAAGGTGGAAGTTCTTCAAGGGGAAGGAACTGTACCGCGAGATAGTGATATTCAATAACTGGACTGCGCTCTCCGCTGCGGCATACATCGCAAGGACGCAGGGCAGCACACTGATTGTGAACTTCTTCTTCGGCACCTTCGTCAACGGTGCCATGAAACCAGCCTATGACCTGGAGAACTTCTCCGTCATGGCGATTAACCGCCTCTCCAATGTGGCCTCCCCGCAGATAACCCAGAACTGGGGCGGAGGGAACCATTCCAGGTCCCTGGACCTGGTGTACAGGATATCCCGCTTCAGTGCGCTTCTGATGACGATATTGGTGTTCGTCCTGCTCGTGGAGCTTCCTTTCGTCCTGGGAGTCTGGCTGAAGAATGTCCCCGAGGGAGCTGTGTTCTTTTGCCAGTGGACCCTGATAAGCGCCCTTGTGCGTTCCTTCACGGGAGGGACACAGACTCTGGAGCAGGCGACCGGGAAGATAAAATGGTTCCAGATCATGAACTCCACTTTGTCACTGAGCTGCCTTCCCCTTGGGTTCCTCTCATACAAACTGGGAGCCCCGCCCGTCACCATCATCCAGATTTACATCGGCTATTCCGTCATATACCGGTTCGTGGAATTCTATCTCCTTCACCGCTTGCTGTCGTTTGACGTGGGAAGTTTCGTCACCCAGGCCTACCTGCGTCCTCTCGCAGTGATAGCGATAATGGTGGGATTCCTGTTCCTGTACAGGTGGGTGACACCAGGGGACATGTCCGCCATCGCCCGTCTTGCAGGTATTGCCGTTACGGGAGTGGTTTGTTTACTGTCAGCTTTCTTTATCGGTCTCACGGCCCCCGAAAGGAAGGGCGTCGTGGATGCCGCACACTCCCGCCTTTCCCGAAAGACTTCAAAATGATACTTGCGCCATGGCAAACATAAATGATATCATCCGTGAAATGTTCCCCCGCCTCGAGCCCACCCATCCCCTTGACAGGAAAGGGAGCACCGGGCGTCTCGTATCCGGGATAGTATTCATCATCCTTGTCGCTGCCATAACTATCTATGTCACCCTCACTCCCGACAGGAATGCCCAGGAGGACCCCACCCTAGCGAACGAGGTGGCAGTGGACACTCTTTCTTCGACCCCATCGGCCCTGCCTTCATCGACGGATGGGGCACTTGAACTGAAATAGTGTAGCAATTTCTTGTGGGTAAGGGGCTACAGGGGAGGGCTTTCCTAGCCACATATCGTTAGGCTCGATGGCACGGATTATGCTGCTATTGGGTCAGGAACGCTGTTTAGGCGTTACTGTTTTTTTACGTAAAAGAAAGACCCAACACATGAAAAATAATAAATCCCTCCCGCTTCATCTGCTTGGCGCAGCCCTTGCCCTTCTTACGCTTGCCTCCTTCACCCTCATTCCCACCTCACAGGATGACCCCCACAAGAGAGTCCTCGAGGACGGGACCGTGGTCGTCAATACCACCAAGCTTGGCGGCAAGTTCTGCGGCTACAGGGACATAACCCCTGTGGAGGTGTATGTGAAGGACGGAGTGGTCAGAAAAGTGGAAGTGCTTGAGAACTATGAGACACCTGCGTACTTCGAGATGGTGACGGCGGCAGGCCTTCTAGACAAATGGAACGGACTCACTCTCGAGAAAGCCGATAAACTGCAGGTGGATGCAGTGAGCGGTGCGACTTTCTCCTCCGAGTCCATAATAGGGAACGTCAAGGCTGCGATTACATATCTTCTTCCCGGGAAATGAAATAGCCCTCTCTAAGGCTGTCATAGGAGAAAAGATCTTTTGATGATATCCAAAATGCCCCGTACGGTCAAATAACCGGAAATGCCGCCCCCTTTCAGGAAATCATCATGGGGCAAGTCACGGAAATAATCCGAAAACTTGTCTATTCCGATAACCATTCTACTTCCTCCTTAATCTTTTCCAGTTCCATAGATACCCTTTCATCCTCATTCCCGTCCAAAGACAGGATTAAAGAGATTTTATCACATATTCCATTCTTTGCAAGGGTCTGCGGCTGATACATCCATATTTCTACACTGTTAAATGCGCCAGCATCCTCCTCTACATAAACGTCCGTCCCTTTTCCAACTGCCTTGCAAATGCCATTGGGAGCTAGCAGGGACATTTCTGCCAAGGCGCTTTCCCCAGCAATCACGCCGTCAATTACATCCAGATGATACTCAGTATGTATGGACTTGACCACAGGATTGCGGAGAAAAGGTTTGAAAGCGTCAAGTGTCTCTTTGTAGGAAGGAAATGCCAAGAGTTGTCGCCTCCCATCATTTCTGAGAGGGAACACATTGTCCGAAATCCATTTCAGCGCCCGGGTTACGGTTAAGTATGAATAGCCTGTCATTGACGCTATCTCCCCTGCATCTTTACCGTTCAGTGAATCTATTTCCAAATGATACAAGGCAATTAGCTGCGCCGCCGGTGGAATGGGGCCGGCGGCCTTGACGACTGCCCGGCCACCAAGGTCTATGAAAACCGCTGGCATGAACATCCTCTGAAGCGGCACAATGAAGTCAATCCCCTTTTCCACCATACGATGTGTGTGCATGGGAGAAAGGTGGGAAATGACCATTACGACAATCTTCCCGGTAACTGTGCGAAGCAGCTCCTGGGCTTTTTGATAACCCAGAGGTGTCTTTTCTGATTTGGAAAGTGCAAAAACAATCTCACAGTTGGCGATAGTGCCGGTATACAAATCGTACTGAGCCAAGAGAATGTGAGGAATCTTCCCGGTATTCAGCTTGGAAAGAGTGAATTCCGAATGCAATGTTTTGCGGATGTATTCCTCTGTATCTTTTTTCATTTGTTATCTATCATTATATAATGAAACATTTCAAAAATAATGATAATATTCTATAAAACAATTTTTTAGATACTACCCTTCATCCATTAGGATAAACACTCGTTGAGAATCCAAACATGCCAATGAAAAGGGAGGCCTCCAAGGAAGCCTCCCCGATTCTTCTTAGGAGCGGAGCCTCCCAAGGCCCCTCACTATCCTGTCCAGGCCCTCCGTCAAGGTCGGCAGGGGACAGGCAAGGTTTATCCTTATGAATGAGTCCTCGCCGTACATCTGCCCGGCATTGACCCAGACATGTTCGTTTTCAAGCAGGGACACTTCAATCTCGGAGGAACTCATGTTGAGGATGCTTGTGTCGACCCATGCCAGGTATGTTCCCTCGAGTTTAGCGATGGGAAAATCCCTCCCCAGGCTCCCGAGCTTTTCCACCAGGATGCCGTAGTTCCTCCAGATTGTCTTGTTCAACCCCTCAAGCCATTTCCTGCCATCCGGGGAGTATGCGGCCAGCAGCCCCACGACCCCGAAGGGATTGACGTCACAGATCTCGTTGATGTTGATGGCCCTGTCTATAGCGGCTCTCCACCGGGGGTTTGAAGTGATGATGTTCCCGATCTGGAGACCTGCCGTGTTGAAACTCTTTGACGGGGAGCAAAGCGTTATCGAAGAGAGCCTGTTCTCTTCACTTGCCCTGGCAAAAGGAACGTATTCTGTCCCTGGACTCACTATCTCGCAGTGAATCTCGTCGGAAACCACTATGACATCATTTTCCCGTGCAATCTTTCCGACCAAGGACAGCTCGTCCTCCGTCCATACCCTTCCGGCCGGGTTGTGAGGGTTGCAAAGCAGGAGGACCTTTGCCTTCGGGCTGGAACAAAGGGAACGAAGCAGGTCAAAGTCCATCCTATATGTGAATGAACCGTCTGGAAGGGATACCCTGAGAAGGGGGCAGTTCACCTGGACGAGGCCGTTGTTCCTGATGGAGGAGAAGAAGCAGTTATACACGGGAGTCATGACGAGCACCTCCTCGCCCGGGAGAGCGAGAGCTTTCAGGACTGCGGATATGGCGGGAACTATTCCGGTCGTGTACATTATCCACTCCTGCGGGAAGAAGACACCGTGAACCTCGCTGAACCACCTTGAAACGGTCCCGAAGTACTCCTCGGGGACGTGGGTGTATCCGAATATGCCGTGCGAGACTCTTTCCGCGAGGGCCTTCTCAATGCAAGGCGCCACCTTGAAATCCATGTCGGCGACCCACATCGGGATAACGTCTTCCATGTCCCCGGGAGTCATGTGGGCCTGCTCGGGAAGGGATGCCTCCCACTTGTAGGAGAGGCTCCCCCGACGGGGAGTAATTTCGTCAAAACTGTAATTATTCATTGCGGATCTTATTGTTTTGAGGTGGCCAGATGTCCTTTCATCCATTTGTCCCCGCCGGTCCTCCACAGGAAGAGGGCGCCCCGGACATTCAGTTCGATGCACATGGCAATCCAGTAGCCTACGAGTCCGTACCTCGGGGTGAGTATCAGTGCCAGTCCGATCCTTACCACCCACATGCTTCCGAGGTTCAGGACCGAGGACATCTTCGTGTCGCCGGCACCGATGCAGGCACCGCTGGCGACAATCGCGGCGGCATAGCCCGCCTCAGCGAAGGCCTCTATCTTCAGGACCTTCGCCCCGAGGGCGATTACGTCCGGATCCACGCTCAGAAGACCCATGATCTGGGCTGAAAAGAAGTACATCAGAACAGCAAGGCTGACCATCATGCCGATACCGAGGTATATGCAAATGCGGGTGAAGGATTTTGCGAGGTCCTTTCTGTCCGCACCCAGGCTCTGTCCCACCAGGGTCGTCGCCGCATCACCCATACCGTAGCCGGGCATGTACACGAAACTCTCCGCAGTGATCGCGAAAGAGTTCGCTGCAATGGCGACGGCTCCCAGAGGAGCCACTATTATGGTGCTCATCACATAGGCTCCCCTCATAATGAGGTTCTGGACCCATAGGGGACCGGTTATTCCGAGGGCATTTTTTATGGAAGTCCTGGAGGGAAGGAACTGTGGCCTCTCTCCTTTGGACAGTCCAAGTTCCTTGCTGCGGAAGAAGATGAAATACAGCCCCATCAGGGTCACGATGCTTTCCGCCAGGCCAGTTCCCAGGGCCGCTCCCTTAACTCCCATCCCGGCACCGGGAACGGTGATGGAGGCGCCAAGCAGGGATATCTCCCTCGTCGGGAAAATCAGCAGGAAATTGAATGCCACATCCAGTGCGCACATCAGGATATTGAGCATGCTGGGGACTTTCATGTTCCCCGAGCATTGCAGCATACCGGCGCAGCAGAAAGCAAGCCCCATGACGGGAAGGAATAAAATGTATATCCTGAAGTACTCGCTTGCCTCTTCAACTATATCCTCTCCACCCCCTAGCCACCCTGGAAGGGGCCCTGCGATGCAAAGGCCTGCAATGGCGAGGCAGGAGGCGAATACCAGCACCGACAGCAATCCTTGGTGCATGACCTTCCTTGCTGAAGGAAAATCGTTGGACCCGATGAGGTGGGCCACCTGGACCGAGAATCCCTGGGAAGTGGCTATGACAAACCCTCCGAATATCCACGTTGTCGTGGACACCAGTCCGATGGAGGCCGAAGGCCCTGCCCCGAGGCTTCCCACCATTGAAGCGTCTATGAACTGGAGGAGGACGCTGGCTATCTGGGCCAGGATGGCCGGGGCGCAAAGAAGGAGGGTAAGCCTTGTCTGGCTCCCCCGGGTCATGTCTTTGCCTTCGCGGATAGACTTTAGCAGGACATCTTTGCTTTCGGCCATGGTTTAAATTAAAAGAGGGGCAAAGATAATGCTTTTCCCCTTGACAAATCTACCACTTTCCCGAAATATGTCACTTTCATGGAATGATTGTCACGGAAAGAACACACCTCCACTCTTGCATCCTGTGGAAGGTGTGAGTGCAAACTATAGCCTTCTTAGCCAGGCCGTGAGCTCGGCTGTCATCTGCTCATGGTACGGGAAACTCATCCTGTCGCCCCAGCCATGGCCTCCGGAAGGATAGATGTGAAGGCTGGCGGGAATCCCGTTGGCCTTGAGGGCGGAGTAGTACAGAATGGAGTTCATGGGAGGAACACCCCTGTCGTCATCGCTCAGAAGCAGAATGGCCGGAGGAGTGAGGGAGTCCACTCTCCTGTCGGTGGAATACTCCTCCCTCTGCGAGGAAGAGGCCATCTCCCCGAGCAGGTTGTTGAAGGAGCCTTTGTGCATCCACCTGGGGTCGGAGGATATGACGGGGTAGAAAAGTATCTGGAATGAGGGTCTCAGTTCGGGTGGCGCCATCGTGGCGACGCTGCTGGCAAGGTGCCCTCCTGCGGAGAAGCCCATGATGCCGATTTGCGAGGGGTCGATGTTCCACTCCTGTGCATGTTCCCTTACAAGTTCAATGGCCTGAAGGACATCTTCCATCGGGATTTCCTTTATCCCGTAAGGCATCCTGTAAGTGACCATTATGGCAGCGATGCCTTCCCTTGTGAACAGCCCGCTCCAGCCGTATCCCTCATGGAAAGGGGACAGCAGCGCATAGCCTCCGCCGGGACAGATGACAACAGCCTTGGTAGGGGTGTCACCCTTCTTGGCAGGGAGCGCCACATGGATCTGCGGAGCATACTGTCTCTTGTCCTCAAGGGTCAGGTCTGAGTAGTCCACCCCGTTGTCATGGGGAGGGGCCACTTTGTCCCAGAGGTCAATGTGGATGATCCCCTCGGGGATGGCGTGGTCTCCCTGGATCCTTTTCTGGGCGAAGGAGGGGAGGGAAGAGAGGCAAAGAATCAGTATGGATCCGAGAAGGAGTCCCCCTATGCCCTTCTTCAGTACGGTGGCAATGGTGGATGGCGTTGTCATGGTCATTAGCGGTTATATTCCTTGAAAAGGTGTCTAATCGGGCTTATGAAAGGTGAAATGCGCTTGGCGTAGTAAGTGCGTCTTACGGTGTACATCAGGAAGAGGCCTCGCCTTGCCCTTGAGAGGCCCACGTAAAAGACTCTCTTGTCCTCATCTCTCTGCTGGTCGGTCTTGCTGGAGAACCAGGGGTATGTCCCGTCCGTGCAGTCGAACATGATGACCCTGTCGAACTCCAGGCCCTTGGCCTTATGGACGGTCATGAGGTAAATCTTCTCCTTTATGACCCCGCTGTCGCACAGGTCTGCATTGCTGTAGGTCCTCAGCTGGCCCAGGTGACGCTCCACCTCCGTGAGCATATGGTCCTCGGTTGCGGGATTCGTGAAAACCGAATTCCCGAGGAAGGAGCAGATGTACTCGAACCTGGGGATCTTTTCTATGAACTCCTGCGAGAGCATGTAGCTGTATGTGTGGATCATCTCATCCAGCATGCTGGTGCCTCCCTCGGATATGGCCCTGTCCGAAAGAAGGGCCTCCCTTGTCCTGCGGTACAGGGGCAGATAGTTCTCCTCGATGGCCCTCGCGTTCTCCATGGCCTGGTAATTTTGCCTCAGCTCCCCCTGGAGCGGCAGTAGGGAGGCCGCTTTCCCGTAGATGTAGTCCACAAGGGACTTCGTGGCAAGGATGTCGTCATCCGCACGGTGGCTGTTTACGCCCTCGAGGCCCAGGGCCTCAAGGAGGCTTCGGAGCTTGTAGACTTTGAGGTGAGGCTCCACCAGTCGGATTAGCCTAAGTGAATCCAGCACTTCCCGTCCCTCAAGGTGGTATTCCCTCTTCAGTGCGGGGAACCTCCCCATATTATTTTTAAGTATCCTTTCATCAAAATCCGAGTTGTGCCCAAGCAGGGGGTCCTCCCCTACATATTCCATGAACTGCCTCAGGCCTTCCTCCCTCTCTGTCAGGGGGCCTTCCGCATAGAGCTGGACCATGGGGTTCACTTCCGAGCCAAGGGTCTGCGGGATGGGACGCTCAGTCCTCAGGAGGAGGTTGAACTCACTTCCCGGGACAATCTCTCCTCCTCTGACCTTTATCGCCGCTATCTGGATGATGTCATCGTTGAAGACGTCAAGTCCCGTGGTCTCTGTGTCGAAGATGACCAGTTCCCCTTCACTGTATATCCTGGCGAACTTCCCGAGGAGGGTATCCTCCCCGTGTCGCACAGCCACGAGGTCCAGGGGGGTCATGGCCTTGGACCTCAGTTCAGCGCAGGCGGTCCTTCCATCCTTGTATGATTTGACTGCGCCCACACTCCACAGCAGCCTTGCCCACTCAAGGAAGTTTGTCTCCTTGTAGCATACGCCGAAGTGTGCGAGAAGGGCTTTGTAGGACTTGCCTTTGAAGACGTCCTCCCCGGACAGCTTGAAGTGCTCCAGGCCGCTTATGGACAGTATCGCCGAAATGTCCTCGGCTATGCGGTTGGTCCTTACCAGGATGCCTACGCTTCCTTCCGGGTCGAGGTTGCGCAGTGTCTTCACCGCCCTGGCGATGCCGGTGGTCATCTTGTCATATTCCCCGTAGCAGTTTATGCTGAGGTCCCCCGGTGCCGCCTCCGCCTGGATGCTGGAGGTGGGAAGAAGGGAAGGGGGTATCCCCAGCTCTGACTCCGCATACAGGTTCAGAAGGTCCAGCATGTAGCTTGGGCTGCGGTAGTTGGTGAAAAGGTGAAGGACATGGCCGCCGCATTTGGTCTCGAGGTTCCTCAGGCTCTCGACCTTGGCTCCCATGAAGGAGTAGATGGCCTGGCGCTCGTCACCGAGGTACAGTACCGAGAAACCCTCTGGTGCGGTCAGCTTGTCCACGAGTGCCATCTGGAGGGGACTGAGGTCCTGGACTTCGTCGACCTGTATCCAGTGATAGGAAGTCATGGAGTATTTCTCCCGGTAGGAGGGGTCCATCATGGCAGTGTATGAAAGGACGAGCAGGTCATTGAAGTCGATTATGTTGTGCTCTTCTTTGTAAGAAGAGTAGCGTCGGGCCATTGAGTCTGCCTCAGCGGTGGCCCACCTAGGGATGGGACGGCAGGGGAGGAGAAGTCCGGCGGGATGTCCGTTCGCCTTCTGGAAGAGAATGGCGGAGAGGTTGGAGATATCTTCTGCAGTGACCTCCTCGAATTCCTTCGAGGCCCTCGTGTTCAGCTTCTTCAGCCCGAAATCATCCATGATGTCCTTCAGGTCATTTTCGTCGATGATGCCGGTATCGAGGCTGATGATCCTGTTGTCATACAGGAAAGAAGAGCAGAAACGGTGCAAGTTCCCGACGAAAAGTCCGTCGAGTCCTTCTGTCCCGTCCTCCTGCAGTCTCTCCCTCATGGCCCGGGCGGCCCTGTTCGTGAAAGTGAGGCAAATCATGTCCTCGGGCGGGATGCCTTGGGACTGCAGATGCGAGATCCTTTCTTTCAGGATTTCGGTCTTCCCGCATCCGGGAGGGGCCAGGACCAGATGGCGACCCTCCCCGAGGTGGATGACTTCCATCTGATGGGTATCGAATGTCTTGGACATGTCCATTGAATTTTGTAAAGGGGAACTTTATGTAAAGCTCCGGTTGTGAGGAAAATTGAACATCGGGCGGAAATGATGTCCGTTTACAAAAGTACGAATTCATCCGTCACTTGACAACAAAAATGGGCGATCGTTTTTCCCGAATTCAGCCACCGGACCCCATCCTGCGTCTGCCGGAAACCATCTTTTGAATAATTATGCTGTCTAGTGGATAATTATTCTTTATGGGAAGGTTCCTTGCTTTTTCCCCGCCATTTTCCCCTTCATCTATTTTAAATCCTTTTAAATGAGTAAAAAAGCATGGTTTTATA
This sequence comes from uncultured Bacteroidales bacterium, assembly GCA_905235445.1. GTDB lineage: Bacteria > Bacteroidota > Bacteroidia > Bacteroidales > UBA932 > Cryptobacteroides. Next base: position 37,605 of record CAJOLJ010000018.1, read on the forward strand.
CTCCAGAAGGCATTTTACGGTGAAATTCCCAAAAAAATTCTTTAAAAAAGTTGTGTTAATAAATATTTTTCCTACCTTTGCAGTGCAATAGAAGTAGTTTCATATTGGTTAGTTATTAGTCAGTAGTATTAAAAGTTAGTAGTGCAATAAGGGTCGCAGTGATGCGCTCCTTATTTTTTTTACTCCCTTGAATTTCAGGGTGGTTTACTCTCTTCCGAGGTAATGCCCCCGGCCCTGGGACTGGATGCCCTTCTTACAGATTTAAACTGAAATCCCTCAAGGGAAAAATATGTCTTTAAAGTAGTTGAACGTTCTGATTAAGAGAATGATAAGCTCTTGCCATCCAAAATTCATAACTGCGGCGAAGGGTCTTTTCATCTAACAGTTTTCAGTGGCGTGGAAAATGTCCTTTTCCCGCCCTTCCGCCCCTGGAATTTTCCTGCCTTTCCCTTTGCCGTATAAGCAGTAATGGCCTACGGCGTGAGGGTGCCGAAGGCCATTGGAAGAAGACCCGTAAAGGGTGCTGCCAAATTTCCTGCCGGAAGGCTAATCCTTGAAACAATCCAGGGCCGATGAAGGGGCGCCGCTACTTGTGAAGGCTCCCATGTCGTAGGCGTTCCAGCTTCCTCCGCCCTCAACGTACTTCGAGACATCGTTGTACACTTTCGGCTTCCAGCCTCCGTACACCTCGGGCTCCCAGTAGAAGATCCCCTTGCAGGCGGGGATTTTCCTTGCCTCCGACATGAAATAATCCATGCACTTCTTAGCCTCGGCGGTGTTGTCGACCATCTTGCTTCCGTCCCAGACTGAGAGTTTCACACCGATTTCGGAAATGATCACGGGAACCCCGAAGGCGGTACTGAGATTCTTTATCTGGGCAAGTGCCTTTTGGTTGATGTCATTATAGGAGTCGGAGCCGCTGGCCATGGGATAGTGAGAGAGGGCTATCATGTCGAACTTGAGTCCGAGGGCCTTCAGTTCGGAGAACCACCATGCGTTGTCCTCGTAGGCATTGTTGAGGTGAGGCATAACGATGATGGAGGGGAAAACGGACTTGGCAGCATCGTAGCCGCTGTTGTATATCTTCACGAAGTTCTCCCGTCCTCCGTCGATGTTGCCTTTTGAGTTCCAGAAGCGGGCCACGTCCCAGAGCATTCCGTTCCGGGTCTCGTTCCCTATCTGCACCCAGAGGGGGGTGACCCCGGCATCCTTGATAGCGGCAAGAACATCCTTGGTGTGCTCGGAGACCTTGGCGCAGAGTCCGTCCGCGTCCAGCCCATTCCAGCTTTCGGGGACACGTTGCCTTCCTGGATCCGCGAAGAAATCGCTGTAGTGGAAGTCAATCATGACTTCGAGCCCTTCCTCTGCCGCCCTCCTGGCTTTCTGTACGACGTCATCCTTGGAACACCACAGTTCGTCACCCTCGACAAAGACCCTGAGGCGGATGGCGTTCATCCCGATGGATGCGAGGAGTTTGAAAAGGTCCTGTTCCGCTCCGCCAGAGTCCCTGAACTTCACACCGTCCCTTTCCATCTCGGTGACCCAGCTTATGTCCGCTCCCTTGGCGAAGAGGGATGCGGGGGTTCCGCTGTCATTGACGGAGACAGTACAGGTTGCCTTCATGTTGTTAACCGTGGCAACTGTTATTGTGGCGGTGCCTGCAGAGAGTCCCTTCACGGTCCCCTCCGATACTGTAGCCACCTTGGTGTCGGAAGAATGCCAGGTGAGGGTCTTGTCGGTGGCATCCGAAGGGGATACTTCCGCCTTGAGGGTCCTGCTTTCCCCGATGTCCAGGGTGAGGGAGGCCTCCTCCAGGGTCACCCCCGTGGGGAATACAGTAGCCTTTTTCACGGTTACGCTGCAAGTGGCATTCCTGCCACCGGCGGAGGCTGTTATGACGGAGGTGCCTTCGCTCACTCCCGTGACCGTACCTCCGCTTACCGTGGCAATGGCGGGAGCGGAACTGCTCCAGGTGATCCCGGCTGTGGAAGTGGCGGGATTTATAGTGGCACTCAGGGATGAACTCTGTCCTACCGTAAGTTCGAGGGTGGAAGGGCTTACACTCAGGGAGACCACTTCATTTTTCGTCTGGCCGCAGGAGCAGAGGGCCAGCGCCGCCCAAACCGCAATCGGGAAAAGAGCCATGGCGCCTACCCTTCGGTTTGAGTGCAGGGGGGAATGAAGGTGCATGATAGGTAATGTATGGTTGAATTTGGTTATTGGTTCCTTGTCATTGAATGGATAATCCCATTCACTGTGCAAAGATAGTCAAAAACCATTTCAGTTCAGTTCCGTGGGGAGGGGGGAGAGGGCTTGGGGAGGGAGGAAGGCGGCACCGCCACATTTTCGTTCCCCACGAAGTGCTGCGGAAGTCTTTTGAAAAGCCAGAACCAGTCCTTCACCTCCGGACTGAGCCCGATCAGCCATGCGGTGAGGGGAGAGATGTCCAGGTCCTTGAGGGGGTCCCTCACCTGGAGCATTATCTCATAGGGATAGTTCTCTTTCGCAAACCTGTCGGCCTCCTCGCTGACCTGCCCTCCATAGAGGTCCCACGCTCCGTACAGGTGAAGTATCTCGTGGGCAATGGACTGGGGTGTGACGGGGCCCCATTCCTGCTCCTTGAAAATGTATGCGCTCTCAAGGAAATAATCCTCCATCCCGGAGAGGATATGCTTGACGGAAAACTGGAAGGAGGAATTCCTGCCCACCTTGTTTATGAGAGAGAGGACAAGCACGTTGTCCACACCGTCATAACCCATGAGCTGGTCGTAGCACTGCATTACGCCACCGCTGTAGCCTATCTTGCTCAGGGCCTGGGGGGTAAGGATCGGGAAGGAGGTACTCTCCTCGAGGGTCGAAGGCAACTCTTCCAGGGTGACGCCCCCTCCTGAACCGTAGAGTAGCTGCCCTTTTCGAATGTCGCCTCGACTCCGTAGTATGCGGCAAGATCCGTAAGCCACTCCAGCGCCTCGTTTATCTTTCCCTGGACGACCACCATCTCGTCCCAGTCCCACTGCGTTCCCACTTCGGTGAGCCAAAGTTCCAGCACATAAGTCTTGCCGCGGAGCCTCTTGGCGCTTCCCACGTTCCATGCGTTCTCGTATTCAATCCCGATGTTCCAGTCCAGCAGGCCGGCTGTCACGACATCATCCCCATTTTCGAGGGGACGGTCTCCGTATGCCTGGGAAAAAATGGGCACAGGGAAGGCCAGGGACAGAGGAAGGAGCAGTGCCGGGAGCCTTGTTTTCATGATTGGGGAAAGGTGAAATACGGGAAAATGGAAGAAAAAGGAATCCTGCCTCCGGGATGGAGGCAGGAATGTGCTTAATCCACAGAAAGGATTTATGATTAGAGCTTAGGACCGGCGGCGACAAGAGCCTTTCCGGCCTCGTTGGACTCGTACTTGTGGAAGTTCTTGATGAACCTGCCGGCGAGATCCTTTGCTTTCTCCTCCCAGATGGCGGGATCAGCGTAGGTGTCGCGAGGATCGAGGATACCGGTGTCCACTCCCTTCAGCACTGTGGGGACACAGAAGTTGAAGTAAGGGATGGTCTTGGTGGGAGCTGCGTCGATGGAGTGGTCAAGGATGGCATCGATGATACCGCGGGTGTCGCGGATGGAGATGCGCTTGCCTGTTCCGTTCCATCCGGTGTTCACGAGGTAAGCCTTTGCACCGCTCTTTTCCATCTTCTTCACCAGCTCCTCTGCATACTTGGTGGGATGCAGCTCGAGGAATGCCTGGCCGAAGCAAGCGGAGAAGGTGGGAGTGGGCTCGGTAATGCCCCTCTCGGTTCCTGCGAGCTTGGCGGTGAAGCCGGACAGGAAGTAGTACTTGGTCTGCTCGGAGGTGAGGATAGAAACGGGAGGAAGGACACCGAATGCGTCAGCGGACAGGAAGATGACCTGCTTTGCTGCGGGGCCATGGCTGTCGGGACGGACGATGTTGTTGATGTGATAGATAGGATAGGATACCCTGGTGTTCTCGGTGACGGACTTGTCATTGAAGTCGATGACTCCGTTCTCGTCCACGGTCACGTTCTCCAGCAGAGCGTCACGACGGATGGCGTTGTAGATGTCAGGCTCGCTTTCCTTGTCGAGCTTGATGACCTTGGCATAGCAGCCGCCCTCGAAATTGAAGACTCCCTCGTCATCCCAGCCGTGCTCGTCGTCTCCGATGAGAAGACGCTTGGGGTCGGTGGAAAGGGTGGTCTTGCCGGTTCCGGAAAGACCGAAGAAGATGGCGGTGTTTTCCCCGTTCATGTCGGTGTTGGCGGAGCAGTGCATTGCTGCGATGCCCTTCAGGGGAAGGTAGTAGTTCATCATGGAGAACAGGCCTTTCTTCATCTCACCGCCATACCAGGTGTTGAGGATTACCTGTTCCTTGGAAGTGACGTTGAAAGCGATGCAGGTCTCGGAACGGATACCCAGCTCCTTGTAGTTCTCGACCTTTGCCTTGGCTGCGCAGTACACTACGAAGTCGGGCTCCTGGTCGAACTCTTCCTGGTTCTTGGGGCGGATGAACATGTTGGTCACGAAGTGTGCCTGCCATGCAACCTCCATGATGAAGCGGACTTTCATGCGGGTGTCTTTGTGGGTGCCGCAGAAACCGTCCACTACGAACAGCCTCTTGCCGGAGAGCTGGTCCTTGGCGAGTTTCTTGACGACTTCCCAGGTCTCGACGCTCATCTTGTGGTTGTCATTGGGATAACCCTCGGTGGTCCACCAGATTTCTCCGGGAGCACCTTCCTTGCTTGTCTCGTCGTAGACGATGTATTTGTCCTTGGGGGAACGACCGGTGTAGATTCCAGTCATCACGTTGATGGCTCCCAGTTCGGTTACCTGGCCTTTGTCAAAGCCCTCGAGACCGGGTTTGGTCTCCTCGTTGTAGAGGACTTCGTAGGTGGGGTTGTACAGGACTTCCTTCACATCGGTGATGCCGTACTTGCTGAGATCGAATTTTGGCATGGTGTGTTGTTTGTGTATGGTGTTAAACTATTTTATTTGAGCAGTCTGCCGTTTTTCCGTTCCCGAATTTTCCCCAGGGGGGAAACCGGTCCCGGTTCAATCATGCAAAGATAGCAATTTCCCGCTATCTTCCGACCCATTCCATCTGCAATTTCTTTGCCATAGGTCACTTGTTTCGCTTCATCATGCAGGAAAAAACAACCTCAATCGTTTTATCCATTGCGCTTTTCCCGCTTCGCCCGGGCAGGTGTAATGAAAGAGGGGGAGTTTAGGTTTTTTTCCCTACCTTTACAACCGTAACCCACCTTTTCTGAAAATGACCCCCGACTCTCCCACACCTCTTGAGATACTCTCCCGATACTGGGGCTACGACTCCTTCCGAAGCGGACAGGAGGAGATAATTTCAGATGCCCTCAGCGGCAAGGACGTCCTCGCGATCCTTCCCACCGGAGGGGGGAAGTCGATATGTTTCCAAGTACCCGCCATGATGCGGGACGGCATTGCCCTTGTCATCACTCCGCTTATCGCCCTGATGAAGGACCAGGTCCAGAATCTCTCCGCAAGGGGGATCCGGGCCATAGCAGTGCATGCCGGCATGACCAGGCGGGAAGTCGACACTGCCCTCAACAATGCAGCCTACGGGGACTACAAGTTCCTGTACATTTCCCCGGAAAGGCTCAGGACATTCCTCTTCAGGAGTTACCTGCCGGTGCTGGACATAAGTTTCATCGTGGTTGACGAGGCGCACTGCATTTCCCAGTGGGGCTATGACTTCAGACCGGAGTATCTGGAGATAGGGAAGATAAGGGAGAGCGTGGGAGCACCCCTCATTGCCCTCACCGCAACCGCCACCCCCCATGTCGCGGGGGATATCATGCACAGGCTCTCTTTCAGGGAGGAGAATGTCGTACGCACAAGTTTCGAGAGGCCGAATCTGTCCTATGTCGTGAGGAAGGTGTCCGACAAGGATGAAAAGATTTCCCAGCTCCTTTCCATCTGCCGGGGAGTGCCGGGTACGGGGATAGTATACGTGCGCAGCAGGAAGGGGACCCGCCAGATAGCCGAGTGCCTCTCTGCAGAGGGCATATCCTCTTCCCATTATCATGCGGGCATAGGCTACGAGGCCAGGGAACAGAGGCAAAGGGACTGGAAGGAAGGGAAGATAAGGGTGATGGTATGCACCAATGCCTTCGGAATGGGAATCGACAAGCCGGACGTGCGGTTCGTGGTGCACATGGACCTGCCACCCTCCCTCGAGGAATACTTCCAGGAAGCGGGCAGGGCAGGCAGGGACGGGAAGAGTGCCTATGCGGTGCTGCTGTATTCCCCCTCCGACAAGGCCTCCCTTACCAGGGGAGGGCAACAGCAATTCCCCTCGCATGATTTCATCGAGGATACCTACCAGAGGCTCCACATGTTCTATACCATCCCATATGGGCAGGGAGAGGGCAGGGAACTGCGTTTCGACATGGAGGAGTTCTGCGGCCGCTACAAGGTGGGGGAGGAGATGACGGCCAGCGCCCTTCGTTTCCTTGCCAGGGAGGGACATATAACCATATCCGAGAAAGTGGACCTTCCTACGAGGGTCAAGATAAAAGTCGACCGTACGGACCTGTATGAAACGGACCTTCCGGATAGCCGCATGACGGATATCCTGGAGAACCTCATGCGACGTTACGAGGGCATCTTCTCTTTCGCCGTCCCCATTGACGAGCAGGTCGTCGCCGGGAGCGTCGGAGTGGATGTCCCCACCCTCCATGAACTGCTCTACCAAATGTCCGTTAACGCTTTCATAAGTTACGTCCCCTCCCAGACATCCGATGTCATCCTCCTGCTTCACGACCGGTGGGAGAAGGGGAACGTCAAGCTTGACTGGAGCGCATACGATGCCCTGAAGCTCCTGACGGAGGAACGCAGCGAAGCCGTGAAGAATTATGCCCAGAGCGGGGAGTGCCGCAGCCTCTATATGATGAAGTATTTCGGACAGGAGGACGGCCGCCCGTGCGGGCGATGCGATATCTGCCGGGACCTCCAGAAGGCTTCATCCGGGAAGAAATAGACAAAAAAACGGACCCTTTCCTGTGGAACGGTCATGTCCCTTGGGAAAAGAGTCCGGTAAATGGAAGAAGCGCCGGGGGGCTTTTCACTCGAACGGTAGCGGGATTATTCCTCGAGCATAGTGGTGTCCCCGATTTCCACGTCGATCAGTTTGCCCTTTGCGTTAATGATTTTTTCCTTCCTGCCAAGCTGCAGGAGGAACTTGTCGAATTCCCGGGAAATCATGTAGCCATTCACGATGAGCCTGTTCATGATCTCCCTGCCAAGAGGTGAAATCGACAGTGTCACGTTCACCTTCTTGTCCTCGGGACGCATTCTCTTGCGTCCAACCTTAAGTCCTGCCATCTCTCAGAGCGTCTAAAATACTATGTTAAACTATTATCCTTCCGCAATGCGGTCTCTGTTGGCCTCGTCAGTGGCCCGTCCACTACCTCTCGTGCATTTCGGTTATGCTACAAAGATAGCATTTAATTCTGAATTGCAACTATTTTCCAAGAGAAAATTAATTATTTACTGCCATAAAGAATGAAATAATCCTTTTTTTGATACTTTCGTTCGTTTTGATAATAATTGCTTAAACGTAAAACCCGCTCACGTCGCTTCTGCTTTAAATCGTTTATAACAGCGTGGAGCCCCTAAATTTTCAAAACTGCGTAAAACTACCCAATGTCGCAGAAATTATTCAAATCTTCCATTTCATACATATTTTAATTAAAACCGAAACATTCCTTAAAACCGAAATCAACTTGTCAAAACAATGCATATATGAACATTAATGGATTTATTGTCGGTAATTTTTCCCTCCAGTCCTTCCTGATCAAATGTTCCAATCATTGTTGTCGGTTGTTCCCCTTTCCCCCGGGCCCTAGTAGGGCCCCCTCATATAACGCAAAGTATTCTTTTCTTTACGTTTTTTGCGAAAACCGTCTACGTGTATGACAACTTTCCCTTAAATATTCTCGCATTTCATTGAAAAATATAGATGTGCGGTGTGTTTTGTAATGTGGTAATGTGTACGAACACGCAATTAAAATGATACTATTTTGTCTAATATTTGACCTTTCTTGTCATAATTGCATAGGTTATGAACATAGGACGGATTATTTTCCTAAATTTGTAAACCACATCCCCCGAAGGAGGTATGGGAACCGTAATATTGACCGAATCGCCACATTGATGAAAAACAAAGCTTTCCTTCTTCCCGCTCTGTCCATTTTCCTGATGGTCACGCCCTTTTCCGGGTGCAACCCCACCGTAGGCAGCGAGAAAGAGAAGATTGCAGCCCTTTACGAGAATCTTCCTTTCGATATGCCCCTTGTCGAGGAACCTACAATTCCGGACCTGAGGGTTTCGATAACGGACTTCGGGGGTGTAGGTGACGGGACCCTTCTGAATACCGAGGCTTTCAGGAAGGCCATCGAGCATCTTTCCTCGAAGGGAGGAGGCCATCTTGTGGTCCCCGCGGGAGTGTGGAAGAGCGGTCCCATCACGCTTCGCAGCGGAGTGGACCTCCACCTGGAGAAAAACGCCATTCTCATCTTCAGTCCCGACGAGAACCTCTATCCCATCATCCCCACGAACTTCGAGGGCCTCGATGTCAACAGGTGTCTTTCCCCCATAAATGCCACCGCCCAGAAGAATATCTCCATTACCGGGGAGGGCATCATCGACGGTAACGGCGACGCCTGGAGGGAAGTAAAGAAAAGGAAAGTCTCCCCGGACCAGTGGAAGGAAGTCCTCGGGAGGGGAGGGGTGCTTTCTGAGAAAGGGGACACCTGGTTCCCCAATGAAGGCTACGGTGCCGCCAGGGCGACTGCCGGGTCCCTCAACTTCCCCGATCCCTCTCTCGACGAGCAGTACATAAAGACTTTCCTGCGTCCCGTGATGGTGTCCCTCAGGCAGTGCGAGAACGTGCTCCTTGAAGGCTGCACCTTCCAGAACAGCCCCTGCTGGAACATCCACCCCCTCTACTGCAGGAACATGATCGTGCGCAACATAAATGTCCGCAACCCTTATTATTCAGCCAACGGCGACGGAATCGACATCGATGCATGCGAGAACGTGCTTCTGTATGACAGCACCTTCGACGTGGGTGACGATGCCATCTGCATCAAGTCAGGCAAGGATGCGGACGGCAGAAGGCATGGCGTAGCCTGTAGGAACCTCATCATTTCCGGGTGCACCGTATATCACGGCCATGGCGGATTTGTAATCGGCAGCGAGATGAGCGGAGGGGTGAACAACATCAAAGTCTCCGACTGCTCCTTCATAGGAACCGACGTGGGACTTCGTTTCAAAAGCACCAGGGGACGGGGAGGCCTTGTCCAGGACATCTGGTGCGAGAGGATCTACATGAAGGATATCGTCACCGATGCGGTGATATTCAACCTGTACTATGCGGGGGTCGCGGCAACGGAGATGTCAGGGGCCAACGGTAAGGAGGACCTCCTGCCCGTGGATGAGACCACCCCCGAGTTCCGCAATTTCCATTTCAAGGACCTCGTCTGCGACGGGGCGCGTGAAGCCATCTACATCAACGGCCTTCCCGAGTTGCCCCTCAGGAACCTCACCTTCACCGACTGCACCTTTACGGCCTCCAAGGACGGGGTCACCGTGCTTCGTGCGGAGGAAGTGAAATTCGATGAAGTCACAGTCAACAACAACCCCCTTTAACCCATCCCGCCCAATACTTCCAACCAACAATTATTCCATGAAGCGGACACTATCAGTACTGTGCCTTCTGTGCCTGGCTCTCCTGCCCCTCCGGGCGGAGGAGTCCCGGCATGAAATAAGCGCTGATATTGTCGTGGCCAAGGACGGGAGCGGGGATTTCCGGACGGTGAGCGAGGCAATCGATGCAGTGCCCGACTACGAGCATGGCAAGATAACCACCATTTTCATCCGGGAGGGCGTCTACAATGAAAAAGTGACCATCCCCAACAACAAGTACCGCCTCCATCTCCTCGGGGAGAATGCCCTTCGCACCGTCATAACCTACGGCAAGTATGCCGAGGGCAAGTGGCCGGTGGGCGGGACCAGGATAGGCACATCCGGATCCGCCACCATGTACATCCACGCCTATTATGTCACGATAGAGAACCTGACCATCGAGAACAGCGCCGGCGAGGGCCCCGAGATCGGCCAGGCCGTGGCCGTATTCACAAACGGTGACTTCATCTTCTTCAAGGGCTGCCGCCTCCTCGGAAACCAGGACACCCTGTACACCTACGGCTCCGTCGGGAGGAAGGGAAACATTGTAAGAAACTATTATCTTGACTGTTACATAGAGGGGACAACGGATTTCATATTCGGTTCCTCGGTATGTTACTTCGAGAACTGCGAGATACGTTCAAAAAAAGACTCTTTCGTAACTGCCGCCTCCACCCCGGAGGGGTCCAGGTACGGTTACGTCTTCCACAGGTGCCGCTTCACCGCTGACCCGGGAGTGAAGAACTGCTACCTGGGGCGTCCCTGGGGAGCCTACGCCAAGACCGTCATCCTGGAGTGCGAACTTGGAAGCCACATCCTTCCCGAGGGCTGGCATGACTGGGAGAAGGAAGGGAAGCCCCTTACCAAGAAAAACGCCTACTACGCCGAGTACCGGAACTTCGGTCCCGGGGCCTGCGCCTCGGGGAGAGTTGATTGGTCCTTCCAGCTGAACCCTTACCAGGCCGAGGACTACACTTTCGGGAAAGTGATGTCCACCCCCTTGGACGAGCATCCCTGGGATCCCTTCGACAACAAGTAAGCACTAGCCTAGAAAATCCGACAATGAAACGTACATTCAAATACCTGATACTCACCTCATCCGCCCTCATTCTCATGGTGGCCGCCCTCTCTTCCTGCAACGGGACGAAAGGCACGAAGGATACCGCCAATCTCCTGAGCGTGAAGACGGTTCGTAGCGAGATGTCCCGCTGCCCTGACGGAAGCTACCTGGACGGGATGAACGGAACCCTTAAGTGGAACTACACGACGGGACTCGAGCTCCTTTCCTTCCTTGACGTGTACCGTACCTACGGAGGGGACGATATCCTCAGGTACGTGGACGGGTGGTACGACCGCATGATAGATGAAAAGGGAACCATATATAAGTACAAGGTAAGCAACTATTCCACCGACCACATCTGCCCGGGCCGCACGCTTTTCGACCTGTACGACATTACGGGCAAGGAAAAGTACCGCTGTGCCATGGATACCCTCTGGAAGCAGATCCAGGGGCAGCCCAGGACCCCGGAAGGAGGATTCTGGCACAAGCAGGTCTATGAGAACCAGATGTGGCTGGACGGCCTTTACATGGCACAGCCATTCTACGCCATCTATGTGTCAAGGTACATCCCCGAAAAGGACAGGCTCCCGTATTACAATGACATCATCAGTCACTTCAGGATAGTGGCAGACCATACATTCGACCCCTCCACGGGACTTTACCGCCATGCTTGGGACTCTTCCCACAAAATGTTCTGGGCGGACCCTGTGACCGGACAGTCCCTCCATGCATGGGGACGTGCCCTCGGATGGTACAGCATGGCCCTTGTCGATGTCCTTGAAGTCATTCCCCAGGACGTGGAGGCCAGGAAGGAACTTCTTGACATCCTCGGCCAGATATTCATCGTGGCCCTCCCCAAAGTGGCCGATCCCGCCACGGGGCTGTGGTACCAGGTACTTGACCGTCCCGGCGGGGAGGGCAACTACCTCGAGGCCACCTGCTGCGCCATGTTCTCCTACTCTCTTCTCAAGGCTGTGCGCCTCGGATATCTTCCCTCCGACATGAAGGACTATGCCCTCAGGACTTATGACGCTTTCCAGAAGGAGTTTGTCGCGGAGGACGAAAACGGGGAAATCGAGCTTCGCAGATGCTGCGAAGTCGCAGGGCTCGGGGGCAAGGACAACAGGAGCGGTGACTATGCCTATTATATAGGTGAGAAGGTCCGTTCCAACGACCCCAAGGGCATAGGACCCCTCATCTGGGCGGCCCTTGAAAAGGAAAGGCAGGAAAAATGACACCAACTGAACAATCAGGTAAATAATAAAGCAAAACGCAGGATGCATCACCTCCCACTATCTTCAACGAACTTATTCAAATACACCACCTCGGCCATCCTCTTCCTTTGCCTCGGCCTTCTCCCCTGGAGCTGCGGCAACCCCGAAGACGGGAAGGAGGACCAGCCCACGACCCCGGAAGTACCCGCTTCCGTGGCCGTGCACGGGAACGTTGAGGAAACCGCTGCCACTTTCCAGTGGGAGGCGGTCGCGGGAGCCACCGGGTATGACTGGAAGGTGGCGCTGGACGGAGGTGGCGAAGTCGCCAGCGGCTCTGTCACGCAGAGGAATGTCCGTGTCACAGGCCTCAACAAGGCCACGGCCTACACCTTCTCTGTCAGGGCCCTGTGCGGTACCCTTTCATCCTCCTGGTCCACTCCTGTCAAGTTCACTACCGCAGGGAGCGGTGGCGAGGATCCCGGCGAGGATCCCGGAAACACCCCCTCGACACAGAGCCCCGACTACTATTATTCGGAGTACGGCATCCCAGCTTGGGATGAGGACGGAGTGGTGAGGGCATTCCCCGGAGCGGAGGGCTGTGGCTCTCTTGTTACCGGAGGAAGAGGCGGGGCTGTTTACCATGTAACCAACCTAAATGACAGCGGCGAAGGGTCCCTTCGCTGGGCTGTGGGGCAGAGCGGGGCCCGGACCGTGGTGTTCGACGTCGCTGGAAGGATTCAGCTCAGGAGCATGATCAAGATAACCAATGGTGACCTCACCATTGCCGGGCAGACTGCCCCGGGCGGGGGTATCTGCATTTCCGACTACACGGTCGAGAACCAGGCTGACAATGTCATCATCCGCTTCGTGCGCTTCCGTCTCGGGGACAATGTCGAGGGACAGGAAGACTGCATCTGGGGCCGTAACCGCAAGGACATTATCCTGGACCACTGCTCCATGAGCTGGAGCATGGACGAGTGCGCCTCCTTCTACGACAACGACAACTTCACGATGCAGTGGTGCATCCTCTCCGAGAGCCTGGCGAACTCCAAGCACCCCAAGGGGGCGCACGGGTACGGCGGCATCTGGGGAGGCCACGGGGCATCCTTCCACCATAACCTCCTCGCCCACCACACCTCCAGGACTCCACGCCTTTGCGGGAGCCGCTACACGGGAAAGCCGGAGAATGAGAAAGTGGACCTCTATAACAACGTCTTCTACAACTGGGGTCCCACCAACGGCGGTTACGCAGGGGAGGGAGGAAGCTTCAATTTCCGTGGCAACTACTATAAGCCCGGTCCTTCCACCATCACGAAGCCCGTCCTGGTGAACCGCATATTCGAGCCCTACGCCGATGACGGTTCCAACACCAACGCCAAGGGCGTCTGGGGCAAGTTCTACGTCGAGGGGAACTATTTCGACCCTTCCGTGGTGACTTCCGATGCCCAGAAGACCTCCATCGAGAACGTGAACAAGGACAACTGGACAGGAATCCATCCCCATGAGGAAGTGGACGTCGCGACAATAAAGTCCACTGCCGCTTTCAGCGTATCCTCCACCGTGGCCCTTCCCCTCGCCCAGACCCCGGAAGATGCTTTCGGCAAGGTCCTCGAGGTGGCCGGGGCCTCCATGGCCAGGGACGAGGTCGATGCCAGAATCGTGAAGGAGACCAGGGAAGGCATTTTCACCTACAGCGGCAGCAAGGGGTCCAAGTACGGCATAATAGACTCCCAGGAGGACGCAGGCGGGTGGCCCGCCTACACATCCGATACCACCGTCAAGGATACCGACGGTGACGGCATCCCCGATTCCTTCGAGGACAAGTACGGCCTCGACAAGATGGACCCCTCCGACGGCAAGGCCTATACCATTGACAAGACCGCCAAGCGCTACACCAACCTGGAAATGTATCTTCACTACCTCGTAAAGGACGTCGTAGCGAAGCAGAAATAATCCCGACAAAAATCAAAGTATCATAATACCAACATCAACAACCAAAAAACCAATTCCTTATGAGCAAAATCTTTATTAAGATTGCTTCCGTGCTCTTCCTGCTCTGCGGTTCCGTCTGGGCCCTCGGTGCGCAGGAAGTGACGGGTACAGTAAAGGACGCTACAGGGGAACCGCTGATGGGAGTCTTCGTGATGGTGCAGGGCACCACCCAGGGGACTACCACAGACCTGGACGGTATGTACAAGATAAACGTACCCGGTCCCTCCGCAGTCCTTACCTTCTCACTCATCGGAATGAAGGATGTCTCCGTCCCCGTGGGCGACAAGAAAGTGGTGGACGTCGTCCTCGAGGATGATTCCACGACCCTCGACGAGATTGTCGTCGTGGGTTATGCCACGGTCAAGAGACGCGACCTCCTCGGTTCCGTGTCATCGGTGGGATCGGACAAACTGACCGAACAGCCTGTGACCACGGTCTCCCAGGCCCTCTCCGGAAAGATGGCCGGTGTGAGCGTAGTCACTACCGAAGGCGATCCTGATGCGGACATTAAGATCAGGGTCCGCGGTGGCGGTTCCATTACCCAGGACAACAGCCCCCTGTACATCGTGGACGGATTCCCGGTGGAGTCCATAAACGATATCCCTTCGTCCGAGATCCAGTCCATCGACGTCCTCAAGGACTCTTTCTCCACCGCCATCTACGGTAGCCGCGGCGCTAACGGTGTCGTGATTGTCACTACCAAGAGCGCAGAGAAAGGACAGAAGGTATCCGTCAAATTCAACACCTACTACGGGCTCAAGAAGATGGCCAACGCAGGTGCCATCGTCGCCATGCAGCCCTACGACTTCGTGAGGTTCCAGTATGAGCTCGGGCTCATCCGCGACAACCTCTCCAGCAACTACTACCCTTATTTCGGGACCTTCGACGATATCGACCTGTATTCCAAGCTCAGCGGCAACAACTGGGTGAATGCGGTCTTCGGCAATGTCGGGAACACCTTCAGCGCTGATTTCTCGGTCTCCGGGAGCGGCGACAACTACAACTGGACGGTGGGTTACGCCCACATGGGGGACGAGGCCATCATGATGGGCTCCAACTATTCCCGTGACAACCTTTCCTTCAAGGGCAACTTCAAGACAAGCAAGACCACCAGCATCGACGTCAACGTGCGTTATTCCCGCACCAACGTCCGCGGTTCCGGTGCCAACGGAATCAACGATACAGGTACAACCTCCGGCAACGGTAGGCTCAAGCATGCCGTCTCCTATACTCCCATCCCAATCGCCTCCACTGTGCAGGGAGTGGACGAGGAGCAGGACTACGGCGACAACGCCCCGCCTCTCCAGAGTGTCGCTGACAACGATTCGAAGCGCCTGAGGACCACGCTCAACGCCAATGCGGCATTCTCCTGGAAGATAATCGACAACCTGAACCTCAAGATTGAGGGCGGCATGGAGGACTATCGCCAGATGGACGACCGTTTCTACGGCCTTACCACCTACTATGTGGCCAACAACTCCACGGTGAAGAATACTCCTTCCAACCAGCACAAGGAGGCCTTCAGGACCAAGTACCGCAATACCAACACCCTCAATTACGACTTCGCGGAAGTGCTCAATAATCCGGACATGTCCCTGACGGCCCTGCTCGGAGAGGAGATGACCATCACCAAGAGCAACACCATCACTTCCATGGTGGACGGATATCCCGTCTTCTACGATGCCCAGATGGCCTGGAACTTCTCCTCCTCAGCCATTCCCAGCACATTCAACAATTACTACAACCCCGATGACGTGCTCCTGTCCTTCTTCGGCAGGGTCAACTACGACTACAAGCACCGTTACTCGGTAGGTGCCACGCTGCGTGCGGACGGTTCCTCGAAGTTCGCTCCCGGCCATCAGTGGGGTTTCTTCCCCTCGGCCGCTGTCTCCTGGACCATCAGCAACGAGGAGTTCATGGACAGCACCCACAATTGGCTCGACCAGTTGAAGGTACGCTACTCCTTCGGAACGGCAGGTAACAACAACATCCCTTCCGGCCAGCTCAACAAGCAGTATTCCTCTACCACCACGGCATGGCTTAGCCAGTCCACCAACTACTGGATGGCAGGCAAGATCATGAACAACCCCGACCTGAAGTGGGAGACCACCTACACCCACAACTTCGGTCTGGACTTCTCCTTCTTCCAGAACAGGCTGAGCGGTAGCTTGGAAGTGTACCAGAACAACACCAAGGACCTCCTCATCAACTTCCCGATCACCGGTTCCGGCTATGACAGCCAGTACCGTAACCTGGGTTCCACCCGCAACCGCGGTGTCGAGCTGACCCTCAACATGCCCATCATCCAGCAGAAGGACTACTCCCTGAATGTAAGCGCCAACATCGCCTACAACAAGAACGTGGTCACTGACCTGGGCGGCCTGAGCAGCATAACCGCACAGTCCTACTGGGCCTCCACCGAGATCGGTGACGACTACATCGTCCAGGTGGGACAGCCCCTCGGCAACATGTACGGTTTTGTGTCCGACGGCATGTACACGACAGCCGACTTCGACTACAACGGGTCCAAGTGGGTCCTGAAGGACGGTGTCGTTGACAACTCCGCCATCATCGGCAGCAACTACATGATCCCCGGCGCCCTCAAACTGAAGGACCTCAACGGGGACGGCAAGGTGACCGTGGCTGACCGCCAGGTCATAGGCAAGGCCACTCCCGACTTCACGGGCGGATTCTCCCTCAGCGGCTACGTCAAGGGCTTTGACATCAGCGCCAACTTCAACTACATGATAGGGAACCAGGTGTACAACGCCAACAAGATCGAGTTCACCTCCTCCCGCAAGTTCTACAACCGCAACCTTCTCGAAATGATGGCAGTGGACAAGAGGTGGACCAATGTTGACTGGACGACCGGTGAGCTCATCACCGATGCCGCCACCCTTGAAGCCGCCAACCGCGGCAAAACCATGTGGAACCCCGCCATCGGCAATGCGGTCTTCTCCGACTGGGCTGTCGAGGATGCATCGTTCCTCCGTCTGCAGAGCGTGACCATCGGCTACACCGTTCCCGAGAAGATCACCGAGAAGATTCACCTCCGTCGTGCCAGGGTCTACGCTACCGGAACCAACCTGTTCTGCCTGACCAAGTATTCCGGCTACGATCCCGAGGTCGATACCCGCCGTTCCACTCCGCTTACCCCCGGCGTGGACTACTCAGCCTACCCGAAGAGCATCGGCTTTGTCTGCGGTCTGAATTTAACCTTCTAATTCCCTGCTGATATGAAAAAGTTCAATACAATCATAGTGACAATTCTGGCAGCGGTGCTCACCCTTTCTTCCTGCTCGTCCCTGCTGGAGCCGAAGTCCCCTTCGACTTTCGACGCCTCCACGGTCTACCAGTACTATGACCTCACCGAGGGTACCATCTTCGGTATCACCGAGGCTTTCTGCGAGGTGAACTCCTACAGGGGAAGGTTCCTTCCCTGGTACGGTTTCAACACCGACGTGGAGTGGTACAACACCTACAAGCTGGGTGACGGCAAGAGCGACATCGCAGGTTACGACTGCGCTCCGAACAATGCACAGCTGAACCTCTCCAACGGTCCTTTCCCTCTGATGTACATGGGAATTGAGAGGGCCAACCTCGTAATCGAGGGCATCAGGACTTACGGCAACCCCGACGAGAGGCCCGAGATGGCTTACCTGCTGGGTGAGGCCCTGACCCTCAGGGCCCTGATCTACTACGACCTCATCAAGGCTTGGGGAGACGTACCTGCCCGCTTCGAGCCCCTTACCTCCGATACCATCTACGCTCCCAAGGAGAGCCGTGACGTAATCTTCAAGCAGATTCTCTCCGACCTCGAAGAGGCCATCCCCAACATCCCCTATCCCGGACAGAACGCAGCGACTTCCCGTACCGACAGGGTCAACAAGGTGTTCGCCGAAGGCCTTTACGCCCGTATAGCTCTCGCCGCATCCGGTTACGCCATCCGTCCCGATGACGGAAAGGTGGGAACCGGTGACCTCGGAACCGTGCGTCTTTCCTCCGATCCCGAGCTTTCCAAGGATGTCCTCTATCCCAAGGCCCTCGCTTACCTGAAGGATGCCATCGCCTCCGGCAGCGCCTCCCTCGAGAGCGACTACAAGGGACTGTGGTACAAACTCAACAACATGGACAACCTCACCGCAGGTCCCGGCAACGAGACTCTATATGTGATTCCTTTCGGAGCCGGTCGCGGAAGGTGGAACTTCACTTTCGCCGTGCGCAGCGACGGGGCCAAGTGGTCCAACGGCGTGACCCGCGGCGGTGACGCAGGTCCCCTGCCCACCATGTATTTCCGTTACGGCCAGGACGACAAGCGCCGTGACGTCACCTGCGTCAACTACGCCTGGAACAAGAACTCCGTCCCCGAGGCCGCAGGAATCAGCAAGTGGTATTTCGGTAAATTCCGCTTCGAGTGGATGGACGCCCAGCCCTATACCGGCGGGAACGATGACGGCATCAAGCCCGTTGTGATGCGCTACTCCGACATCCTTCTCATGGCAGCCGAGATAGAGAACGAGCTCAATGGCCCCGCCGGTGCCAAGAATTACCTCCAGGAGGTCCGTGCCCGTGCAACCTCGGAGGCTGCGGCGGATGCCTACGTCGCCACTCTCAATGACAAGGACTCCTTCTTCGATGCAGTCGTTGAGGAGAGGGCCCTCGAGTTCTGCGGCGAGTTCCTCCGCAAGGCCGACCTCATCAGGTGGAACCTCCTGAAGGCCAAACTTGACGAGAGCATCGAGGATATGCTCAAACTCCGTGACCTCCAGGCTCCGTACGACTACCTCACCGGTGATGTCTACACGCAGATTTCCGAGGACGGTTCGACCATGAACTTCTACGGCCTGAACCCCGGCGAGGACGGCAACCCCGGTCTCGACTGGGAAATCAACCCCGGATACGTCACCAAGTACGATGACGCCAAGAAGAGCGGTTTCTACGAGGAAAGGATTCGCGGTATCTACGTCAAGGATCCCGAGCAGTACATGTTCTGGCCCATCTTCAACGATACCATGACCAATAGCCAGGGATATATCAAGAATGACTATGGCTACGACAACCTCTAATATCCCCTGCCTTATGAAAAAAATGAATAGAATAATATACTCCATCCTCGCCGTCGTCCTGACAGCCGGCCTCAGTGTTGGCTGCGCCGAGAAGTTCGACGAGATCGAGACCCTGGACCTCACCCGCTGCCTTGAGCCCATGAATCTCTCGGCAAGGGTCAGCGCCACCCTCGGTGACGTGGTTACTTTCTCATGGGATGTGAGCAAGGATGCCGAGGCCTACATTCTTGAGGTATTCACCGACAAGGAACTCTCCGCCTCCTACATGACCAAGGAACTCGCACCCGCGGATGTTCCCTATACCGTGAAACTGGAGGCCGACAAGACCTACTACTACAGGGTCCAGGCCACGGCCACCGGAAAGTCCGCATCCAAGTATGCGGTCTATGACAAGAAGATCGAGACCTTCGCAGTGAAGGACAACCTCTACATGAAGGTCGCCGACAGGGCAGCCACTTCAGTCACCCTTTCCTGGTCCAAGGAAGTGTCCGACTACGAGGAAGTCACCCGCATCGACTACGGTGTACCGGGTGCCGACGAAAAGCAGTCCTATGAGCTCACTGCCGAAGATATCGCAGCAGCCGGGGCGACCGTAAGCGGCCTTACCGCATCGACCGAGTATGTGTTCACGCTGTACTACCTCTCCGCGTCCCGTGGAGAAGTCAACGCATGGACCACTCCCGACGTCTCCGTCCTGACTCCCGTCTCCACTCTGGCTGAACTCCAGAATGCCATTCTTACCTCCGGGGCCCAGATCCTCCTCAAGATGGAAGGCTCTCCCTATGACATCGAGATGCTCGACTTCCCCGTGGGAGTGTCCATCTACGGTGAGGAGAGCGCTGACGGGACCAAGCCCGTCCTGCAGGGAGAGATCCATGTTCCCGACACCTGGAAGAATGGGGACGCCCTGTACTTCGAGGGTGTGGAATTCAATGGCAATCCCACTGCTGCCAGCCCGTCCGGATTCGGATTCCCGTTCCAGAAGAAGAATGGCGGCACGGTAGACAATGTCGAGCTTTCCAGCGTCATCTTCCGTAACTGTATCATCACGAACTATTCCAAGGGTCTCATCTATGAGTGGAGCAAGACCTTCACCATAGGGGAGCTCACCTGGGACAGCTGCGAGATAAGCAACATCAACGCTGACGGAACCGGCGGCGGTGACTGTATCGACTTCCGTGGCGCCTCCACCGTAAATGCGATGAACATCGTCAACAATACCATCTACCAGGGTATGCGTACGTTCATCCGCCTCGATGCGGGTACATGGGGTGACATCAAGGTCGACAACAACACGGTGATGAACCTGAACTTCGTTGACAACACCAACAATGCAGGTTTCTTCGGCATCCAGCCCGATGTCGCATCCCTCTCCTTCAGGAACAACCTCATCATGGGCATGGTCGAGAAGGCTACCATGGGAAGCGCCAACACCAAGTACAAGACCGCTGAGGACTTGGGCGTCAATGCCTCCAACAACTGGTTCTACAATATTGTCGAGACCTACTTCACCGACTCCTGGCCTTCTTCCAAGGTCGGTTACAATGCCCTCGAGGCGGATCCCTGCTACAACGCTGCAGGAGGGTTCTTCAACATAAGCCCCGAGTCCGCCATCGCAGGCAAGGAGGTCGGTGCATCCAAGTGGTGGACTCCCTACGTGGAGGAGCCCGAGGACCTCTCCATGACACTAGTCGAGGGAGCGAAGACCTGGGACCTGGGCAACGCCCGTTACTTCTCCGGTACCATCAAGAAGGAAATGGTCCGTGACCGCCTGTTCGTGTCCGGTTCCGAGTCCAACCCCATCGTCTGTGACGGCGGCATGCTGAACTTCAAGGAGACCACGGTCCTCACCCGCAAGGGGGTTCCTTCCGTGGGATATCTCAAGTTCATGGTCGACACTCCGGGATCCGTCATCCTCAAACCCGCCGATCCCGACGCAGTGGGCAACCACCTCGTAGTGGGAGTGGGTCCCGTCGACGGTTCCTCAGTGACCATCAAGGGCGGTGCATCCGCACTCGCCGACATGGACAATGCACAGAAGATCATCATCTCCACCATCACCGAGCCTTCGTACGTCTACGTATGGGCATCCGGTGCAGTGAGCCTCGCCCAGCTGGCCTGGTCCACTGACGTGACCGCTGTCAATACGGCCCTCGCCACTCCTGCCCCCAAGACGAACCCCGCCTCAGTCACGGCTGGCGATGCCACCGACATCGAGGTATCCTGGGAGAGCGTCGAGAATGCAGGCAGCTACACTGTCGTGTTCAATGGCAAGGCCTACGATGTCGAGGAGGGAACCTCCTACATCATCGGTGCGTCCACCGTGGCCATGCTCGATGCCGGTCCCTACACGGTTGATGTGTATGCGAACCCCGGTGAGAAGGATATCTACAACACCGAGTCCGCTGCCGGAACAGCTGCTTTCGCAGTGCTGCCTAAGGGCGGCGGTGAGGAAAGCTCCGAGTTCGTGGTCTCCAGCGTAGAGGAGTTCCTCAACGCTGTCTCCGCAGGCAAGGATGCCATCACCTTCAAGTACAGCGACACCCCTTACGAGGTCGGATCCATGACTGTCACCACCCCTCTGCACCTGAAAGGTCAGACCAGCGGTGACAAGATGACCAAGATTACCGCATCCTTCACCCTCAGCGGGGAGATCGGCGGAAGCTTCGTGCTGCGTAACTTCGAGATTGTCGGTGACGGAACCTCAGTCATAGTTGACGACAAGACCGCTGCCGCACCCGTAGTCGATACCGTAGCCATCTACGACAGCTACCTGCACGGCACCAAGGCCCTGTACGACAATTCCGGCAAGGCTGAGTCCAATATCCAGTACGTGATATTCAAGGGCAACCTCATCGAGGACAGCTCCGACGGTGCGGACTACATCGATATGAGGGCAGGTGCCCACCACAACTTCATATTCGAGAACAACACCGTATCCAAGAGCTGCCGTACCTTCATCCGTACCGATGCCGGTCACGAGATGAATACCGCTCTGATCAAGAACAACACGTTCTATAAGGTCGCCACCAACTCCTCCAGCAAGGATAACAACGGTATTCTCCACATCCGCAGCGCAGCAGGTGCAGGCCTGTACAGCTACGTCGTGAAGAACAACTTCTTCTACTCCATCCTCATTGACGAGGAGCCTTCGAACGCAGCCGGCTTCCCGAAGCTCAAGAGCAAGGGCGGACTGATGCCTTCGACCATCTCCAACAACTGGTTCTTCAACGTCGAGGAAAGGGAAGAGAAGGCCGCTTACTCCTTCTTCTCCTACATCACCAAGGAAGAGGCTACAGCTGACGGCGGTGCCGTCATCACCGTGGATCCCACCAAGGATGCCGAAGGCGGTGACTTCACCCTTGTCAACGCAGTTCTCATGAACGCCGGAGTCGGCGATCCCAGGTGGAACGCCATGGCAGGAGGCACTCCTTCTTCCGACATCACCGTGACGAACCTCGATGAACTGCTGAGCGCTATCGCCGCAGGCAAGGCCACCATTACCCTTGCCGCCGGGGACTATGACTTCACCGCAGCTCCCGAGACCGCAACCGAGATCGCCGCAGGAAAGATC
This sequence comes from uncultured Bacteroidales bacterium, assembly GCA_905235445.1. GTDB lineage: Bacteria > Bacteroidota > Bacteroidia > Bacteroidales > UBA932 > Cryptobacteroides. Next base: position 60,243 of record CAJOLJ010000018.1, read on the forward strand.
ACCCTTGCGACTCCGCTGAACCTCATCGGTGAGAGCGGTGCCCACCTCATCGGCGGGTTCATCCTCAATGCCGGTGCCGACAAGTTCTCGGTCCAGGGCATTGCTTTCGACGGCGCCTCCTCGGTGGACAACTTCCTCGAGATAGCTGATGATGCCGCTGTTGTTGGTGCCATCACCATCCGCAACAACACCTTCACCTCCTACAAGAACCGCTTCGCCTACATGAACAAGACGGGAGTCGTGACTTCCCTTGAGATTACCGGCAACGTCGTTACCGGAATCGAGGGAGCTGACTTCACGGGCGGTGACTTCATCGACTTCCGCAAGGGAACCCTGACGGCAGTGAAAGTGAAGAACAACACCTTCGCCAATGGAATCAGGACATTCTCCCGCATCGACGCAGCAGTCGTGCTGGATTCCTACCTGGTGGAGAACAACACCTTCTACAACAACTGCTACATCGACAGCAAGGACAACAACGGTCTTTTCCATGTCCGTGCGACTTCCCTCGACGAGGCCAACATGGTCGTCAGGAAGAACATCTTCGCCTCCATGCACCGTGCTGCCGAGACTCCTTCCCAGGCCAACGGTTACCCGAAGATCGTCTCCACCAATACCGCTTCCAAGATCCCTACCTTCAGCCAGAACTACTACTACGGCATCGATGCCGCGGAAGATTACAACTGGTGGACCAAGGACCGCGTTACCGAGGAAGTCGGAACGGCCGGATTCGGAGTGGTCCTGAGCGTGGATCCTTTCAAGGACGGCGCAAACGGTGACTTCACCATTACCCACGGACTCGTCGCCACCGAGGGCATCGGTGACCCGAGGTGGATAAAGGGCGGAGCCGTCAGCGGCGAGAGCTTCCCCGTCTCCGACATGGGAGGACTTCTCAACGCAATCGACGCAGGCAAGTCCGTCATCAGCCTTGATTACGGAACCTATGACTTCACCACTGCGGAGGCCCTTACCGGAGGAACCCTCAACCTTGCAACGGGCCTTACACTCAAGGGCGTCAGCAAGAACGGCCTCAAGCCTGTGGTCATCGGAGCCTTCAAGCCAGCCATCACCGACGGAGGTGACCTCATCCTGGAGAACCTCAACATCCAGGGCGTGAGCGGGGAAACGAAGCTCGGCAACATGATCGACGTCGACGCCACTTCAGTAATGGGTGACCTCGTCATCAAGGACTGCGAACTGAGCCTCTTCTCCAACCGTCTCATCAGCAACGCCGGCGAGTCCAGCATCAACAAGATTGAAATCAGCGGTGTCATAGCCCATGACTTCGGGACCGGCGGTGACTTCATCGATGTCCGCAAGGGTAGCGTTGGTACCATCTCCGTTACCGGTAGCACCTTCACCAACGGTATCCGTACCTTCCTGAGGGTTGATGCAGGTGTGAACTGCGGCGGTGTGAAGGTATCCAACAACACCTTCTTCAACACCTCCTACGTGGACAGCAAGGACAACAACGGTATCATGCACGTCCGCTCCACCATGGCAGTCTCCCCGGCTGCCCTCGAGGGCGCCGCCCGCAGGATCGTTGTGACCCGCAACATCTTCGCTTCCATGCACAGGGCTGCCGAGACTCCTTCCAATGCGGCAGGTTTCCCGAAACTCGTCAGTACCGCATCCGAGAAGATCGCCCATCCTTACATAACCGACAACCTCTTCTTCGACATCGATACGACCGAAGGCTACAGCTGGTGGAATACCATGACCGAGGAGGATATAGCGGCAGCAGGAAAGGTTCTTGAGGAGACCCCGTTCTCCGGCGACACAGCAGCCGGCAAGTTCACCGTCACCTCAGCCTACAAGGGCTACGGCGATACCCGCTGGTAGTATAGGATTCCCTGGGGAGAAGGACTTCTTCTCCCCTCGGGACCGAACAATCATCAAACACACAACGAAACGGTGGGGGAGGACACGACACTGTCCTCTCCCCTTAAATGAAATAATCAATAACTATTACTTATGGCTAACTTGTTCTCACTTGAAGGTCGCAACGCATGGATTACCGGCGCATCCTATGGAATCGGATTCAATATCGCCAAGGCCTTCGTTGCCGCAGGTATCGACAACATCATATTCAATGACATCAATGAGGCTGCCCTCGAGAGGGGTCTTAAGAACTATGCCGAAGCTGGCATCAAGAATGTCCACGGCTATGTGTGCGACGTCACCGACGAGGTGGCCGTCAAGGCTCTCGTAGAGAAGATCCATGAGGAGGTAGGCCAGATCGACATCCTCGTCAACAATGCCGGGATCATCAAGCGCATCCCCATGCATGAGATGGAGAGAAAGCAGTTCCAGCAGGTTATTGACGTGGACCTGGTCGCTCCCTTCATCGTATCCTCCGCAGTCCTTCCTGAAATGATGGAAAGGAAAGAGGGCAAGATCATCAATATCTGCTCCATGATGAGCGAGCTTGGCCGTGAGACCGTCTCAGCCTACGCCGCCGCCAAGGGAGGGCTCAAGATGCTCACCCGCAATATCTGCTCCGAGTACGGTGCCTACAATATCCAGTGCAACGGCATAGGTCCCGGTTACATCGCCACCCCCCAGACTGCACCCCTTCGTGAGATACAGCCGGACGGAAGCCGTCATCCCTTCGACAAGTTCATCTGCGCCAAGACCCCCGCAGGAAGGTGGCTTGACCCGAGCGAACTCGGAGGCCCCGCAGTCTTCCTCGCTTCCCATGCCTCCGATGCAGTCAACGGTCACATCCTGTATGTGGACGGCGGTATCCTGGCATACATCGGAAAGCAGCCCGAATAGAGTTGATGGTCCCAAATAAGATTTAAGTTCATTATGAAAATCAACTGCGAAGTACGCTATCCCTCCCACCAGGACGACGCGAAGCATTACGATACCGAGACGCTGCGCAAGCATTATCTCGTACAGAACATCATGGTCCCCGATGAAATCAACATGGTCTACTCCATGTTCGACAGGATCATCGCAGGCGGTGCAGTCCCCGTGGAGGAGGAACTGGAGCTCAAGGCTCCCGATATCCTCAGGGCGGAGTTTTTCACCCAGAGAAGGGAACTTGGCATCATCAATGTCGGCGGGACCGGCATGGTGAAAGTGGGTGACGAGGAATATACAATCCCTTACAAGGAGGCCATCTACATCGGAAGGGGCAACCGCAAGGTCACCTTCAGCAGTGTGGACAAGGAGCATCCCGCCCATTTTTACTTCAATTCAGCCCTGGCACATAGGGAGACAGCGGTAAAGCAGGTCTCCAAGAAGGATGCCGTAGTCATGCACCTCGGCAGCCTCGAGGAGTCCAACGAGAGGACGATTAACCGCCTTCTCGTGAAGGAAGTGGTCCCTTGCTGCCAGCTCCAGATGGGAATGACCGAGCTCGCTCCCGGAAGTACCTGGAACACTATGCCCGCACATACCCACGACCGCAGGATGGAAGTGTATTTCTACTTCCAGCTGCCCGAGGATGCAGCCGTATGCCACTTCATGGGGCAGCCCCAGGAGACCCGTCACATCTGGATGCACAACGAGGAGGCCGTGATATCTCCCCAGTGGAGCATCCACTCAGCCTGCGCCACCCGCAACTACACCTTCATCTGGGGAATGTGCGGTGAGAACGACGACTACAATGACATGGACTGGTGCGCTACCACCGACCTCAAGTAGAGTTTTTCTTTAACAAATGGAATGAACAGAACTATGTCACTTCTATCATCAGTCATAAGGAAGGCGGCACCCGCCATGGCCCTGGCCGCCCTGTGCGCATCGCTTCTGGTGGGGTGCGCCCCCAAGAACGGGGAAGCAGAGGTCTATGCGAGGGCAGTACCTGAGAGGGGAGACGACTTCGCATGGGAGAACGACTATGTTTTCTACAGGGCGTACGGAGCCTCGCTGGAGACCAGCCTGGATTTCCTGACAAGCCCGGGATTCGACGTGTGGGTCAAGAACCCCGGTCCCATCATGATGGACAAACTGTACAAGGATGAACTTGAGAACGGCCTTTCATACCACAACTACCGTGGCCTCGGAAAGGACTGCTACAAGGTGTCCAAGAGTCTCGGTGCGGGAGCATCGTCGGTAGTCATTGCCGATACACTGCGTTTCCCCGCCACCAACTGGAGGGCATATGAGATCCTCGAGCAGGAACCCCGGAAAGTGGTCTTCGTCCTGAAGTATCCCAAGTGGGATGTTTGCGGCTATACCATATCCCTGGACAAGAAGATAACCGTTGAGGCTGGGACCCACTTCTGCAAAGCCGAGGATGTGTACACATTCACGGGCCCCACCCAGGAACTTCCCGTCGCCGCCGGAATCATCCGTCATGACATCCGTTCCGAGTTCAAGGGAGATGACCGCTTCGCCATCTGGGAGAGAGCATCCGACCAGAGCAAGGAGCCGGAGGACGGGATGATAGGACTCGGTCTCGTGATGCCGGGTGCAAAGGCCCAGGCAATCATCCAGGACCACAGCGTGCTCATGAAGAACGTCAGGAGCGGGGAAACCCTCACATACTACTTCGGCAACTGCTGGTCCAAGGCTGATGTCAAGACAGATAAGGACTGGTTCGATATGGTGAAGGCTGTGAAGTAAGCGCCCAGTCCGCACTGTCGGACTTGAAAAGAGAACCGATGCTCTTTCCCCTAGGGGGTAAGGGTATCGGTTTTTTCGTGTCCTGGAGTGAATGACGGTCCGGCTCGGAAGAATGTCGAAGGTCCCTCCATGAAAACACCCCAGGCGGATGCCTGAGGTGGTATATCGAGGGATTGTTGTCCGTCTCCCTGTGTGTCAGGAGGCGTCATCCTGTAGGATGGAGAGAATCTGATCCAGGGAGAGACCTGTCTTGTCTGAGATATCTTCGGGTGACGATCCTCGTGAGGCAAGGAGCCTAATACAAAGAACAAGGTATTTCTGTGCCTCTTCCTTCTGTGCTCTTTCCACTTCCTTCTGTGCTCTTTCCGCCTCCTTCTGTGCTCTTTCCGCCTCCTTCTGCGCTCTTTCCGCCTCCTTCTGCGCTCTTTCCACTTCCTTCTCCGTCCTCAATTTCTCGGCTTCTGCTACGGCAGCCTGGAGCTTCCCGCTCATCTCGAATCTCTCATGATCCAAGAGAGCGCTCATCCTTGACTTGAGCTCATCCTGTGAGATCTTATTTCTAACATATGTTGTCATATCTTTAGGGGCTATGTTTTTGATCCTGGCTGACTCAGCAATACCACGGTATCTTTCAGGCAACCAGATTGGGTTTTCTGCGAAGTTAGACAAGTTTTTGATGAAATACAGGCACTCTTCCTCCCTTGAAGCATTCTCACTCGGGGCAGGGGCATCCTTGTATTTGTAGACCTCACAAAGGGTGATATCCAGGTCGTTTGTGAAAGGGGAGTAGTGCGTGGCATATAGGTCGTTTGTGTAGGGTGTATGGTACGTGACATCCAGCATTCTGTATCTCATGATGGATTCCTTTTCAATCTGTTGAATCTCCTCTTCAAGATGCCTGTCGTATTCCTCCAATTTTGCGGGCTCAACCAGATGTCTTTCAGTCCTTTCCTTGTCCCTTTTGATGTATTCCGGATATGGTTTTATCCTAGAGTCAGCGAAAGCAATAACATGGACAGGAAACAAATCAAAGGAACCCCCATTTGTTAACTGACTGTTGATGACATAGCTGCCATAGATGAAGAGTCTGTTCAGGATGTTTGTTTCCGGCTCCTTCTGCATCTCCACAAGAAAAAAAGAACCGTCATTATCTTCGCATAGTATGTCGAACCTTACAGCCTTGGAGAAAATGCCGGTACCAGGCATCTCGGGGCTATCAATGTGCTTGATGGAGATGTCCTTTCCGACAATGTCTCTTAGAATCACTTCCATGTTCTCCTTTTTGGAGAAAACATACTTGAATGCTGCGTCGTAGGTCAGGTCAATGAAATTCTTGGAGAAGATGTCCTTTAGGAGTTGTTCCTTATTCTCCGGTTTCATCTTTCTGCCCTTGATGAAATGCCCGTATTTGCAGGTGTAGGGAAATTGATCCACACCGGATTGTGGTTGCGGGACTTTGTCGTTGTCTTCCTTTTTACTTTCCATATTTGTGATTTTAGCGTTCCGTTAAAGCTCTTCCAGGAGAGTCTCCAGCTATTTCCGACTATTTATTGGCGGATTGGCCGGTCCTCTACACAATGACCTTGAGTGAATCAGGTCATTGCAGGAATCCTCTCATTCTCCTTAGATGATTTTTGCTCTGTTTGTCTTCATTTCCAATACTTTATCAATGTTTATAGATGATTACGACATTGAGACTGAAGGCTTGGATGCCGTTGCGGCCCATGACTCTCATATACAAATTTCCCTATTGTGCAATACAAAAACAAAGAGTCACACTTGCAGAAATTCCTGCAATATCCATCATGCCCGTACGGAAGAAGAACGAACACCGCGATGAAAAGAGGGAAAGATCCCCTTCACTCTTGCGAAGATATGATAGCCTGGAATGAGAGAGTTCGCAATTGGAAATGGCCGGTTCCTGCATCTCAAGAGATGCGGGCGTCGAACGTTGTTTTCGTAGATATGAAATACCGGACATCTCCCTTCATTATGGAGTGTCCGGTATCTAGCTTGCTGAGGGAAGTGCCTCTCTCTAGAACAGGCTGAAAAGCAGGAACGTGAAATGAGCTATGACACCTGCGCAAAGACCTGCGATGGTATGTGCCCCGATAGCCTTGGATATGACTTTGCGGTATCCCAGGGAATCCAGCATGGCGGTATGGGTCGACAGGAACCCGCTCCAGCACATTCCGATTGCGGTGAGGGTTGCGATGGCGTTGCCGTCGAGGATTCCGCTTGCATTGAAAGAGGGCAGCAGTCCAAGTGCTGCGCCTACGGCTCCGAGTGCAGTCATGGGGAAAGCGATGAGTCTCATGTCTGTGAAACCGAACAGCCACTCGAAGATCCAGTGGATCTTGCCCGCAAGCCAGGGTAGAATCGGTACACCCTGCGTCGAGCCCCCGTCATACCCGTTAGCACCTGGCCCGAATGTAACAAGTATTACGGCAGTGGTGATGATCAGAACTCCGGGAATTATCTGAAGTCCCAGTTCAACACCATTCTTTCCTCCGTCCAGGATGGCGTTCAGGAATCTCATGAAAACGCTCTCCTTCTTCTCGTCATTGTCTTTTTCGGACGCCTCCTCATCCTTTTCCGTTTTCTTCGCCTCCTCCCTGGATGCCTCGGGGTAGACAGGTTCCTTGAGTTCCGGGTAGGTCTTCAGGCAGGAACGCTGCATGAGCCTCGTTGAGATGACAGATCCGCAGAAGGCTCCGAAGAATCCTATCAGAGCGGCTCCGCCCTGCCCGTAACTTGACATCGTTATCAATACCACGAACCCCATGCCGAAAGCGGTACCGAAGTTGGTGAGGGATATGAGCTGGTATTTCCTGAAATAAGAAGCGAAGGCCTTGTCCTTGCCGAAGGCGATGATGGCAGGATTATCTGAGAGAAATGTCATGATTGCTCCTAGGGCAGCTACACCGGGGAGGTTGAATAACGGCTTCATAAGTGGCCGCAGGATCCTTTCAAGAAGTTTCACAACCCCGAACTCTGACATAAGTCGGCTCAGTGCCCCGGTCAGGACAGTTATGCCCATCAGGTAGAATACAGTGTTAAGCAGGAGGTCATGGGCCGTATTCATGATGGTTTTGATGAGGTTTCCGCCTCCCATCCTGGAGGAAAGGGGCCAGAATACGGCTACGAGGATGGCCAGGAAGACAATGGCTTCCACGGTATAACGCTTGGGACGTTTCAGTGCCATGTGGTTATGTGGTTTCCGAAAAGTGTGTTGTGGCTTGGTTATCTGTAAAAGGAACGCAAAATTAGCAATTTCTCGGTCATTTCCACCCTCACGATAAGCCAAATGATCTTTAGAGGGTCATTGGCATTCTAAGTTCTTCATGGATGGGCTTGTCGAATTGGACCGCACAGCGCTCCAAGTGCCGTACTCTATTCCAGATAATAAACTTCCTTGCCGGTGGATATTGCATACTGAATCTCGCCTGCCGTGCTCTTCCCTATGTAGCCACCTACGTTTATGACGAATATGGCATCCGCCATATCAATCTTTCTCTTGTGCATGTCATCCAACATTTCCTTGGTGCCTTCCGTCCAGACCTCATCGTCCCCGCTGTGACCGAAGAGACCTACCGATATGACGATATTGCCCTCTAAGGTGAGCCTTTTCTGGGCAGAGAGGAATTCCTCCTTGAAGCGGGTGCTCCCGCATAGAGTGATGACTTTGTACTTTCCAACCATGGGGGGAAACTATCTTATGGATTGAAGTGAATGGAAGGTAGCACTAACTTATGTAAATCTTGCAGTTTGGGTGGATATCCCGTCAACTGCAAGCCATATATGGCGTTGCTGCCTATATGCTGGAAGGAGACTTTTAAATAAATGTGTGTGATATAGTTTGAATATGTCCTTTCCTAACTATTAAGTATGAATTGGAATAAGGGTTTTCTTCAGAGAGCTTTTTTGTTCTAAAGGTCTGATATTTAATTCCGATAAGCTTGCTAATAGTGGGGTCCTCAAACATGGCAGCTATGGACCCAAAATAAAAATGCTCTCCCGTTGACTTTACTTCAACGTGAATAATAGACCGATCTTGCTTTATCATTTTTCTCCGTTTTCCAAAGCAAATTTAATATTAGGTCAACAAATGCCCAAAAAAAGTAGATTCTTTTTTAGATATATCAACATTTATTGTATATTTGTAGTCGAAATGCGAGCAAACCTCTCTCGTATCAGATTATTATGATAACCGAATTCCGTTGGAACAAGATATTGTGTTGCTCCCTTGATGACGGATTGACAATGAGAGAAAATTCTTTAAATTTGCAATCTACGAATGGTACAGGCATCATGGAAACAACAAAACCTACATTGTTTGGGCAAAAGCATTCGAGTCGCGATTATTCGGATCCTGCGTTTTGGGGAAAGAATCAGTTCAATAGTTCTTTTCCTGCTTCACTCTTGGCCTATATGTCATATAAGAGAGTGAGACCTGTATACATTAAGTATTCGGATGGAGCTACGATTCATGATTATCTTGATGCGTCTGCGGTATTGGGAATTGATCCTTTATCAGACAATGCTTTTTATAATTATGAAGCTGGCTTTGCCCCTTACGAACAATTTTATTCAGGCAAGCGAGAGAATATAGATTTAGTTATGTTGGATAATCTCAATAATCGACTCCTAAGGGGCCTTGAGATAAAGTTGACGGCTTTGCCTGATAATACAACTAAATCTTTGACTGAAGAGCAGTATAGTTCAGAGATAGTCGTTCGTCCACCCACAATATGCTTTATTGCTTGTAGTATCTGTATGAACTATCGCAACGATCAAAGCATAATTCGTCTAAGGAATCTCTTATCGGGAGTGCCTCAAATCAATCATTGGGAAGAAGCGGATGAAGTATCTCAATATTACCCGGAAATAGAGGCTGCAGTATTGAGAGTTTGTTCAGATATGTCTGTGCAACAGCAGCCAATCATGGTTCAACCGATATGGAAAACCCAAGGCCTCAAGCCCATCCTTGCAAATGATTGTCTAGATATTTTTGTTTGGTCAAATCTTGCGGTCCTAATGATGTGCATCAGTGATGGGGCCAATAGGAATCATGACATCAATAGATTCCAACGCACTATTATTTGGGTATATCGGATGCTGTTTGATTATGTAACCTATGGATCTTTTGATTACATGCGCATAATCAAGAATCACTCATACGGGAGAGCTAACGACAAGGCTTTTGCAATGACAGGTTTGCGTACACATAAGTTTCTCGCATGCGATGAGTTAACTCACCCCCGAATCAATAAAAATGAAATTAAAAACATTATTCTGGGCGGAGGTCAAGACTTGTTGAGTCCAGAACGACGTTTTGATGCAGCTATTGCAGCCAGTCCAGATTTATTTCTTTAACTAACAATGAATATTGTAGATCTCTTCTGTGGCTGTGGCGGCCTGAGTTTGGGTTTTCAAGAAGCAGGGCACACGATAGTGTCAGCTTTCGACAATTGGGATATTGCCCTTGAAGTTTATCGGGCTAATTTTGCACATCCTTGTTTCAAACTTGACCTTTCAGACGTTGAGAAGTCAGTGAGACAGGTTGAGCCTTTCCACCCGGACATGGTTATAGGCGGACCTCCATGCCAGGACTTCTCTTCTGCCGGTAAACGTGACGAGGATGGCGGCAGGGGAAACCTGACTGTGCATTATGCTAAAATCGTTTCCCAGGTACATCCACGTTGGTTCGTTATGGAAAACGTTGCCACCATAACAAAAACCCGTAAGCTTGAAGAGGCCCTGTCAATTTTCCGGGAAGCAGGCTATGGTCTTACGCAAATGGTCCTGGATGCTTCCAGATGCGGCGTTCCACAGGCAAGAAAGAGGTTCGTCTTGATAGGTAAACTTCACGCAGTTGATGGGTTCATTGCGGAATCGTTATCATGCGGGCTTACTGATCATAGGATGACACTGAGAGATTATTTTGGTGATGAGCTGGGAACGGAGTTTTACTATCGTCATCCCCGCAGTTATGCCCGTAGAGGTATTTTCAGTATCGATGAACCTTGTCCTACGATTAGGGGAGTAAACCGACCTCTTCCGAAGAACTATGTCCCGCACCCCAATGATGCCACTTCTGACCTTTCCAAGGTGCGTCCCCTTACTACAGAAGAGAGGGCTCGCATTCAGACATTCCCAAGGGAATTCGTGTTCTTGGGCAACAAGACAGACAAGGAGCAGATGATAGGCAATGCGGTCCCGGTTGCTTTGGCAAGATATGTGGCAGAGGCCATTGCAGAATACGAAATGAACCATCCTAGGTAGGGATGGTTCATTTGTTTTTCCGTATATCGATCTCTTAATCCTATTCCCCAAGTTCCAGCGGTGCATTCGCCTCCAGGCTCTGGGTCTTGTTCATTAGACTTGTGAGCATCAGCATGTTGGCGGCAATCTCCACCACCTGCGCATTGTCGCTGCCGCTAAGTACATACCAGTTCAGGTCCGAGTCATCGATGCTTTCCACGAAGGCAATGTCCGGGAACCTTTCCCTGATGCTCTCGCGGAACACTCTCGTATACTGGGCACAAAGGTCCTCCACCTCCGCCTCTATGCTCTCCTTGGCCATTGTGGCCTGTTCGCTGCGGTACTGGCTCTTCAGCTTGTCGTACTCGCTGCCGGAACGTATTTCCACTTTCTCTCCCTTGTCGCCGCTTACCTTGAGGATTTCGCACATCTCGATATCCTCCTCGTCGGGTATCAGTTCACTGCTTATGTCATGGAGACGGGAGAACTTCACCCCATGGAAGATTATCCTTCCGCCCGAAGTGGCGAACTTGATTCTCGAGAAATCGATGCCGATGGAAGCCTTGTAGTAGAACTTGTGGATGTACAGGATCTTGCGCAGATAATCGGCCTTCCCGACCATGTTTTCCAGCAGTGAGCCTATCATGGAGACGTCTGGAATATCGAATGTTTCCCGGTCGAGGTCATCGATGTTCTCCTGCTTTACGATGTAGCCTTTCTTTGCGAACTCAAGTTGCTCCAGCTTGAAGGTGAATTTGATGTCGGAGGGCATGGTGGCGGTCTGCTGGCGGGTCTGGAGCTGCTGCTCGAGGTCCCTGTTCTGGGCTTCGAGGGTGGCAACCCTCTCCTGGAGAAGTCTTTCTTTCTCCTGTTTCAGGGAGAGTTCCTCCTGCTTGGCTGCCAGTGTGGACTGCACCAGGTCATTGACCGGCTTGAAGGCCAGTGCCGTGAGGACCATGGTCACCGCGTTGGAAAGGGCGATTGCCATGGGGCTCAGTATCTTGGGGAAAGTGAGGAAAACGGCGATGTTCACGCCTATGAGAATCAGGCAGAGCCCGATCCAGATGTAGCTGCTTGTCCTGCGTCCCTCATCCAGGGTCGCCCCGACCTTCTTCTTGAAAAAAAGTCCCATCTGTTGCTGAAATACTGTTCCAGGTAGAGTGAAAAAGGGGAAAAACCCGTCTTCGGACTTTTCCCCTGCAAATTTTGTGCAAAGGCCTTAGAGCGTGACTCCGGACTTGAAGATTGCGATCTCCCTGATGCCGTTCTTCTCGTTATTCACCTCCCGTCCCTCGGCTACGCTGAGCACGTACTCGATGAACCTTTCGGACACATCCTTCATGCTTTCCCCCTGGGCGAGAACCCCGGCGTTGAAGTCAATCCAGGTGGGTTTCTTCTCGAAGAGGGGAGTGTTGGTGGATATCTTCATCGTAGGGACGAAGGACCCGAAGGGGGTGCCGCGGCCTGTCGTGAAAAGGACTATCTGGCAGCCGGAGGAGGCCAAGGCGGTAGAGGCGACGAGGTCATTGCCGGGAGCCGACAGTAAGTTCAGCCCCTTCACCGACAGTCTCTTCCCATAGGGAAGCACGCCCCTCACTATGCTCTTGCCGCATTTCTGGGTGCAGCCCAGAGACTTTTCCTCCAGGGTTGATATCCCGCCAGCCTTGTTCCCCGGGGAGGGATTCTCATAGACTGGCTGGCCAAGTTTCATGAAGTATTCCTTGAAATTGTTTATGAGGTCAACCGTCCTGTGGAAAGTCTCCTCGTCCTGGCACCGGTTCATCAGAATGGTCTCAGCCCCGAACATCTCGGGAACCTCGGTGAGGACCGTTGTACCTCCCTGGGACACGATCCAGTCGGAGAACACACCCAGGAGCGGGTTCGCAGTGATTCCGGAAAGTCCGTCGGAACCTCCGCATTTGAGTCCGACCCTCAGTTCACTGACCGGCACATCCGTCCTGCGGTCATCCTTGCAAGCCGCATAGATGTCCCGAAGCTGACTTACTCCGTACTCAATCTCGTCACCCTCTATTTTCTGAAGTTCCATGAAGCGGACCCTGGCGGGATCTACTTCCCCGGCCAGTTCCTTGAAAGCCGGGAGCTGGTTGTTCTCGCAGCCGAGGGCAACGACCAGGACTCCTCCCGCATTGGGGTGATGCACCATGTCGCAGAGCACAGTACGGGTGTTCTCGTGGTCGCCTCCCAGCTGGGAGCATCCGTAGTTGTGGGGGAAGAACGTTATGCTGTCCACGCCTTCATGCTCTCCGACCTCCTTCTTGAAAGCCTCCGTTATTCGGGTGGCGATGCCGTTGACGCAGCCTACAGTAGGGATGACCCAGATTTCATTGCGGACGCCTACCTGGCCGTCAGCCCTGCGGAAGCCCTTGAAAGTACGGGGTTCGGTGCGTGGAATCTCCACGAGGGCGGGACTGTAGGTGTAGTCCAGAAGACCCTCGAGGTTGGTCTTGATGCAGCAGTGGTCCAGCAGGGTCCCGGTCTGGGCATCGCATGTGACGTGACCGATGGGGAATCCGTACTTTATTACGTTCTCGCCTTCCTTGAAATCCTTCAGAGCGATCTTGTGGCCCCTCGGGATGTCCATCCTGAGGGTGATTCCCTCAACGACGCTACCCGAGGACAGGTCCGTGAGGGCTACCGCTACATTGTCGGCGGGGTTTATGCGGATATAGTCCATGATATGCAGGTATCAGTGAAAGAATGGTGGAATGGGGGCCTAGAACTTGAAATAGTTCTTGGCGTTATTGTAGCTGATGTCCTCCACCATCTGGCAGATGCGGTCCATCTCGCTGGCGGGAAGTCTTCCGCTCTCGACGTCGGAACCTATGACATCGCACAGTATCCTCCTGAAATACTCATGCCTGGGATAGGATATGAAACTCCTTGAGTCGGTGAGCATGCCAACGAAGCGGGACAGCAGACCGAGAACGGAAAGGGCGTTCAGCTGCTTTCTCATGCCGTCCTCCTGATCGAGGAACCACCAGCCGGAGCCGAACTGCATCTTCCCGGGCACGGAACCGTCGTTGAAGGTGTATGCCATCGTGGTGAAGAGTTCGTTGTCCTTGGGGTTGAGGCAGTAGAGGATGGTCTTGGCAAGGGCGCCTTCCTTCTCCAGGCCGTCGAGGAAACGGTGTCCTGCCGCAGCCGTAGGAAGGTCATGAATGGCGTCATAGCCGGTGTCGGGACCCACTGCCGCAAACATCTTGGAGTTGTTGTTGCGGATTGCTCCGATGTGGAACTGCTGTGTCCAGCCGCTTCTGGCATCCATGACAGCCCCGTCGTGAAGGACAGCGCTTCTCCACTTGTCGACTTCCTCGGCAGTGGGCTTCGTGCCTGCGACTACTTTCCTGAAGATGGCCTCGATCTCTTTCTCCGTGTATGGGGCGGCATAGAAGGTCTCCAGGCCATGGTCGGAGAGGCGGCAGCCCATGCTCTCGAAGAAGTCGTGCCTCTTCTGGAGGGCGTCCATGAGGGTGGCGTAAGAAGTGATCTCTACCCCGGAGATTTCCCCGAGCTTCGCCAGGTAGGCCTTGAAAGACTCAGGGTCGTCCACGCCCATTGCCTTGTCGGGCCTCCAGGTGGGAAGGACCTTGGTTCCGAAAGGATGCTCGGCTATCTGCTTGTGGTAGCGCAGGTCGTCTGCGGGATCGTCGGTCGTGCAGACGGTCTCCACGTTGAACTTGCGGATGAGGGCCTGGCCGCGGAATTCCTCCGTCGCCAATAGCTCATTGCAGCGCTCGAATATCTCCCTCGCGTTTTTCGGGGAAAGGCACTCCTCGATTCCGAAAACACGGCTCAGCTCCAGGTGTGTCCAGTGGTACAGGGGGTTTCTCATGGTGTAGGGCACAGTCTCGGCCCATTTCTCGAAAGTCTCCCAGGCGGTGTGCTTTCCGCCGGTGAGGTAGTCCTCGCTCACGCCGTTGGCCCTCATCGCCCTCCACTTGTAGTGGTCACCGTAGTGGCCGTCCACGAGCCAGAGCTGGGTGATGTCACGGAACTGGATGTTCTCGGCGATCTGCTTGGGAACGAGGTGACAGTGGTAGTCGATGATGGGCATCTTGGCCGCATGCTCATGATACAGCATCTTGGCCGTATCATTGGAGAGGATGAAATCCTTGTTTATGAATGCCATTTTAAGGGTGGTGTTTGTTTATTTTGTCTTTTATAGTGTCTTAATGTGGGAAATAGTGTGTTTTCATACACGCAAACAAGGCTAAAAAGCCGGATTCCATGTTGAAACACCCAAAATTAGTAATTTATTGCGAAAGAATTACAATTTTTATGTATTTTTGTGGACGACAACACACTTTGCAACCCTTTGACACCTTGGAGTGTGTTCGAACACACCTTTTGGATAATACGATAACCATAAAATAATAATAACAAAGTCAAAACCAAGATTGCGATGGAAAGACTAAACCGTACTACGGCCCCCCAGGCCCGCACCTACACCGAGAAGGTGATCCAATTCGGGGAAGGCAACTTCCTCCGTGCATTCATCGAGTGGATTATCTGGAAGACCAACCAGAAGACGGACCTCAATGCATCCGTAGTTGTCGTCCAGCCCATTGAAAAAGGAATGATAGACTGGCTCAACGAGCAGGACTGCCTCTATCACCTGAACCTCCAGGGCCTTGACAAGGGCCAGCCCGTGGACAGCGTCGACCTGATAGATGTGATTTCCCGCGGCATCAACCCCTACAGGGATTTCCAGGATTATCTTCGCCTCTCCGAGCAGCCCGAGATGCGTTTCATCATTTCCAATACCACAGAGGCCGGAATCGCTTTCGACCCCTCCTGCAAGTTCACTGACGAGCCCGCTCTGTCCTATCCCGGCAAGCTTACGCAGCTCCTCTATCACAGGTACGAGTATTTCAAGGGTGACAAAACCAAGGGCTTCATCATGTTCCCTTGCGAACTGATATTCGAGAACGGCAAGCACCTGAAGGAGTGCATCCTCCAGTACATCGACCTGTGGAACCTGGGAGAAGGCTTCAAGGACTGGTTCCTGAGTGCCTGCGGAGTGTATTCCACCCTCGTTGACAGGATCGTCCCCGGATATCCCCGTGACACCGTGGCCCAGCTTACCGAACGCATCGGCATCGAGGACCGTCTGCTGGACAAAGCCGAGATCTTCCACCTGTGGGTAATCGAGGCCCCGAAGGAAGTTAGCGACGAGTTCCCCGCGGACAAGGCTGGCCTGAACGTACTGTTCGTCCCCTCCGAGGCTCCCTACCATGAGAGGAAAGTCACCCTTCTCAACGGTCCCCACACAGTGCTTTCACCCGTGGGATATCTCAGTGGCCTTGACACAGTCAAGCAGTGCTGCGAGGATCCGCTCATCGGGAAGTTCGTCCACAAGGTCATGTTCGAGGAACTTCTTCCCACCCTCAATCTTCCGAAGGAGGAACTCGAGAAGTTCGCTTCCGATGTCATGGACCGCTTCCGCAATCCTTTCGTGAAGCACTTCGTCACTTCCATCATGCTCAACTCATTCCCCAAGTTCCGCACCAGGGACCTCCCCGGACTCAAGACCTATCTCGAGAGGAAGGGCACCCTTCCCAAGGGCATTGTACTCGGTCTTGCAGCCATATGCACCTACTACAAGGGCGGAATGAGGGGCGAGACTCCCATCGTGCCGAACGATGACCCGAAGATCATGGACCTGCTGAAGGATCTGTGGGCTACGGGCGACACCAAGAAAGTCGCCGACGGCGTCCTCGGTGCTGAGTTCATCTGGGATGAGGACCTCAACAAGGTCCCCGGACTGAACAATCTGCTCGTGGAACTCCTCGACAAGATCCAGAAGGACGGGATGAGGGTTGCAGTTGAGTCAATTTTGTAGTACCTTTATCCTCCCTGCCCCTCAAAGGGGCACGGAGGATATTTTCACATCAAGAAATAATCTCATAAACATGCCAAAAGTCATAACTTTCGGGGAGATCATGCTTCGTCTCTCCACCCCTGGATACCTCCGTTTCTCCCAGGCCAGGTCCTATGACGCCACCTTCGGCGGCGGAGAGGCAAATGTGGCCGTATCGCTTGCCAACTACGGCATTGACACCCAGTTCGTAACCCGTCTCCCGGACAATGACATAGCGAAAGCTTGCCTTCGTGACCTGCACTCTTACGGTGTGGGGACCGACTTCTGCGTCAAGGGAGGGGAGAGGGTAGGAATCTACTTCCTTGAGACAGGTGCCGTGGCACGTCCCAGCAAGGTCGTCTACGACCGTGCCCACTCTTCCATCTCCACGATCGAGAAGGGAATGATAGATTGGGACAAGGTGTTCGAGGGGGCCGACTGGTTCCACTGGACGGGTATCACCCCGGCTCTGAGCCAGGGTGCGGCAGATGTCTGCCTTGAGGCCATCAAGGCCGCAAACCGTCTTGGCGTGGTGGTGTCCTGCGACCTGAACTACCGCAAGAACCTCTGGAAATACGGCAAGAAGGCTGGTGATATCATGCCCGCTCTCGTGGAAGGTTGCGACATTATCCTCGGAAACGAGGAGGATGCGGACAAGGTCTTCGGCATCAAGCCCGAAGGGTTCGACGTGACCGCTACCGCCGGCCAGATTGACCAGAAGCGTTTCCAGAGCGTGGCGCAGCAGCTCTGCGCCCGTTTCCCGAGGGCCA
>CAJOLJ010000019.1 GCA_905235445.1 uncultured Bacteroidales bacterium
TTTACCAGATAAACGGAATCAACCTGAACTTCACTTTCTTCTTGTAATGGGAGTAGCCTTCCAGCCCTTCCTCAAGGACTTTCTCCTCATTTTTAATCCTTGCCGCTATGATGGGGATATACAAAAACATGACGAGCAGTGAAATCAGTGAACCAAGGACCAGAGGCATGCTCAGGAAAAGGACGAGGGTCACCATGTACATGGGATGACGCACAATACCGTACAGGCCCGTATCGATGACTTTCTGGTTTTCCTGAACTTCGATCGTCCTGGAAAGGAATGTGTTCTCGCGAAGAACCTCAGCGTACAGGGCATAAGATAGAAGGAAAAGTCCTGCCCCGACCCATGATACCCAGGTCGGGAGGAGCATCCATCCGAACCTCCTGCTCAGTCCCGCCATTATGAAAGCACAGAGGAACATAAGCCCCGAAAGGGCTATGACAGTTTTCTGCTCTTTCTCATTCTCCTTGGCGCTGAGCCTTTTGCGAAGAAGTTCTGGGTTCCGCTTCATAAGGACAAGTCCCGCCGTGAACATAGGGATGAAAAGTATTGCCATAAGAAGCCAGGCTTGCCAGAAGCCTAGCGTCCCGGCTGGAAGAAAAAGAAGGCCTCCCAGAAGAAGTACTCCCAGGAAGAATCTCGAAATTGCTTTGAGGAAAAGTGACCTGTCCATATTTTGAGGTGTGAGTTGCTGGCTATATGCCTGAAGAGATGTCGTCAAGTGAAATGGAAAACCTGCTCCTTCATTGAGGGCTGTCTTGGGAATTTGTCCAGGTCAAGAGTGCGGACCCCGCTCCTCTCCTCCCAGGTTCTTGGCATCCTGAGGGAGACGGGAGGAGCGGCAGCTAGGGCCTGGATTGCCATTTTTCCGTTATCCAAGCGAGGGCATCCTCAAGTGGAGTCTCTGTCTGGACATCGGGAGCAATGGGATCGTCACAGAACTCCTCGTCCGTCCTTGCCACATCGTATGACGTGGTGATGACGAGCTGGTAGCCATCCGCCAGTGGAAATACCTGGTTAGCACTGGCATATCCAGCGGAAGGTCCTCCGAAGGTACGGGCGTTCCCAAGGCCCCTGAAACAAAGCAGCGTAGCCTCGCCGGAACTTGCCGTGAGGCTGTCAGTGAGGATGGCGAGGGGCGTGGTGGTGGGGAACTTCTTGATATCGGATGACTTGAGGCCTTGGCCGTGCTGAAGCATGCCGAGGTTTACCGGCATCGTACGCTTCTTGGAGCGGAAGCGAAGGACGGTCCCGTCGGGAAGAAGAGGAGAGAGGGATGCAATCATGGGACCCATGTTTCCGCCGGTGTTTCCCCTGAGGTCCACAATCACTCCCCTGGAATCCATATTCTCCTGCAGGAAATCCAGCACGGTGCGGGTGTAGATGTCATCGCTAACCTTTACCCCGGTGTGGCTTGGAAGCAGAACGTAGGCTATCCCTCCTTCCAGCATCTTCACCTCGGGGACATTCTCGGGATAACTTGCCGTATCCTTTAACGGGGGCAGAAGGAAGGAGTGCTTTCCTCCCGCTACTTTGAGGGCCTCTCCTATCATGGTATGGACAGAGTCCATGTCGTGGATGGTCTCGGAGGCTTTCAGGATTTGAGCCTTCTCGGCTTCCCACTGGGGGCCTTCGGCATAGAGCGCAAACATGTCCATCATCTTTACGCAGTGGCGTATATAAGCCTTGGGGGTATCCTGCCTGTCAAACATGAAGCAAGATGACACTGCAAGTGCTGTTGACAGTATTAACAGATGTGTTGAGAGCTTTTTCATGATGACCCTAAAGATTTGATTGTCATTATTTCACAAGGAGTGCCGGCATATGTGGCTATACCCGACAATATCGGGTTGCA
Source organism: uncultured Bacteroidales bacterium (assembly GCA_905235445.1). Taxonomy (GTDB): domain Bacteria; phylum Bacteroidota; class Bacteroidia; order Bacteroidales; family UBA932; genus Cryptobacteroides. Next base: position 1,856 of record CAJOLJ010000019.1, read on the forward strand.
TCAAGTAGGAGCGAAAGAGGGCCTAAACCGGGAACTTGGCCACTATGTCCGCTATTGAAAACAAGGCAGCTTGACCGGAGAGTATCACCCTGTCCCCCGTCCTTCTTGTCCTCATGACCCCTTTGCGGGCGGAGGCCTGGAGGGCCAGGAGTTCTTTCTTGCCTGTCCTGTCCTGCCAGTAAGGCGTGATGAGACAATGAGCGGAACCGGTGACGGGATCCTCCGGGATGGAGAGTTTGGGGCCGAAGCAGCGGGACACGCAGTCATACTCCCCTTTGCCCTCAGCGGTGATGCACTGAAGAAGGCCGTCCAGTTCCTTGAGGGCATCTATCCTTGGAACATACTCCCGGACAAAGTCCTCGTCCGGTACTACCATGAGAAGGTCCCTTCCCATAACTGCATCCAAGGGACGGAAGCCGAGGGCCTCCTCCATCTTGTCCGTCACCGGAACATGCCGGTAATTATTGTATGCCGGAAAGTCCATCTCAATGAAGGCGCCTTTTCTTGATACGATGAGATTTCCGCTCCAGCGTGTCTTGAAAACAAGCTTCCCAGCCTCTTTTTCATAGAAACTGAATACCACAAAGGCACTTGCCAGTGTGGCATGGCCGCAAAGGTCCACTTCCCCGCCCGGGGTGAACCAACGGAGGGCATAGGTCTCCTTTTCGTACCCCTTCACCAGGAAGGCAGTCTCTGAGAAGTTGTTCTCGATGGCAATGCTCTGCATGAGGGAGTCTTCCGGCCAGCGGTCCATCACACATACTGCGGCCTGGTTGCCGGAGAACACTTTGTCGGTGAAGGCATCTATAATGTACTGTCTCATAATTTCTTTTTCACTTTATCGATAAAGAGTCTCGTACCTATCGCAGCTATCAGGAATACGACGAACATAAGGACATAATGCCATGCTGTCCTGAGACCTCCTCCCAAATAATCAAACAGCAGTATCAGGCCGATGAATACTACGGCACTGATAAGCGAGCCGACAAGCTCTTTCCACTTTCCTGTCTTACCCATAGAAAATGTCTATTTGTCCTTGCGAATATAGTCATTAATGAAATAATGGTCAATACACTAAAAGGCTTTTTTCAACCACTAAGCGCAGTGAAACCCGCTAAAGGGGTTTATGTTCACTTGATCCCGTACCGAAGCCAAACATTGTTGCTGCCCCACTGCGTGTCGATACTGAGTGGATATGCCACTAAAGGGAATAGTACCGATGTCATATGCAAACTACTGGAACTCAAGCCCCTTTACGGCTATTCCGATGTTCACGGGGAATGGCTTTATTTCCCCGAGGGCTATTTTGCGAAGGTAGCTGCTCTTCAGATGCAGTGGAGCATAGAGGTACATCTCGGTGGGGCCGCGGCGGGACTCATCCCGGGACAGGAACTCTTCCAGGGCCTTCTTGTCGCAGGACACTATCTGGAACGCCACGAAATACTTCCCTTTTTCCAGCAAGATGGGTTCCTCCGGCTGAAGGTCAAAGTGCTGCGGATTGTCGGAAGGGGGGACATCAAAATAGATGGGCTTGTGAAGCACATTCACGAAGGCCTCATTCTTCCCCTCTATCCTGTAGATGTTTATGGAAGCGACGCATCCTGGGATGCTGTTGCTGTGGACCTCGAAGATGATGTCCTGGACCAGGAATGGTTTCCTGGCAGTGGCAGAGGAACCGAGTTCCGAGCCAATGAACGTGCCGCTGGCTATGGAGCATCCTATGAGTGCCTTGTCCCCGAGTATCTTGCCGCCTGGTTTCAGAAGGAACTTCTCCTTGGTATCCCCGCCGAAGGATACGGCAGGGGGAAGCTCGTTGTCTTCAAGCACTATGGTAAGGTCATCCTCGGGACCGGTGACCGGATGCTTTCCCACCCTGTATGATACGTGATGGAAGTGAAGGGTGTCGGCAGGAGGGACCTCGATTGAGAAGAGCCCGTCCACGGAGGATATCGTTCCGATGTTGTGGGAGGGCATTCCGAGCTGGACGTATTCTATGGCCTCGCCCTTGGAGTCCACTACCCTTCCCTTCACGGATACGAGGTCCTGGGCCACGCCCTGCAAGGGAAGAAGCTGCAGAGAGCTTACCATTGCGGCAAGAAAGGGACTATTCATCATAGATATCCTCATCATTCTCCTTTCCTTCCGGGTCCGGCGTATAGTCCAGGATGTCTCCTGGCCTGCAGTCCAGGACCCTGCAAATCTTGTTCAGCGTCGTGAAACGGATCGCCCGGCCTTTCCCTGTCTTCAGAAGGGACAGGTTGGTCATGGAGATCCCGATCTTCTCCGACAGCTCGGAAAGTTTCATGTGGCGCTCCCAGAGCAGTTTATCGAGGTTGACCGTAATCATATGGCAAGGCTGCTGTCTTTGGCGGCAAGGTAGGCCATCTTGTAGAGCTGGGCGAAGACGAGGGCGATCAGGGGCATAAGTATCGTGTTGGAATCTATCTCCAACTGGCTCTCTCCCTTGAGGACGGATCCGATATTGTTCCAGAAGAACCCGTAAAAGAACATCAGCAGGGCTCCCCAGCGAAGGAGGGCTATGTTTGACCTGGGGAATATGTCACCGCTGTCCAGTCCCTTCAGTATGCGGGACAGGAAGATGCAGCAAAGAACGAAAAGCAGGGTTATCGTCAGGAGACGACCACCTATCACGGTTATCTGCCAGCCCTTGAGTTCTTCCATCCAGACAACATTGCCATAGGAACGGTGTCCCCAGATGCTTACTCCCATATTCCACCATGTGAGAGCAACCAGTATTGCCCCCAGCACAACCGTGATGATGGAAAGCGTCCTGATACTTTGTTTTGTAGATTTCTTCATGTCCATAGTTTTTGTTTGTTTTGACCCAGCCAATGTTGAGGCAAAGATAGTGCCAATTTTACGAAAAACATAAAAACTTTTTACGAAATTCATAAAACATCCTCTACTGGCACTCGTCCAATGGAAGCAAAACTGTATGTGGCTGCCCTTCCGAGGGGCAGCAGATGCGAATGTAAGAACAATGCCTCCCTGCTGCGAAGTGCTAGAGGAGGCATTTGCCATTATATGGTGTGAAGGAGGATAGTCTACGGCTATGAAAGAAATGATTTCCTTAGCTGGAACCAAACTACTTGTTCTCCGGGAACACTACCGGGATCTGATATGTGCACCTGACGGCATGCCCGTCCACCATGCCCGGTTTCCATTTGGGGGATTTGCGGATGACCCTCATGGCCTCTTCATTGAGTGCGGGATGGCTGCCCCTGACAATCTGCACTTCCTGAACCGAGCCGTTGGTACCCACCACGAACTGGACGACCACTTTCCTGTCAACGGAGGGATCCTTGGCCTCGGTTGGATAGACAAGGTTCTGGTGGACCCACTGCGAGAACTTAGCCAGTCCTTCGCTTCCCTTGAAAGTCGGGTTCTTGTCAAGTTCGTTTGCGGCAGGGACATTGGCATGGTCCGGGCCTTCCGAATGACGGATATAACGGGCCCCTTTCATCTCGATGACACTTCGGTTATAGACGTAGCGCCTGCCCTGGACGGTAAGGGTGTCCCCCTTCCTGATATCCAGGGCCATGATTCCCCTGCCCTGGGCATCCGAGAAACCGTAAATGAGTACTGTCCCGGTCCTGTCCTTTATGAAGAGGCGGTTGAAGTCCTTGTTGCGTATGCGGCTGACGACCCCCGTGAGTTCACACACCGTAGTGTCGGACTTGGACATGGAGAGGAACTGGGAGACGGTCTTTTTAACGGGAACGGTCCCCTGGAGGGTGAGGGACCCAAGGAAAAGCGCCACCGTGGCAACGGAAATGAATCTGAGGTTTTTCATGGAAGGTATTTGCAAATTGCGATTGAGTGAAGAAGAATCTGAGTTACCGATGCTCGCTTCCTTATGGAGAAGCGGGGGCTGCCGTATATTGTTTCAAGGTCGATGACATTAAAGACCGGGTCCCCTAGTCAATCTCTTCGAACCGGGGGAGGGCCCTGCCCTCACGCTTGACCCTACCGAAGAACATCCCCTCCGGCCTGACCCAGTATTCCCCGTTCCCGTACATGGCCTGGTAGACGACTCTCCTTTCCAGGGTCTCGGAGTCCTTCGCTGAGCAGATATATCGGTACAGTCCACCCTTGAAGTGCCGGAAGTGCCTTTCCTTCCTCACCGGGAAAGACTCGAGGAGGGTCCGGCACGCAGGAACGTAGAACTGCTTGACCTCTTCCGGGGTCGGGGTGTGCGCTCCCGGAAAATGCAGGGCTGTAGCGTAATGCTCCAGGAACTCTCCCTCGAAGTGGGCTATGGGGTCACCCTCCCCGAAGATACCCCATATCCTGTCCCTGAAATAAGGGTTGCAGCAGTCGAACTGGGTCTTTTCCAGCTGTCCGAACTCCTGGACGAGGGACTCATCTATCGTGAAGATTTGCTTCCCGTCCTGCCTGGGGGATTTGTAGGTATGCTCCCCCACCCTCAGGCGGAGGAACTCCGACATCCGGAAATAGGGATTGCCCAGAAGAACGGGCACCCCGATGAGGGGAGCCACCATCTGGGCGTAGAATGAGCCGCAGCTGTTTCCGACAAGAAGGTCCGGGTGCACTGCGTCACAGACATCCCGGATAAGAGAGAGCGCCTGCGAGGGATGAAGCGGCAGGTCCGGGGTTATGACATTCGCCTCATGCCCCATCCCTTCCCTGAGGGAGAGGGCCGCAGGGCACTGCCCGCTTGAGAAAAAGCCGTGAAGAAAGAGAACCGTCTTCATCAGTAGTGGGTCAGATTACATTTGTCCTCTGAGCCTTCGAAGCCCTACTTCACTTTCACGTCAATGACTGCGCTGAACACGTAGGAAGGATCCTCCCTGTCATAGAGCGTGTTCTTCCTGACTTCGTCACTGGGAGAGACTTTCTCTTTGAAAACGGTCTTTCCGTTGTATTTGACTGTCACTCTTTTCTTGAAATCCACCATGTTCTCATCAAGGTAGATGCGGATGGAAGGATAGTCGCAGCTCTCGATATCGAAATTGTTCCCGTCCTTTCTGACGGTCACAGCCATTCCCTTCTTCACGCCGGTGAGGTCAGGAAGGCCCAGCCAGTAGAAGTCCTTGTGGTTCACGTCGCCCTGCATCCAGACAACCCTGTCGGGACGGGGGTTCCTCGTGTACTTGGCCATCCAGGGAAGCGCTGCGGCATCGTCAAGGTACATCCAGTGCTCCCGGCCTTCCTGGATATGGGTCTCGTGGATGTAGCCGCCGGGGTCCTCCGCCTGCAACCGGTCCATCACCTTTCCCCTCTGTTCGCATTCCTTGTTGCGGTTGTATGCGCTGTCCAGGGCCCCGCACCAGATCATGAAGGGGGTGTTGCGGAGATTGACGAGGGACACGTCACCGGGATGTCCCGCCATCATCGAGGCGGCAGCCCAGCTGTCCGCCATCCTGGGAGCCATTCTCCACACTCCGTCACCGCCTGCGGAATAGCCCATCAGATAGACCTTGTCCGGGTTCACTCCCTCGAAGAGGACCGCACAGACAATCAGCTTGTGCAGCAGCTCGTCCATCCCCGGCTTGAACCACAGGTCCCAGTCGTTCCAAGGGGCGCGGGGTGCAACGTAGAGGCCTTCGGAGGGTTGGTAGAGCCGTTTCTGGTTATCCCACTGCTGGTCATTGACACGGGCGGGAGCACTGCCTCCACCGTGCATGGATATCCACAGGCTGCGATCCCCCCTCGGGGCGTCGCCATAGTACTTGTACCATATCTTCATGGAGTTCTCCCCTACCGTGAGAACATTGTCGTTCCACTCCTCGCGCAGCTTGTCTTTCATTTCCTGTCTCCATTGTCCCATGAGGGTGGAGGTGTCCTCCACTTCCTCCACCTGTTCCTTCCCGTCTTTTTGGGGTTCTGCCACATTTTGTTTCTCCCCGCAGGCGTAGGCGCACAGGGAAAGGGTTATGGCAAGTCCGAGTACAAGGAGGTAGACGGACTTATGGAATGTGCTTAAGGTCTTTTGCATATTTTTCTTGTTTTGTCGGTTACTGATGTGAAGGCGGGAAGCCCACAACATGCCTTTCAGGAATGTAAATTTAGCAAATTTACCCGCATTACCGCCAAAAGCGCCTCCCATTCACAAAAAAGAGAGGAGGGCAGCCTCGGGGTCCCCCGATGGACTGTCCTCCATAATAGGCATTTACGGTAGCTAAACTAGCTCACGTCGGCACGTGCCATGGAATCCTTGTAGTACTTCTGGTCGACGAAGACGTCGGTCTTGTAAGGATTGATGTGACGCTTCTTGGAAGTGTAGATGATGTATCCGAGGGCCACTGCGTTGACGATAAGGGCGAGGGCGCTTATGACAAGCATAGCCGTGGGATTTGCGGCGACGGTGGATACGTCTCCGCCCTGGGCGGCAATCTTGCCGAGCTGCTCCACGGTGGCGATGCCATCAGGATACTGGGTAGGGACGACAACCCAGTTGAATTTGTGGAAACCGTCCTTGAATACTTCCTGGAACAGGGGGAACACCTGTGCGAACATGCACCAGATCGCCAGGGTGTTTGCACGGTTCTGGATCCAACCTCCGCGGTTCCAGAAGAGGGCTGCGATAGTCGGGGCGAGAAGAAGGGCGACACCGCAGAACCAGGAGTGTGTAGGCAGGCAGTTGTAGGTGTAGGCGAAGTTCCAGATGTCATAGACCAGGATGTAAACCCAGGTCATGTCGGCCCATATCATGTCCTGCTTGTTCTTGGAAGGATAAACCGACCACCATGCCGTCATACAGAAGATGTTCAGGATACCTGCCACGCCGTTCATCACATTGTGCCAGCCGCCATAGAGCCACACTCCCTCGCTGGAGAGCCACCAGGAGTTCCAGCCCTTGATGGCGGACTCGAAGTCGGAGCAGACAGCGATCAGAATGTTGATTGCCACGATGATGAAGGGGAAGGGCTTGAACCAGTGCTTCGCACCGACGCCCCATTTGTACTTGATCATCATGAAGCCGATACAGCCAGTGAGGGCGGCATAGAGCTTGGCGTAGTGGAACCATCCGTTCATGTACACATGGGTCTGGTTGTTCTGGACCCACTCGGCACCGGTGGCGCTGCCTATGGCAATGGCCACGAAGTAGATGGTGAGGGCAAGGGGAACCACACCGAACATGATTATGCCACCGGCCTTGGTCCGGCGTGAGAACTCATTGAGGAGGATGAGGCCCAAGAGGACCACAATCAGCATTCCCCACTGCGCTAGGGCATTAGCCCCATAAACATGGAAAAACATAATAACTTGAAAGTTAAGGTTTTAAAATAGGTTTTGTTGATGATTGCTTTCTTGATTCCTTGATAAGGGCGTACGCTATCCACACGAGGGTGAGTACGATGGACATCGGAACTCCCACGTAGAGCATCTCATGGAGAATCGTTCCCCAGCCTCCCCCTTCCGTGGCGAGGGCGGACAGGAACGGGAACCTCCAGGTGAGCTCCCCGTTCACGATATGGTCCACGATGAGCATCACTGAGCCACCCCAGAGCATTTTCTCCAGGGCGGGAAGGTGACGCAGGAGGGTCGGAGAGTCCGGCTTTTCGATAGCTTGAGTTTTTGATTTACGGATGACGGTAGTTACTACCGCCTGAGAGAGTGGTACTAAAAAACAGGCCATATTTAAACTTCTATTTCCTTGATTTCAATTTCATTCCCCTGGACAAGCCAGGTCCTTTCGCTTCCGCAGTACGGGCAGGTCCTCCCGTGCTGGACGGTCCCGTACTCCCGGTGGCAGGAGTCGCAGTATGTCACCGCAGGAATTGTCTGGATTTTCAGGGCACAGCCTTTCATCATTTCTTCCCTCTCCACGGCCCACTTCCAGCAGTCCTGGAGGTACTCCGCGACCACGGTGGAGACTTCCCCGATGGAAAGGACGACGGCGCCGATATGGTCCACCCCGTTCTCCTTGGCCACTTCCTTTACGTCACGGATAATGTAAAAGACTATGCCCAGTTCGTGCATATGATTGTGTGTGTTATTTGCCTCCCTTGAAAATGATCTTTCCAGTCCTTTTTATCATGTAAGGCAGGATGCCTCCGAACTTGTCCTCGGAAGTCCTGAAGTGGCTGGCCTCGGGATGCACCCTGTACAGGTGGATGGCATCGAAGCCGCACTTGGTCGTGCAGATGCCGCATCCGATGCAGCGGTTCTCGTCCACGACGGAGGCTCCGCAGGAAAGGCACCTGGCGGTCTCCTTTCTTACCTGCTCCTCGGTAAGGGTGCCGTGATACTCCTTGAACTTGTCCTCGTTGACTTTGTCCAGGGCCTCCTGGCGGGAGGAGTTGTCATAGGACTCGACCTGGATGTCCCCCTTGTCCAGTTCTATGAAATCCCTCCTGTTGCGCCCTATCGTCATGTGGCCGTGCTGGACGAAACGGTGCAGGGACTCAGCCGCCTCCTTGCCCTGGGCGATGGCGTCAATGGCGAACTTCGGGCCGGTGAATACGTCCCCGCCGGTGAATATGTCACTCTCGGCAGTCTGGAAGGTGAGCTTGTCTGCGATGGGATACACGCCGCGGAAGAACTCCACCTTGGTATCTTTCAGCAGGTCTCCCAGCTGGACGGTCTGGCCAATCGCGAAGATGACCATGTCCGCATCGAGGGTGATGCACTCGTTCTCGTCATAGGTGGGGGCGAACTTGTGTTCAGCGTTGAATACGGAAGTGCACTTCTTGAAGACAATCCCGCTGACCTTGTCCTCGCCGAGGACTTCCTTGGGTCCCCAGCCGGGGTTGATGACGACTCCGTCCTCCCTGGCCTCCTTCCTTTCGGAGGGGGATGCGGGCATGATGTCCTCGGTCTCGAGGGACAGCATCGTGACTGAAGAAGCCCCGCTTCTCATGGCAACTCTGGCAGCGTCGATGGCGACGTTTCCGCCACCGACCACTACGACCTTTCCTTCCACCTTCACCTCCCCGGTGTTGGCGGCCTTCAGGAAGTCGATTGCGGTGGTGGTCCCGGGAAGCTTTTCGCCCCTCACTCCGGGCAGGCGTCCGCCCTGGCAGCCGATTGCGACGTAGAATCCCTTGTATCCCTGCTCACGGAGCTGGGCTATGGTGATGTCCTTGCCCACCTCGACTCCGGTCTTTATCTCGACACCGATTTCCCGCATGATGTCGATCTCGGCATCGATCACCTCTTTCTCCAGTTTATATGAAGGAATGCCGTAGCGGAGCATTCCGCCGGGCTTCTCGTTCTTCTCGAATACGGTGGGCTTGTAGCCCATGGTGGCCAGGTAGTAGGCGCAGCTCAGGCCTGCGGGCCCTCCGCCTATTATGGCTATCTTCTCCTGCCAAGGTCCCCTGTTGGAGGCGATGACGACCTCAGGCACGAAGCGGGTCTCTGCATGGAGGTCCTGCTCCGCTATGAACTTCTTCACTGCATCGATGGCCAGTGGCTGGTCGATGGTTCCCCTCGTACAGGCGTCCTCGCAGCGGCGGTTGCATACCCTGCCGCAGACAGCCGGGAACGGGTTCTCCCTCTTTATGAGCTCGAGGGCCTCGGTGTACTTGCCCTCGGCAGCCTTCTTGAGGTAGCCCTGGATGGCGATATGTGCCGGACATGCGGTCTTGCAGGGGGCGGTGCCGGTAGGATAGCAGTTTATCCTGTTTCGGTCACGGTAGTCCTCGTTCCACTTGTGGGGACCCCACTTGACCGCATCGGGAAGTTCCTGCTTGGGATACACCTGGGGACCGTGCTTGGTGCAGAGTTTCTGGCCTAGCTTCACAGCCCCGGCGGGGCAGTACTCGACGCACCTTCCGCAGGCCACGCAGTTCTTCGGGTCCACTTTCGCCACGTAGGCGCTCCGGGACATGTTGGGGGTGTTGAACAGCTGGGACGTACGGAGGGCGTTGCAGATCTTGACGTTGCAGTTGCAGATTGCGAAAATCTTACCTTCGCCGTCGATGTTTGTGACCTGATGCACGAAACCGTTGTCCTCTGCCCTGCGCAGGATCTCCATGGCCTCATCGTAGGTTACGTCATGGCCCCTGCCGGTCTCCCGCAGGTAGTCAGCCATGTCACCCACTCCGATGCACCAGTCGCGGTAGTCGTCGGCGCAGCCTTCGTCAAGTTTCTTGCGGCCATAGCGGCAGGAGCAGATTCCGGCTCCTATGTGACCCTCGTAACGCTTGAGCCAATAGGAGATGTGCTCTATGTCTATGGACTCGTTTTCCATGGAGATGGCCTTCTCCACGGGGATGACGTGCATACCGATGCCGGACCCTCCCATCGGGACCATCGGGGTTATCTTCTCGAGGGGAAGGAATGTCATCCTCTCGAAGAACATGGCAAGCTCGGGATGCTTGTCCATGAGGTCGGTATTCATGTTGGTGTACTCCGCTGAACCGGGAACGAACATCGGGACCCAGTATTCACGGTCCTTCCTCTCGTAAGTGGTCCCGGGTATGGGACCGTCCTTGGTGTACTTGTCGCCGTAGTCGTACTCAAGAAGGCCGAAGTAGGCTATCTTGTCCAGGAGGGCGTCAAACTCCTCATCCGTGGGGACGTAGTGCTTCCGGCGGTTCCACTCGACGAGTTCCGGATAGGGACGGTGCTCCCTAACGGTGAAAGGTTTCTTGGATATCACGTCAAGCAGCAGGTCGAGGGCGGCCTCCCTGGTAACGGGGTCCATCTCGTCCTCGAAGATGCAGGCGAGGCCCCAGTACTCAGGAGCGTCGGTATCCATCTTGATTTTGCCGGGGATTCGGTCCGTGATCTTGCGGACCAGCTTGATTAACTTGGGATTGGGATTCTTGTCCCCTTTGTGCTTGGGGATGAATCTGGTGGACATTTCAGGCATATGGTTGGTATTGTTGTGGCTTTTGATGATCTGTGTGCGGGGGTGCACCGCATGAGGCCTAGGCCTTCTGGGCGGCTACTTTGTCAAGGAGCCACTGGGAGAGGGCCTCGACTCCCTCCCCCGTCTTGGCGCAGATGGGAAGGATGGTGGCAGAGGGATTTCTCATGTGTACGTTCCGGGTGCACTTTTCCATGCTGAAATCGAAGTATGGCATCACGTCAGTCTTGTTTATGATGACAAGGTCGCAAACGGAGAACATGAGGGGGTACTTAAGCGGCTTGTCATCCCCTTCCGGGACGGAGAGGATCATGGCGTTCAGAGTGCTTCCCGTATCGAACTCGGCGGGGCAGACGAGGTTTCCCACGTTCTCGAGGATCACGAGGTCAGTCTGGGCGAGGTCCAGGGCGTCAAGGCCCTGGCGGGTCATCTCCGCATCCAGGTGGCACATCCCGCCCGTGTGGAGCTGGATGGACTGGATACCTGTGGCCTCCTTGATTTTCACGGCGTCGACGTCGCTGTCGATATCAGCCTCCATGACCGCTATGCGGATGCGGTCCTTCAGGAGGTTAATGGTTCTTATGAGTGTGGTGGTTTTCCCGCTTCCGGGAGAGGACATCAGGTTCAGGAGGAAGACCCCCTTGCCCCTGAGTTCGGCCCTGAGGGCCTCAGCGTCCCTGTCGTTATCCGCAAAGACGCTTTTCTTTATTTCAATCACACGGACAGTGTCCATCGGGGTTGGTTGTGTGTGGTGTTATAGTGATATGTGGTTAAAAAAAGCACTGCAATATACAAATTAATCCCGTATTTCCGCAAAATATGTGGATAAAACGGGATAAAATGGCCTCGATGTAACCTACTGTCCGCTTCTTGTCCCTCCTAGGCGAGGGTGTATTTCTTGATTCTCCCGTTCATCACCTTGGAAAGTCCCTGGGAGGACGGGGAGGGCCCCACCTCCATGAGGATGTCGACGACGTAGCGAAACCCCTCGAGGTCGGAGAGGGTCACCGGTGAGAGTGTCTCGTCCCCTTCCCCACGCTCCCCGCCTCGCAGGTAAGCCCTCAGGAAGTCCTCCCCGTACCTGTCCATGTAGGACTTCACAGTCCAGTTCAGGTGGCGACGTCCGAGGTTCTCGAGTTCCTGGTGGAAGAGGGGGCCGTGGTCGGGATGGTGGAGGTGGCACAGCTCATGGAGCATGATGAAATCCCCGAGGAATGCCGGGAGATTGGCTAGCGCTATGTTAAGTTGTATTGTCCCGAGGGTGCAGTTGCAGGAACCCCATTTCCGGCGTGGCGCTCCGAGGCTTATGCCGTTTACCTTGAAACCGTACAGTGCCGCAAGCTCACTGAGCCGGGCGGGAAGGCTCCGCTGCGCCTTTTCGAAGAGGTCGTCCAGGTTTTCCTTCCCTGCGGGACCCGGACCCGACCTTGGGAGGACCTTTTCCCTCTGCCGGGTACGGGACAGAGCCTGGAGTACTTTTTCCTTATTGTCCGCCAAGATGCGAAGCGCCTCAGTGTCAGAGGACCCCCGTGGTGCGGTCACGACTATCCTTCCTTCGGGAGTCACCTTGATGGAGGCACGGAGGCGGTCGGACCACTGTACGGTGAAGGTCCCGAAAGCGGGATGGGTGAATTCTTTCTTTCTTGTGATGGCCATTGGGAATGGTTGTTAAATACAATAGAAAAACGGGAATGGAAGAAGAACCCTGTCCACTCACGCCTAGTCCAGCAGCGAGTGCAAATATAGCAAAAAGTCCTTCCGGGTGGCTATATCCCCAGGAAAAGACAGAAAAAAATCCCCGCTCTTCCTTTCGGGGAAAACGGGGAAAGACTTTCCTGTGACGGGGAAGGGGTCAGTCATCGTCCTTGTCCTTTTCCTTGTCCTTGGAGGACTTGGGGGCATCGTCGTCGTCATCGTCGTCGGGGATGACGATTGGCTTGTACTGGGTGGTCCTCTTCTCCCACCTCTCCCTGGCGTACTGCTGCATGTCGGTGACGGTGTCGCTTTCGTCGATGATTTCCATGCCGAGGATGGTCTCGATGATGTCCTCCAGGGTTATGATGCCGACGAATGCACCGTAGTCATCTATTATCAGCGCCATCTGGTCCTTCAGGCGGATGAGGTTCTCGAAAATGTCGCTTACCGATGTGGACTCATTGAATGCGGCGATGTCCCTGCGGATGGAACCGAGGGTCGTGTCGAACTTGTCGTCAGCCAGCTGCTCGAGGATGTCGTAGCGGAGCACATATCCGGTGATGAACTCGGGACTCTCCCCGTAGACTGGGATCCTGGAAAAATGGGAAAGGGACTCTTTCTTGTAGAACTGCTTGAGAGTCATGGACTCGGGTGCGATTGCCGCCACTACCCTAGGGGTCATGACATCGTATGCCAGCACCTCGTCAAGTTTCATGAGGTTCTGTATTACCTTGTTCTCCGTATCGTCCAGCACTCCTTCCTCCTCACCGATGTTGGCCATAGCGGACACTTCCTCGCGGCTTATGCTGTTGTCTGCCTCGTCTGAGCGGAAGAGGCGGTTGAACAGGCGGATGAACCATACGATGGGGTAAAGTATCACGATGAGGAACTTCATGACCCTCGAAAGCCACATCAGGTCCTTCCAGTGGGAGGTTCCGATATTCTTGGGGAGCATCTCAGAGAAGAGGAGGATGAGGATGGTCATGATGGCCGAAATGAGCCCGAACCATTCGTTCCCGAAAACTTCGGTGCACTGGTGTCCCACGCCTGCAGCTCCCACGGTGTTGGCTATGGTATTGAGCGAAAGAATGGCCGCGAGAGGTTTCTCGGGGTCGTTTTTCATCTTCATCATGACGTCGGCGTTCCGGTCCCCTTCATCCTTGCGCATGGTAATGAAGGAAATCGGGGTCGTCATCAGGACGGACTCGAGCAGGGAGCACATGAACGATATAGCCATCGCCCCGAGCAGATATACTAGTAGAAGGGTCATATGAATCCAGGCCTTGGCTTCCCAAATGGTTGGAGGAAAGCAATGCGCTGCAAATTTAGACTTTTATTTTCACATATCAATAAATGTGTGAGGGTCCCCGGGGGCTGAAATGGCTGTGTTCAACCTTGTGAGGGGGCCCTTGGCATCTTCGGGGGGAAGCCCGCTAAAGAGGCGTTTGTCGAAGAAAAAGGTCCGTATGTCGAAAAAGGGCACTTGAGGGCACCTCCCAGCCCTACTTTTGTCCCCGGAAATCCTCCGGGAAAATCCCGGACAGAAAACAGACATTCGAAAACAATTAATCGACATATCATGAAAAGGAACATCACTTCACGCATCCTCCCAGTCATTCTCGGAACCCTCCTTTGCATGGGCACCGCCTCCGCCCAGCACAGGACAGTGGTGAGCGGACAGGTGCTCGACTCCCTGACCCGCCAGGGGGAACCCGCAGCAGTGCTCCAGTTCTTCAATGCTTCCGACTCCTCCAAGCCGATCGCATTCACGCAGACAGACACCGAAGGGCTCTTCTCCCAGGTACTCACCGTTCCCGGCGAGTACACCATGCTGCTGAGCAACATGGGGCGCCGCACCAAGAGAGTCCATTTCTCCCTCACGGGACAGGAGAGCATCTCGCTGGGCGAGATTCTCCTCAGCGACGATGTCCAGACCCTGAAGGCCGGAGGGGTCCAGGCCCAGAGGACGCTCGTTAAGATGGACGTGGACAAGATGACCTACGACGTGCAGAACGACGTTGACTCCAAGAACCTCACGGTGCTGGACATGCTGCGCAAGGTTCCCATGGTATCTGTGGACGGGCAGGACAATATAACCGTGAACGGAAGTTCCTCCTTCCAGGTGACAGTGGACGGCAGGCCCAACGTGATGCTCACCCAGAATGCCTCCATGGCTTTCAAGAGCATGCCCGCAAGCGCAATCAAGGACATCCAGGTCATAACGAACCCCGGTGTCAAGTATGATGCGGAGGGTGTCGGCGGTGTGCTGAACATTACCATGGCGAAGAGTGCGGACGGCTCTTCCCCCGCAGCCTCGCTTGACGGGTACAACGCCACAGTCGGCCTCAACGCCTCCACCCAGGGTTTCGGAGGCAGGGTCTATGCCAGCATGCAGAAGGGCAAGTTCTCCGCCTCGGCGAACCTCAATCTCATGAATACCACCATACCCGGGACAACGAGCGTCACGGACAACTACCAGCTGGACCCCTCCTCCAAGGCTGTCCTCTCCCAGATAACCACTTCTTCCTCCACTAAGCTGAAGACCCCCATGAGGATGGCAAGCCTCGACCTCGGATATGAAATCGACTCCCTCAGGCTCATTAGCGCAAGCCTCGGCTACATGAAGATTGACAGCCGCAACTTCTCGGACAATCTCACCCGGATGCTCTTCGGCTCCATGTCTCAGTCCTACGGTTCCTACACCGAAAGCACCTGGGGAATGGGCGGGCTGAACGCGGGGCTCGACTACCAGAGGGTAAGCGCTACGGACAGCCAGCGTGCCCTGACCCTGTCCTACCGCTTCTCCGCATCCCCGAGCGTCACTGACTCCAAGAGCCTCTTCGACTCTGCGGCAGCGGGCGGGTTCGACCTTACGGACCGCTACACCGACGGCTCCACGAACTCCCTGGAGAACACTTTCCAGCTCGACTTCACCACTCCTTTCGGCAAGGGCTGGACCCTTTCCACCGGGGCCAAGTACATCAACCGCCGCAACTCCTCCGTCCAGGACTCCTACGTAGGGGACGCTGACGCCGACAAGTGGACCCTCTCCCCCAACAGCATCGACTACCTCCATGCCAACAACATCGCGGCACTTTACGGTGAACTCTCCCTGAACCGGGATAAATGGGGCTTCAAGGCGGGCGCCCGATACGAGCACACCTTCGTTGACGTGACCTACAGGAAGGGTGCGGGAAAGGGCTTCTCGACGGATTACGGCAACCTTGTCCCCTCGGCCAGCCTCCAGTACAACCTCGGCATGACTTCCAACATAGGGCTCAGTTACAACATGAGGATATCCCGCCCGGGAATCACTTACCTGAACCCCTACGTCGATACCTCCTCCCCTACCGCACTTTCATACGGCAACTCCTCCCTCGGTGCGGAGAGTGCGCATACGGTGAACCTCGTGTACAACTTCTTCTCCCCGAAGTTCATGGTCAACGCAACCCTCAGGGAGACCTACTCCCCCAAGGGCATCTCCTCCTACAGTTTCTACGATACGGACGGACTGCTGAATACGACCTACGGCAACATCGTCAAGAGGTCCGTCACGGGACTGAACACTTTCATGAGCTTCACGCCCAACGCAAAGACCCGCATCATGCTCAATGCAGCCATAGACTACACTTCCCTCTCCAGCGATGTGCTCGGCCTTTCCAACGGCGGCTTCTCGGGCAACATCTTGGGCGGGCTCCAGCAGACGATATTCTGGGACATGAGACTCTCCCTGAACATGATATACTCATCCAGGATGTACACACTCGAGGGCTACAGCGAAGGAATGTCCATCGCAATCGGCGGACTTACCAAGACCTTCCTTGACGACAAGCTCTCCATCGGCATAAACGGCATCCTGCCGCTCAAGAAGGGTTTCGTGATGAGCATGAACACCTACTCCGAGGGCAGTGACTACAGGATGGAATCCACCAACACCATTCCCATGGCCCAGCTCCGCCTGAACATCTCCTACTCCTTCGGTAACACCAAGGCAGGTGCCAGGGTCAAGAAGTCCCGTAGGTCCATCTCCAACGACGATGTCATGGACAGGGACAACGGCGCGGGAGAACTCGACGTGATGGGAAGCGGCTCCGGGGCAATGTAGAGAGTCCTCCGCGCCGTTCAAGCCCTTATGAGGCAATCAAGAAACATCATGGTCAATAAATAGGCAATAGTTGTAAGGACGGGGATCGTCACCTGTGTGGCGGTTCCCCTCCATATTACATGGTTTTTGATTAACTTTGTTCCGCTTCAAGAAACACCCTCCCTCTCACCCTCCCGTCATGGATAACGATCAACTTCTGAGCAGCATGAAGCCCCGCAAGGGCTCCCTCATAATACAGGCCCTCGTCTGGGGCGGCATAATTGTCGTGGTCCCGACTGCGTTCAGCCTTTACACGGGCGAGGGCCCCGGGGTCCTGGGGTCAATCATGCACTCGCTCAGGGCATGCCTGCCGTTCCTGGTCCTCTTCTATTTGAACTATTTCCTGCTGGTCCCAGGGTTCCTCTTCTCCAAGAAGGCCTCCCGCAAGGCGGTCTTCTACATAGCCAACATCATTATGATAGCGGCCTATGAGGCATACCTCGCTTTCCAGATATACAGGACCATGCAACAGGGTGCGGCGGAGCATATGCCCGAGGGGACGACCATCCCTCCATTCGTTGTCTTCTTCCCCACCCTCATCTGGCTTATCATCATGCTCTTCGACCTTGGGGCCAGCGTGGGGCTTCGCTATGTCGAGCGATACTATGACATGCGCCATCGCTTTGCGGTGCAGCAAAAGGAGAATGCGGAAGCGGAACTGACCTGGCTTAAGAGCCAACTGAACCCCCATTTCCTGTTCAACACCCTCAACAACATATCCTCCCTCACCCAGATCGACCCCGACCGGGCCCAGGAAAGCATCGGGCAACTGAGCGACCTTCTCCGTTACGCCCTCTACGATGCCCAGGCCGACAGGGTCCCCCTCTCGGGGGAGGTGGAGTTCATGTCCAACTACGTGGACCTGATGGCCCTGCGCTGCAACGAGATGACGCAGGTGAAGAAGAATTTCTCCGCCCAGGGCGGTGTGTTCATCGCTCCGCTGCTGTTCATTTCCCTCATAGAGAATGCCTTCAAGCACGGGGTGAATGCCCGCCACCCTTCTTTCGTGGACATGGAACTCAGGACAGAGGATGACGGAATCCTGGTATTCCGTGTATCGAATTCCCTTTTCGAGAAAACCGGGTCCGACCACATAGGCTCCGGGATAGGTCTTGAGAACATGAAAAGGAGGCTGGACCTCATATATCCGGGACATTATTCCTATGAAGTTGACACCGGGGACGGAATATACTCTTCCCAGGTCCGGATCTGGGGACGGGAGTACCTGGGGCCTTTGGACAAGTCCCTGGAGGGAAGCGGCCCCTCCGCAGTATGAATTGGCAACAGAACAGTTTTGAATATACCGAGATACCCCCCTTCTTATGGACACTCTCAGATGCATAGTCGTGGACGATGAGCCCCTTGCAGTCAAGATGCTGGAGAATTTCATCTCCCGCACTCCCTTCCTCCAGCTCGAGGCATCGTTCACGGATCCCGTGAAGGCCCTTTCCGAGATACAGGCAAGGGACGTGGAACTCGTGTTCCTCGACATCCAGATGCCGGACCTCGACGGGATGGAACTCTCCCGTATGGTCCCCCCGAGGACCAGGATCATCTTCACCACCGCATTCCGCCAGTATGCTTTCGAGAGCTATGAGGTGAGGGCCCTGGATTTCCTGCTCAAGCCCATACGCTACGGCAAGTTCATGGAAGCGGTACAGAGGGCGAAGCAGTGGTTCGACCTGAACGAGGCCGCCTCTGCGAGGCCCGTACAGAACTCGCAGGACGCCTCCCCGGCCCTCAGTTCCGAGTTCATCTTCATAAAGAGCGAGGGCACGGTCCACAACGTCCAGCTTTCGGACATCCTGTACATCAGCGGGATGAAGGACTATGTGATGATTTACCTCTCTTCCTCGAAGGTCCCCCTCGTGACGCACCTCACCATGAAGGCCGCCACCGACATGCTTCCCTCCTCCTCTTTCATGAGGGTCCACAAGTCCTTCATAGTCGCCCTGGACAAGATACAGTCCGTCGAGCAGGGTTCCGACATCCTCGTGGGAGGGCGTCTCATCCATGTGGGCGACGCCTACAGGGAGTCTTTCGACGCTTTCCTGAGGGCCAACATGCTCAGTAAAGGTTAAAAGCAGATTATCACCAGCTTGTAAAATTCCACTAATCCAATCAAAATGAAAATGAATCATTTCAGGGCACTTTCCCTTTGTGGCGCAGCCATGACAGTCCTTATGGGGGTCTTCTCCTGCGCTAACGCCTCCTCCAAGAAAACGGAGGCCCAGGACCCTTCGCTTCCAACCGTGTATTTCACATCCGAGATTTCCCCCCAGAGCCTCGTCTCCATCTATGAGGCCCTCGGACGGGAGGCCAAGGGCAGGGTCGCGGTCAAGATATCCACCGGCGAGGCCGGAGGGCACAATTTTCTCGATCCCAATCTTATAGCACCCCTGGTGAAGAAGGTCGGGGGAACTATCGTCGAGTGCAACACCGCCTACAACGGGGCCCGCAACACAGCCGAGGACCACTTGAAAGTAGCCGAGGACCATGGGTTCACCAAGATTGCCAAGGTGGACATCATGGACAGTGATGGTGAAATCCGCATACCCGTCAAGGACCGGAAATATCTCCAGTACGACCTCGTCGGCAAGAACATCGAGAACTATGACTTCATGGTAAACCTGGCCCATTTCAAGGGCCATGCCATGGGAGGCTTCGGCGGGGTGCTCAAGAACCAGTCCATCGGGGTGGCTTCCAGAAACGGCAAGGCCTACATCCACTCCGCAGGCAAGACCGAGGACCCGGACCTCACCTGGACCCCCGAGTACATTGCCGCAGGTCCCACGCAGGACTCTTTCCTGGAAAGCATGGCAGCCGCCGCACAGGCAGTGCATGATTATTTCGGCGGCGGGGAGAGGATCCTCTACATAAGCGTCATGAACAACATGTCGGTTGACTGTGACTGCGACTCCCATCCCGAGGAGCCGAAGGTCGCGGACATGGGAATCGTGGCTTCCCTGGACCCCGTGGCCTGTGACCAGGCGGCCCTCGACATGGTCTTCGGCCACGCCGATGACAAGGAGGGTGACGATGCGCAGCCCCTTCGTGAGCGCATCAACCGTCAGCACGGGACTTACATCACCGAGTATGCCGAGAGCATAGGGCTCGGTTCCAGGAAATACAATCTCGTGACCCTCAAGTAGCGTCCCTCCTCTTCCTGGGCAAAAGAGGTCCCGGCCCTCTCCCCTCCCAAGGGAGCGAGGCCGGGATAATCGTTTACAATGAAGGAGGGAATGCCCCCTACTGCATCTTTCCCAGTTCCCCGAGGTAGCTGTCCTTGAAACCCAGGAAATACAGCACTCCGTCGATGCCGATTGTGTTTATGGACTGCTTGGCGTTGGCGACGACCCTGGGCTTGGCATGGAATGCAATCCCGAGACCTGCCGTGGAAAGCATCGGGAGGTCATTGGCCCCGTCACCAACGGCAATGGTCTGGGCGAGGTTCACTTTCTCCATCTGGGCGATGAGTTTCAAGAGCTCGGCCTTTCTCTTGCCGTCCACGATGTCGCCTACGTACTTTCCTGTCAGGCGACCGTCCTCACCGATCTCCAGCTCATTCGCGAACACGTAGTCGATCCCGTACTTGCGCTGCAGGTACTCCCCGAAGTATGTGAACCCACCGGAGAGGATGGCGATCTTGTAGCCGCATTTCTTCAGGATGTCCATCAGGCGGTCGACGCCCTCGGTGATGGGCATGGTCTCGGCGATCTCCTGCATGACGGAAGAATCAAGGCCCTTGAGGAGGGCAACCCTTCTTCGGAAACTCTCCTTGAAGTCTATCTCCCCTCTCATCGCACTCTCGGTTATCTTCTTGACCTCTTCCCCGACCCCGGCTCTCGTGGCCAGTTCGTCGATGCACTCGGTCTGGATGAGGGTGGAGTCCATATCGAAACAGATGAGGCGTCTCATCCTCCTGAACATGCCGTCCTTCTGGAAAGAGAAGTCCACTCCCATGCGGGAGGACATCTCCATGAGGTCAGCCTGCAGGGTCTCGGCCCCCTCCGGGGTTCCCCTCAGGGAGAACTCGATGCAGGAACGCTCGCTGTGGGAAGGGTTGCGAAGGCTCATGCGCCCGGTAAGGCGGCGGATGGAGTCTATGTTGAGGTTATGGGCGGTGGCAACGGACGATGCCGCGGCAATCTGTGCCGCGGACAGGCTCCTCGCTATGATTGTCAGGATGTAACGGTTCTTGCCCTGGCGGTTCACCCAGGCCTCGTACCGGTCGTCGTCGATGGGCTCGAAGCCAATGTTCACACCCAGTTCCGTGGCCTTGAAAAGGAGTTCCTTCATGACCTGGCCGGAGTGGTTCTCCCCTATCCTTATCATGATGCCCAGTGAAAGGGAGGAATGGATGTCGGCCTGTCCGATGTCCAGTATCTGGGCGTCGTATTTGGCGAGGATGCCCATGATGGAGGCATTTAGGCCCAGCTGGTCCCGGCCATTGATTTTGACTATTATCTGTTCCATCTTCTCCTCTGATGCTGCAGGAGCAGCAGAGGCTGCGTTTATGCTTGTACTGTTGTCTGCCATATGATTGAAGGGCTAATTCAGTGCAAATATACTAAAATCGCATTTCTTTGAGGGGAACGGGACCCCGTCTTGGCTAAAGAGGGCAGTCGGCAGGTTTCCAGCCCCCAAGGACAAAGGCGGGGTCCCTGTAGGACGCAATGATGGAAGCATCCCTGACGGGATCCAGGCGGCGGCTGTTGGGATGGCGGCGGGAAGTGTCCACGGGCTTTCCCGTGGCTTTGTCCCTTGTCCCCACTTCCCACATCCTGGCGGTCTTCTCCCCTATCTCGCTCCAGCCTATCGGGTTGAACTGGGAGACCGTGCAGTCAATAACCACGAACTCGGCATCCGGGTAGACGGAACCGTGGTTGAACTGGCTTCTGCCCCAGTCAGCGGGACTTCCCTCCTTTCCCTCGAAGTGGCTTTCCACGAACACGTCACCGTGCGCAGGGTCGAAGTTGCGGACCCACGACAGTGGGCCTCCGCTGTTCCTGACGGTGCAGCGGTATCCGAAAAGGGCTCCACGTCCGAGGATAGTATCCCCGTCACCTTCTATCGTACAGTCCTGCATGTAGATGGATCCGTTGGCCTGCAGGGCGTCCCCGCTTCCCTGGATGAGCACCCGGTACAGGGCCGCTCTCTCGCAGTTCAGAAGGAGTCCCTCCGCCTGGCCTTTCAAGTCGGTTGCGAAGGCAATGTCACGGATGACAATGTCCGAGCAGTTATCCAGGCCGACCGCCTGCCTTCTCTGAGGGAAGGTTCCCTTCCTCTCGTTGGTCTTCACCGTCAGGGGGTGGGGATTGAAGACCTCATTGTTGGCGTAATGGACCCTGGTACGGTCACTGCCCTCGCCCTCTATTATGAGATTGGTCTTGTTCCTTGCGTAGACGATTTCCTCGTAGTCCCCTGCCTTGACATGGATAAGGGTGCTCTCCTCCTTGAAATCCTCCACGTAGTCAAGCGCTCCCTGAAGTGTGCAGAAGTCCCCTTCCCCGCTACTGTCCACGACGAGGCTCAGTGGATCACCGGGGCCTTCTTTCCTTGTCGAGAAAGTCCACTTGCCCTTCGCCACGGCGGGACTGGTTTTTTTGACGACCCCGTCCCTGTACATGATGATTCCTCCCTCTAGGGCTACGGAGTACTTGTGCCCATACTCAAGCACGTTGTTGTGAAGGTAGATGGTCGCCCTGTTGCCGTTCACTATGACAGGGTGAAAATGAAAGCCGTCGGTGAACCCGCCGATGATGGTGAGCTGCATGTCCCGGGGTGTCCTCTCCGCCGTACCGGAAGGAGTGCCTGCAGTGGTGCTGCGGTTCGTCGGGACAAAGTCCCTGGAATAGTCATACGGCACCCGGGTGTAGTCGCACTGAGGGGGATAAGTCCTGCTGTTGGTTGGACCGGAGGGAAGGCTCAGGTCCAGGGTGTCGATGCACTTTCCCCTTCCCTTCCCGGGGGTTATGTCATAAACCTTGACGGTACCGGAAGAGGCCACCTGGAGGGAAGTCCCCTCGGGGAATGTCAGGACGAGGTGGGTGTCGGGACAGATATCCTTCTGTCCCGGGGCGGGATAGGCACTCACGTCCTTGCCGAAAGGGGAAGGAGAGGCGCAGGAGGACAGGTAGAGTATGCAAAGGGCTAAGAGGCATGCCGGAAGGCATTTGCCCTGGGAAGCGGGGCTGGAATGAAGCGGGAGAGCCATAGTGAAAACGAATTGGTGGGGGCTGAGCGGTGTGAGTTCAGGAAGCAAATATAGTGAAAAGATTCTCCCATGATGCCCCTTTTCCTGGCCGGGACCTTTCCCAAGAAGTGCTGCAACCCTTCTGCAAGTGGGCAACCTGAGGTGTTAAACACTTGAGAAATAAAGTTATATGCAATGATCAAGGCAAAAATTGCAATATACACTCCTTGCACCTCGAAAAGGGGGCTTGTATTTTTGAAAAAGTATTTTAGACCCACAGTGCGCCGGTCAGCATTCAGTATTTTATCAACACGAAAACGACTATGAGTACAAGAGCATCCATAAAGATCCAGCAGGGGGGACGTGCCATCTACCTGTACCATCATTTCGATGGCTATCCCGAATATGTCGGGGTGGCACTTAAGAACTTCACCCGGAGATTGAAAGGGGAGGAATGGCATTTCGAGACCCTCGCCACATTGATTGCCAAAGACATCAAGATATTGGACGATTTCTATGAAGTTGCCTATGGCATTCATCCGGACGTGGACTACGTCTATGTCATTGACTGTGACAAAAGGACTCTCAGGTGCTTCCGCCATCACCTGGAAGAAGAAGAGTCCTACAGCGAAGAGAATGAGGTCGAGATTCCCTGGGAGGGACATGGCCGTCCAGGGAATCATTAAGACGGGAATGATTGTTGCAATTACATAAACTAACAGACAAACAAATGATTACACCTACAAAAGAACAAACCGTCATAGTGCCGGATGTCCATGGGAGACATTTCTGGCACCGTGCCGTCCCCCATGCGAAGGCAGGGGGCAGGGTCATCTTTCTGGGTGACTATATCGACCCCTATCCGCAGGAGGACATCGACCCGCAGGAGGCGATTGGGGAATTCAAGCGGATAATCGAGTTCGCGGGGCGTTTCCCCGAGAATGTGGTGCTCCTGCTCGGAAACCATGACCTTCACTATTTTACCCGTGAGCCCAGTAGGATGGAGGGAGGAAGTCTGGATGATGATAACGGGGAACTTATCCGTTCCCTGTTCCTGGACAACAGGCACCTTTTCACGATGACTTTCTCTATGGAGGTCGGGGACAGGCTATGGCTATTCTCACATGCCGGGATTCTGAGGGGATGGGTCAGGGAGAACATGCCCTCCATCCTTTCCATGGAGGGGAAGGACAGGGACCGTGCCCTGGAAGCCTCCCGCAGGCTCAACGACATGTGGACGGACTTCGATTACGGGAAGGACAGACCAAACTTCATTGACAGGTACCTCGCCCAGGTTTCCTCCCTGAGGGGAGGAGGATTCGAATTCGGAAGCCCGGTGTGGGCTGATTACCGGGAGTTTGACAAAGAAACAGGGCAGAGAACTTCTTTCGAGGGGGTCTACCAGGTTTTCGGGCACTCCCAGCAGCACTACGGTCCCCTCATGACGGACAGCTATGCCCTGCTCGACTGCCGCAGGATGTTCTACTTCGAGGGGAAGGACGCCCTCATAAGGGAACTTCCCAAGGATGACTGCCCGGAGCATTTCATAAACCCCGATACGTCCAGGCCGCCGCTTTTCAAGAAATACTCATCCATCGAGAACGAGTTCAACGAGGAGTTCCTGCAGAAGGTGAGGGAAGAAATCCCCTCGGACACACTCTGGGCAGTGCAGGAGAAAGTCCATGGCACGAACGTGAGTTTCATTTGCGAGTTTCTCGGGGGCGGGAAGATCAGCATGACCTTCGCCAAGAGGACCTCCCCCGTCGAGGAGGGCGAGAACTTCTACTCCTACGAGGAGTTCGTCGAGCGTTACCGTCCCCGCATCGAGAAACTCGCCCGGCAGGTGCTCCGGCGCTATTCCTACAGGGCTGACGGGGTTGTCGTTTTCGGGGAAATGTTCGGCGGGTCCTATCCGCATCCCGACGTGAAGAAGATAGGGAGGATGAGCGCCATCCAGAAAGGTGTGTCCTACTCCCCTTCCCATGAGTTCTACGGCTTTGACATATACCTCTACAAGAACGGTGAAGGCTGCTACCTGCCACTTGAACAGGTCAACAGGCTCTTCGAAAGAGCGGGATTGCTTCATGCGGAGACTCTCTTCTCGGGAACTCTCGACGAGTGCCTGAAGTATCCGAATGCCTTCCAGAGCACCATCGCCCCCAAACTGGGGCTTCCCCCGCTCGAGGACAATATCTGCGAGGGCGTAGTCATCCGCCCCCTGGTCCCTCTGTATCTGAGGAAAGGTGACAGGGTCATCATAAAGAGCAAGAACGCCCGTTTTGCAGAGCGCAAGTCCCACAGGGAGGACAAGGGGAAGAAGACCCCGGAGCCTCTGTCCCCCGCCCTCCAGGCTGCCATTGATGAGGCCGGGAGGCTTCTTACCGAGGCAAGGCTCGACTCGGTCACCTCCAAGATCGGTGAAGTGTACTATCCCAAGGACCTCGGCAAGGTGGCCGGGCTCTTCGCGAAGGATGTCCTTGAGGATATCGGGAAGCTCCTTCCCTCGGAAGTGGCCACCCTGGACAAGAACGAACTCAAGCGCCTGAACAAGGAGGTTTCATCCATGTCCTTCTCCTTCATAAAGGACCTCAAGCTCCGCCGTCCAGAGGAGAGGACCTAAAGGATCCGGGGGCCCGGATGTAGGGAAATAATTCCCTTTTGGAACGAAAATTGATGCGAAAGAGGATAGACAAAACCAATCAATGATATGAAAAGGTTATTTTATTTGACCGCAATAGCCATCATGGCTATGCTGTCATCCTCATGCGACAAGGTGGATGTCCCCCATACAGGGGATACTTCCGGCAATCTTTACGGCGTCTGGGCCCTGCAGACCAAAACCGAGGTGAGCGGCACCATCTCCGACAAGGAGCCTACCACCAAGGAGGTTGACTACTCGAGCGTGCATTTCTACCTCGCCTTCGGCGAGATCCCGTTCCCTCACGCAATTGCCAAGAAGGGTTCCTTCACGTCCCTCGACCTGGACGATGTCGATGTTGACGCTGTCACGATCACTTACAACGCGGACCAGAAGAAGATTTCCTTCAAGGACCCCATCTGGCTCTCCGACCAGTTGCTCAAGTACAACATGATCCTTGACGGCACTTTCGATGTCCTTGAACTTACGGACAAGAAATTCGTGATCGAGCAGGGCAACTCTACAGTGGGAACGACCACTTACTCTTTCACGAGATTTGAATGACGATTTATTTTTAATCTACCGGCGGTGCTCTACGAGGGTGCCGCCTTTTTTGTTCTCAACAGGACAGCGGCTACCCTCCTCCCGGAGGTGAGAGTTTCGGTGAGGTCAGCTGGACTTAGGTTAAAATATTTAAATCTATATGCAAAGAAAAAAGGATAAGAAACCAATTTATAGAATCTTATCCTTTTGGGGTGGAGAGTAGGGGAATCGAACCCCCGACCTTCAGATTGCGAACCTGACGCTCTACCGACTAAGCTAACTCCCCGTCTTTGTGTATGTTGTTGTGGCCGCTTACTTAGCAACCGTGAATGGCATCGGCGAGAGCCTCCAGTGAGGGAATGTCCTCTTCCCTTAGACGGCTCTTTATCGTAACCGTTTCCCCGACCAGCTGTACGTTCTTCATGGACGAGAACATTTCTTTCATGACCCTGCCTGCGCTGGGTGCCCATGAACCGTTCTCGATGAGGGCGACTTTCCTGTTCTGGTAGGCTTTGTCCTGCAGATGGTGGATGAACTCGTATGCGGGAGGGAACAGGCCTGCGTCATAGGAGCATGCCGCCAGGACCATCTTCCCGTAACGGAAGGCATCCTCGACGCACTCTGCGGGGTCATCGTAGCAAAGGTCGCTTACGGCGACTTTCTTCTCTCCCCTGTCAAGGAGCATCTGGGCTACCTTCTTGGCCACCTCGGCGGTACCTCCGTGGATTGAAGCATAGGCTACGAACACACCCTCGGTCTCCACTCCGTACTTGGACCAGGTGTCGTACAGGGAAACGTACTTTTCAAGGTCCTTCCTGATGACGGGACCGTGTAGGGAGCAGATTCTCTGGACGTCCAGCTCTGAGACCTTCCTCAGGAGGGCCTGCACCTGCATACCGTACTTGCCGCAGATGTTGAAGTAGTACCTCCTGGCCTCGCAAGCCCAGTTCTCCTCCTCATCGGCGTAGAAGCCTTCCCTGGAGAGGGCGCCGAACTTACCGAAGGCATCGGCACTGAAAAGAGTGCCGCTTGCCACCTCGTACGAAACCATCACTTCGGGCCAGTGCACCATCGGGGCGGCCATGAATCTGAGCGTGGCCCTACCGAGGGACACTTCCTCCCCTTCCCTGACGGCGTGGCATCTTTCGGAGTAGTCCTTCCCGGGGAAGAACTGTCCAAGCATCTGAATGGCCTTGGCGCTGGCAAGAAGTGTCATGTCCTTGTAGCTGTCGAGGGCCCATGCTATGAGAGAGGAGTGGTCGGGCTCCATGTGATGCACGACGAGATAATCAGGGGTGCGGTCCTCGAGGGCATTGATGAGATTCTCCTTCCACTTGTCAGCGGAGCGGGAGTCCACCGTGTCCATTACCGCAATCTTCCCGTCCATTATGACATAGGAGTTGTAAGCCATCCCTTCGGGAACGATGTACTGGTTCTCGAACTTTTCGATCTGGAGGTCATCGGCTCCTATGTAAAGGATGTCGGGTGTGATTTCTTTGACCATTGCTGGGGCGGTATTGGACATATAACTGTTTGGGGCTGCAAAGATAACACTTTCCTCCGTAAAAACGCCTTTGCGGTGAATTCTTTTTTCGAAAATCGGGCACCCCTCCGGGGCTACTGACGGGGAGTTACCACCAGGCGGCTACAGCCTCCGTTCCCTTCCTTGAGGACTTCCACCTTGACTGCGACCCTTTCCCTCATTTCCGGGGTGTGGGAAATCACGCAGACTTTCTTGTTGTCGCTTTCCTGGAGGGTGGACAGGGCGTCGATTACGGTGTTGAGGTACTCTTTGCTAAGCGTGCCGAAGCCCTCGTCTATGAAGAGCATCGGGAAGCCCTGTCCCCTGGAGCTCAGGGTGCTGAGCCCAAGTGCCAGGGACAGGGAAACTATGAATGTCTCCCCTCCAGAGAGGCCGGATACGCTTCTTTCCGCATCGCCGAAATCGGTATCTATCACCTTTAGGGATAACGTACTGGGGACCTGCACCAGACGGTAGCGGGACCTCATGCGTCCAAGGTGCATGTTGGCAAGCTGGACAAGTTGCGAGAGGGTGAAACTCTGCACCGAGCGCCTCAGACTGTCAGCCTGGGCATTGCCTAGGATTGCCCGGAGGTCCTGCCACTTGGCGGAGACGGCCTTGAGCCTGTCTAGCTCATCTTTTCTTGCCGCAAGGGCTCCTCTCGCTTCGTCGTGACGGATAAGGGCGATGTCGAGCTCTGTCCTGTGGCTGGAGAGGGCATTTATCCTCTCTTCGCAGTCCTCTATCAGCTTTTGGATTTCCTCATCGGAGAGGTCCGTGGCATCGGGGGATTGCAGATGCGCTTCAAGCCTTTGCCTTACCTGCCCCTCTCGTGATTTGGCAGCGGCCATCTCCTGGTCCAGGGCCTGCAGTTCACCCCTCAGTTCCGTCCACTTGTCGGGGTCGGACAGATAGGTGGGAAGAGTGTCCGGAGAAATGTCGGGAACACTCTTTACCATGAAATCCCTTATCTGGCCTTCCAGGTCGGTGACGCTTTCTTTTGCCTTCTGGATTTGGGAAAGGAGGCTCTCAAGTTCTTTTCGTGAAAGGGTGAGGTCGGTGGCGGCTGCATCTTTCTTGCCACGGGCTATGTCCAGGGCCTCCGCTGCTGCCTTTATGGCCTCGTCCATTTCCTTCTCGACCTCGTCGGGGTCCTTTCCTCCGAAGTATCCCTCGGACTCCTTTTCGAGGGCTTGCAGGGCAGCTGAGAGGGCGTCGTATTCAGCCTGGGCGATACCGAGGTTCTCCGCCGATGTCTTCTCTGCTTCTTCCAGGGCCTTCTGCGCTCCTCTCAAGGTTGAAAGTTCCAGGATGGCCTTGTCCTTTCTTTCGACGAGGGCAAAGTAGTCTTCTTTCGCAGTGAGAACTTTCCGGATGAAAGCATCCGGTGAGAAGAGGAATGTCCCTTCCCAGTCGAATGCGCCGCCCGGGGAAGGGGCAGCTTCCGGGGGGAAAAGCACACCCAGGCAGCAGGGAGATAGTTCCTCCACGGCGGCCCTCTTGCTTTGGGTCAGGGCCTGCTGCTTTTCCAGGCTTTCCGTCTGGGTGGTTATCTTTTGCTTCTGGATGGCAAGGGACCCCTCGGCCTTGGTCCTGGCATCCTTGGCTTTATCGTAGTCTTGGGAGGCCTTCTCCCGTTCCTTGGAGAGGGCGGAGCGGCGGGAGTGAAGTTTCTGGAGGTCGGAGATTTGAGCCTGGACTTGGGCTATGGCAGCACTCATCTCCCCTTCCCTCTTTTCCATGTCGGACTGAAGTGAAGCGAGGCTTTCCTTGCTGCCGAGGAGGGTTTCGGGAACGCTGAGCCCTTCCCTCGAAAGGGAGCCTAAGATGGCCGAGCGAAGTTCCTCCACTTTTTCCCCTAGGTGGGAAATGTCGCTTTTAGCTAATGAAATGGATGAAGTAAGGTCCTTTTCACTGGTTTCAAGGTCCCTTATGCTCCTGTCCAGGTCCAGGAGAGTGGCCCTATCCTTTTTGATCTCATTCTCCAGGGCCTCAATCATCAGTTCACCTTCGCTTTTGCCTTCACCGGTCAAGTGGGTGTAGGGATGATGGAGGGCTCCGCAAAGGGGGCAGGGGCTGCCTTCGGACAGGTCTTTCCTAGCCTTCGTGAGGTCCTTGGACTTGAACAGGGACAAGGATGCAGTCTTTCCGGGAAGGTCCTTGTTGATGGAAGAGGATTCAGCCCTCTGGGCGGAAAGCGATGCGGATACTTCCTTCTCCCGGTCTTCGAGGACGGCAAGTCTCCCGCGGTCCGTGCGAAGGTCATCCATCGCTTTGGATAGCTTCGGGACTGCTTCGAGCACAGGGGTGATGTTGGACCTGCTCAAGGTGAGAGTGTCCTTCCTGGCGACAAGGTCGGCGGACTCCCCCACTGAGCGTATCCGTTCCTCTACGCAGCAGAGTTCCGCATTCAGTTCCTCAAGGTTCCGCAAGGAAGTCTTTTCCTTGCCCTCAGCGTTGGAGTGGTCCGATTCGATTTTGGAGAGTTCTTCTTGCAGGGCCTGGAGGGTGTCGTTCAGGACTTTAGCGGTGTCTACGGATGAGAGGAGTTCCGAAAGCCTGTCCTTCAAGAGGTCAGCCCTCTCAAGGATTTCCTTGACCGTAGCGAAGGACTCCTCTTTCACTGACGAATCCGTAATGATGCCCGCCTGGACCTCCTGGGCGCAGCGGTTGCGCTCAATTTCTCCCTTTGCTTTTTCGGCCTGTGTCCTCGCGGAGGACAGTTTAGTGGAGGCAGCGGCGAGGTTGTCCCGCTTTCCCCTTATCCGGGTCAAGGTCTCACGTGCTTTCAAAAGAAGCGGGATGGCGGCTTTCCTGGCTTCTTCCTTGGCCGTTTTCTGCTGCTCCGCCTGTCCGACAAGCGAGGAGGCGCAGATAAAGTCTTTCTCGCAGCGGGCTATTTTATCCTGTGCTGCGGGAACCATGGTCCCTTCCTGCCCGGAGAGGGAGCTTCTTGTGGACTGGAGAAGGGTCCAGGTGGGAAGGATGGGCTGGAGACGGTCGTGTATGGAAAGGGACTGCCTCTTCGGTTCGGCCTCTGTGATCTTGCCCTGTAGGGAGGATACTTCCCGCCCGTGGGAGGAGCGTTCATTTTCAAGGGCCTGCTTACCCTCTTTCCACTTTTTCATATCGACCGTGCGCTCTTTCTCCTTGCCGGTCCGCTCTATTTCGGCAGTGAGGGCGGCCTTCTCCCCTTTCAGTTCCTCCAGTTTGTCTTCGGGAAGGAGGTTCTTCTCTATTTCGCCGAGAGTGCGCTTGAAGTCTTCGAGTTCCCTGGAGGCTTCGCTGGAATGAATGACTATCCTCTGGGCGACTCTCGTATAGATCTGGGTGCCGGTTATCTTTTCGAGGGTAAGGGCCTTGTCTTTGTCGGAGGATTTCAGGAAGGATGCGAAATCATTCTGCGCCAGCATGATGGAGCGGGTGAACTCCTCATACTCGAGGCCCACCACGTCCACGATTTTCTGCATCTGAGTCTTCTTTTTATTGCCGATGAGCTTATGGGCGTTCTTAATTGTCGCTACGGGATGTACGCTGTCGAAGGAACCGTCCTCTTTCTGGACATAGAGGGTGTTATAGCAATCACCGTAGTTGGTCTGGGCGAATGATGTGCTCCATGTGGCCTGGTAGATGCGGGAGTCCTTGCCCTGGAATATGACTTTTGCCTCACAGGTGCGGGCACCCCAGTGGAGCATGTTGCGGGGATCGGAAGGTTCCAGGTTGCGGTTCTTGTTGCGAAGGTTCTTGGCAGCCTTGTCGTCGCCTTTCCCCTCGCTGTCCATGGAGAAGAAGTTGTAGCTTCCCCCGTCCTTGAACCTCGGGGCGGTCCCGTAGAGGGCCAGGCATATGGTATCGAGGATGGTGGACTTGCCGGAACCGGTGTCCCCCACTATGGAATAGAGACCTGCGCTAAGGAGCGGCTCTATCGTGAAATCAAGTGTGAACTCACCCTTGTAGGAAGCGAGGTTAATTATCGTAACTTTCAGTATCTGCATGGCGGTAGGGGCTCTATCGGGTTCATTCCTCAGTAATGCTTTCGGCCGATGAAGGACTGGCTTCCACTATGGCGTCGGAAGCGAAAAGGGTGGTTGAAGGTCCGGGGCTGGACTCTTCGGCATCATAGTCTTCCGGGATGGGCTCGTCAACCATTGCCACGGCCTCGTCTATGACTTGGCGGGCGAGTTTCTCGACATCCGGGGACATGTCCCTGGAATGGGTCGCAGCGTAAATCTGGCGGATCATGTCGATGGGCTCAATCCTCTCAGGGTCGATGGTCCTGTAGATTCCTGCATTGTCCCCGGTGTAGCCGGGATGATGGATTTTCACCTTGCAAAGAAGGCACTTGCGTCCTTCGAGAGCGGCGGAGATGTTCTTCTTGAGCTCCGGGTCGCTTTCGGTGAGAAGGACGTTCACCTGGAGATAGGATTCACGCTCCCTCTCACTGAGCGGGGAGGACCTCAGCGGAATCTTCTTAAGCAGTTTCCTTACTTCCTTCCAAGGGGCGGGAGCGTCAGGTATGCAGACAAGGGGCCTCAGAAGAGGCACGCTGAACTCCCTCACTTCCAGAAGTTCCCCGTACTGGAAAGTGGCTACGAGGCCCCCGTGGTCCGCTCCCCTCTCGGAGAAGGACATCGGCAGGGCGCTTCCGACGTATCGGATGTTCTCTCCCCCGGTGACGGCCTGGCGGCGATGTATGTGTCCCAAGGCGGTCAAAAGGACATCGTCCCCCATTGTGAAATCCTCCACCACGTCCTGGTCCCCTATGTAGGACCTCTCGGACCCGTCCTCGGATATCTTCGCCCCCTTGGCGTACATGTGCCCTGCGATGAAGAACTTGGCCCCGGGGTACTTCTCCCTCCCTGCGTCCAGCACCCTGCGGAAACACTCTTTCACGCCTTCCCCGTACGGTACTGAGGACGGGATGTCCAGGGGACGCAGGAACGGGAGGGCTGCGCAAAGGATCATGTCCCGCCGGTCACGGTCGCTCTGCTCCAAGGGCATTATCGGAAC
Source organism: uncultured Bacteroidales bacterium (assembly GCA_905235445.1). Taxonomy (GTDB): domain Bacteria; phylum Bacteroidota; class Bacteroidia; order Bacteroidales; family UBA932; genus Cryptobacteroides. The sequence goes on from CAJOLJ010000019.1 coordinate 34,408, forward strand.
CACGTGCGAAAGGGGATCCGCACTGTTGAAAAGGCCGTGGACGGAGATGCCGATTTCCCTGAGGATCACCCCTCCGGCCTCGATGCGGCGGGGGTTGTCATGGTTCCCGGCGAGCAGCACTATCTGAAGGCCGGGCCTCACTCTCGAGAAACGCACCAGGGTGCGGTAGAAAAGTTCCTGGGAGGAAGCGGATGGGTTGGAGTTGTCGAAGATGTCCCCGCACAGGACGAGGGCGTCCGGCTCCTCGCTCCTGATTACGGAACACAGGGCGTCGAAGTAGTATCGGTGGTCCTCCTCCCTGTCATAGTTGTGGAAGGAGTTCCCAAGGTGCCAGTCTGAAGTGAAAAGTACTTTGATCATAAGTCTATGGTGTGCGGTTGTGCCCTTCCTTTCCCCCTTCCCCGATAGTGCGGAAGGGGGCCTGGTTTGAACTTTACAAATATACAAATTCCTTTGGGGTACAACACAGAAAAAGGGAACGAAACCTTATCACAAGGGCCCGTTCCCGCACCAAAATCGCAGTAGTCCTTCCAGGAAGTATCTACCGGCTAAAGAGATACCGTGGAATAGAGTGGGCTACCACATCCAACCAATTAAAGTTTTGCAAGTTAAGTTCAGGTTTTCCATGAAAACGCAGCATCGCTGCGAGAGGTGCTGGAATTCCAGGCAATTTCAATCATTTACAGCTATCAAAATACAATAACACTTCTATTTTTCGATTACGCCCCTGACAAGGGATACCAGCTCCTGCGATGGGACGGGCTCTCCCCCGTAGGGAAGCAGATACCACTCGACTTCCCAGCTGAGGCTCTCCCCGAGTGCGAGGGTGGTGTAGCGGCCCTGGCCTTCTAGCTCAATGTATGTCTTCCCGGCGTTCACGTATACCTGGATCTCGGCCTCGAGCGGTGCGGGGTCCCCCTCTGAGAGGTCCTCGAACTTCTTCACCAGAAGAAGTCCCTCCCCGTTGGCGAAAGCCAGCCATCCATGTCCGTCCGCATTGATCTTGCGGTTCTTCGGCTGCTCGTCGAAGGTGTACCAGCAGGCTCCGTACTCCGACTTGAAATCCATCAGCCCCTCCGGGGTGATTGTCCGGGGCGGGGCGTCGAAGAAGATGACCCCTCCTGCCGCCACCCTGGAAATCTCCCAGGGGGCTATGCTGCACTCCCCCTCCCCTTCATTGACGACGGTGTACTTCACCTTGAGGGCACCCTTGTCCCCGAGAGGTATGAACTCCTTCGATATCCTGTAGGGGAACTTCTCCGAGAGGCTGCTAGTCATCACCAGGTTACCCTCGCCGTTCCTGCTGACGACGTAGGGCAGGCGGTCATGCTCCGGGACCGGGGGCCAGTTCCAGTTGGCCTGTGGACTTAGCCAGAAGGTGCTTCCGAAGGAGTTGGGAAAGCGAAGCTGGGAAAGGATTTCCCTCTCGCCGAGCCGAAATGACCTTATCCTGGCACCCAGTCCGGCGTCCACCGTCATGGACACATCCCCGCAAGTGACCGTGTAAAGGTTCGCGGGGTCAGGCTCCTGGGAGGGCCACCCCCGTCCCTGGGGAGGTTGGGCCATGGCGTCAGCACAAAGAAGCGCCGCCTGCAGGGAGGCCAGGATGAATAAGGAATGGAACAGTGTCTTGACTTTCATTTTTCTTTCAGTTTTGGGATTTCGTGCAGCGTGGGCTGTCGAATATTCTTGGCTTAGCCTCTACTGGAGTCTCTCGAATACAGGTATCCCTTCCATGTCCACGGGAACCTCCTCGTAGGACCCGCCTACGTAAGTGTCCTCGGGGATCTCCCCCCGACCGAAGGTCACCCTCTTCCAGCCTCCCGGGTTATCGGGAAGGTAGACTGTCATTTCGGTGATACCGGCCTCGGTGACAGGGCAGACCAGGTACTTAGGCCCGAACATGAACTCATACTTCCGGGAGAGAGCCTCCCCGTCTTCCGGGAAATCGAATATGAGGGGACGCATGATGGTGTAGTCTTCATCCGATACCCGTGCGGCGCACTCCTCGATGTAGGGCAGGAGCTCATGGCGAAGGGCTATGCTGCCAAGGAAGAGTTCCTCGGTCCTGGCGGGATAGTTCCAGGGCTCTGTCCTGGACATGTAGCCGTGCACCCTCATGAGCGGGAGGAACACCGAAGCCTGGATCCAGCGAATCATCCTTTCCTGGTACTCCTCATCCTCGTACTGGTTGCCCGGACGGAAGAACCCTCCCGCATCGTAGGTCCACCAGCCCTGGCCGCAGGCCATCATGCCGAGTCCCCCGGTTATCTGGCGCCGAAGGGTCTCGAAGCTGTTGCCAACGTCACCGGACCAGGTGGCGACGCCGTATTTCTGGCTGCCTATGTAGGCGCTGCGGGTAAGGATCAGCGGACTTAGGCCCATGCCACGCAGTCCGTTCGACATCCTGGAATTCACGGCGAGAGGATAGATGTTCCTGTAGAACTCGCCCGGGACGGTGCCGTCCTGGACCATCCTGCCCCTGAGGTCATCGTTCTCGGGCTCGGTGGCATCGAACCACCAGGCATCTATGCCGAGGGGAAGGACAAGACTGTCACGGAAGTTCTCCCAGTAGTAGTCGGCGCTCTTCTGTGAGAAGAAATCCATCCAGTCAGTCCCTTCGATGTAGCAGCCCCTCTGGGCGAGGCGCCCTCCCAGGTCGGAGTTCCTGTCCACCTTGGACCACACGGAAAGCATCAGTCTGAAGTCCATCCCGTGAAGGGAATCGAGCATGGCCCCCGGGGCGGGATATTTCTCTGAATCGAAGCACATGGCGTTCCAGCCGTTCTTCCCCCACCACTGCCAGTCCTGGACTATCACGTCCACCGGAATGCCCCGGCGGCGGAACTCCGTGGCATTGGAAAGGAGTTCCTCCTG
>CAJOLJ010000020.1 GCA_905235445.1 uncultured Bacteroidales bacterium
ACGTGGCAGGCGGTGCCGTTGCAGACCCTGATGACATGTTTCCCGTAGGGGATGTGACGGAAGAGGGAATAGAAAGTGGATACGCTGATGACCTGGGCCCTGTCGATGTCCGTTTTCTCATAGACTCTCTCAAGGACATCCGAGCGGAGGTAATTGAACTCTTCCTGCAGGGCCTGAAGAAGGGGGATCACCCGGTCCTTGGAAGTGCCGATGCGCCCGATGATCTCATCCGTCCTCCTGATGGTGGCCGCCTTCTCGAGCAGTGCCCTTCCCTTGCAGTCGCCCCCGCAGGACCCACCTCCACCCTGTGAGGAGGCTTCGGCGGTAAGTATGTTGTCTTTCTCTTCCATTGTCCACTTATTGGGCAGCGCTTACGCAGTAAATGTGGTCATTGCTTCTTATGACAATCTTCCCGTCAGTGAAGGCGGGGGTGGCGAAAGTGGCTTCCCCGGTATCTATGCTGCCGATGAGGGGGAACCCCTCCCCGGCGGAGAAGATGTACACCTTGCCGTCCGTGTTGGCCATGTAGACCTTGCCCTCCACTATGACGGGCGAGGCGTAGAACTGGCCTCCCAGGTCATGGTCCTTTATCAGTTCACCCGTGGACGTGGAATAGGCGGCTATGCAGCCGTAGCTTGTCGCAATGTACACAAGGTCCTTCGTGGCTGCGGGGGAAGCGATTTCCGGGAGGTAGTCGTTGCCTTCCCAGAGGACCTCCCCCGAGGAGGGGTCTATTGCCACCATCTTGGCGTTCTCGCTTGCGGCGAATACTGTCCCGGATGATGATATGCAAGGACTTGCGCCCACTTCCCCGCTCATGCAGTCCACGCTCCACAGAGTCTCCCCCGTCAGGGGATCGAGGGCACAGACATGGGGATTGCCCATCACCAGAAGCTGGGCCTTGCCCCCGACGGTTGCCAGGGTGGGGGAGCTCCACGTCGCGAGTTCCCTCCTTTCCTTGGTCCATACGGTGGCGCCGTTTGTCATGCTCAGGGCCATCACCTTCGGTGAGGAGTCATTGTCATACTGGACGAAGAGAAGGTCGCCGTAAGTGAGAAGGGACGAGGCGAACCCGTAATGGTTGTCGGGGACTCCCAGGTTGCGTGCCCACAGGCGGTTGCCTTCCATGTCGGCGCAGATTATGTCCCCGGTTGCGAACGCCGCTGCCACGGCCTTCCCGTTGGTGGCTGCCGAGGATGCGGCAAGCCCGGTGTCGGGGTTCACCGCAGGCATCACGGAAGGGGAAAGGGGGATGTCGGTGGCGGAAAGATGCCACAGTTCTTCCCCGGTATTTATGTCCACGCAGTACAGGACTCTCTCCGAGTCATCCGCTCCCGTGAAGAAGACCCTCCTCCCGTTAATCAGGGGGGAGTTGAAGCCAGGCTTCGGAGTGGGGATTTTCCAGAGGATATTCTTCCCGGATTGGAGGTCCCAGGCGGTAGGGATGCCACGGGCAGAGGACTGGCCGTTGGAAGTGTTGCCACGGAAAGCATTGGATGTCACCTTGGAATAGCTCACCTCCTCTTTCTCTCCGCTCTCCTCTCCGCCCGCTTCCTTGGAGTCGGAGGAAGCATTCTCCTCTTTGGCCCCACCTTCCTCCTCATTCTTGTCCTTTACTTCTTCATTGTCGACATCCCCGTCCTCCAGGGTGTCAGGGGCGTCTTCGGGGTCTTCGTCGTATTTCCCGCCAACCGTGCCGCCAGTTGGCGGGAGGTCTGAAATCAGGGAAGTGTCAGGAACTCCGTCCACAGCTTTCCCTGGTGAATAGTACTTTCCCGACAGGAACCCAAGAACTATCGCCACCACTGCTAGCGCTCCAACTAGTCCAAGCACATAACTTCTTGATTTTGAATGAAGAAGCCATTCATCCAGGGGGGCGATATCCTCTTCTGGAAGGGTCCTCGTTCCCTCAAAGTAAAATCTCAGGCACAGGGTGAGAATGCCCGCCATGGCAAGGAGGATGTACACTCCTGCCTTTAGGTGACCTTCCCTGACGAAGTAAGCTTTCCTGGCTAGGAGGTCCAGCTCCCGGATCTGCTCTGCAAGGTCGGGACTGCTCGAGGCGGCACCGCTTTCATTCAGGGTCTTTAGCGTGGAGGCAATCTCCGACTGCAGCGGGGTCACGTTCCTTACTTCCAGGTAATTTACAAGAAGCATCGTGGAAAGAGTTATCATGAATATCGCAGTGACAATGGCGATATTTCTGAAGATGTCCTTTTTCATATGCTTTGAGAAGGGGATTCGGGGGTGGATGAAGTATCGGTGGAAGAGGGGACGGAAGCACTTCCCACAGGCTTTGCCGCCGCTGCCATGTTCTGGGGACAGTATCTGAAGCACCTGCCGCAGGCAACGCACTCCCGTTGGGCTATTTCATAATCGGGACGCTTGCGTCTTGTGGTAAGCGAAAGCAGAGTAAGTCCAATGACCAGTCCAATGAGCGCACCTCCCCAAAAACCGTAGAGCCGGAAGTCGGAGTGGACTTTGTCCACGCTTCGCTGGAGTTCCTCCTTGGTGCGTCCCTGGGCGTAGAAGGCCTCGACCTCCGGGGTGGGAGTGCCGTCGGGATGCTGCTCGCTGTAGGTCACGAGTTTAAGTAGATGCACTTCTTTGTTGGCCAGGGACATCTGGGGTGCCCAGGAGCGAAGAAGAAAGGCGCAGCCTACGGTAAGAAGCGGGATGAGAAGAGCATAAAGAAGTACCCTCCCGACCGAGGAAGTGCGGCTCTCCTCCCTCCCGGTGTTCCCGTAAGGAGGCCTCAGTGCATCTACCGGGCAGGAACTGTGGCAGAGTTGACAGTTGACGCATTTGTGGGGAGTGATCGTAATCTTCTTTACCGACACTGCGCTGACAAGGGAGAGCAGCGCCCCATAGGGACAGAGGAACCTGCAGAAAGGCCTTCCCGTAAATACGGCAAGAATGAGCAGGGCCACTCCGAACACAATGAGCCCGAAGTCCCCGCCCAGGCGGAATATCCCTATGAACGGGTCGAAACGGCAGATGAGGAACTGGCTTCTGGTGAGGGCGTAGATAAGGGTGAAAGAGAGGTATATCCAGGGGATGACGCCAAGAGCCTTCGCAAGTGGTCTTGAAATGCGTAAGTTCTTCACGTTCACAAGATCCTGAAGCGCCCCGAAGGGGCACACCCCGCCGCAGAACACCCTTCCGAAAAAAAGTGCGAACACCAAGGGGAGAAGGAAAAACAGCAGTACGTATATCGGCAGGTGATAGCCCGGATCCACCAGGGCGAGGGCTACATTCTGCACCGAACCTATGCTGCAGACGCATCCGCCCCTGAAGAACCCGAAATATCCCACCGACAGGGCGGAACTAATTATTATGGGAGTGCGGGTCCTTTTCCTATGGACCGCCCATGTCATGACGCAAAGAAGAAGAAGCAGTACCGAGACGTCTATCCATCCCCACACTGTCTCGGAGGGGACAGCGTAGCTTAGCTCGGGATACTGGTATCCCGACTCGAAATCAGGTCTCGGGAAACGGCTCTGGGCGCCCAGGGGTAGGGCCGGGCATGACAGCAGAAGCAGTAGCGAAAGCACTGCGGCGGAAATCCTTCCTACGGAAAAAGCTGTTTTCTTATCCATCCTTCCCTTCATCATGCCTTGTCCTTGAGCCTGTAGGCGAGCGGGGCGCTGACCCTGGTTATGGCCCCGGAGGGGCATTCCAGTGAAATCTTGCACTCATTGCAGCGAAGGCACAGTTCCTGCTTGACCTGCAGGAAGAGGGAACCGTTGCCGAACGAGGAACAGCCCTTGACGCACTTCCCGCAGCCGGTGCACAGGGCCTCGTCTATGGTATACTCGAAGTAGGGGTCCTCCACGAACTTCCGCTTGATCGCCCCGGTGGGGCAGATCATGTTCTCGGAGGCGGTATCGAGGACCTTGGCACCCGTCCTGTAGTACCCTCCGCAAAGGTCGCAGTATCCGCACACCCTCAGGGCGTGTACGCACTTGACCGCTGACACTCCCATGACGCAGGACGTCTCGCACCGTCCGCACTGGATGCACTTCGAGGGGTCTATCTGCCAGTACAGGTGGGCTTCATCCTTGCCCTTCACTTTGGTCGCGGCAGCGCCTCCCACGGCAAGGACCCCTCCTCCCGCGAGGTAGGTTCCTACACGGCGAAGGAACTCCCGCCTGCGGATGGGAGCGGAGCCTATATTGCCATTGTCGTCTTTTTTCTCTTTCATGTTGCGTAGAGTGGTCTTGGTGGTGGACGGGAAGGGCCGCTATACGGTAAGGGGGGATTTCAGCGGGCACTCAACCTTGCAGCGTCCGCACCTGGAGGGGCTCTGTGACAGGAATCCGGGGTCAAGGGTGTAGAAGGAAAGCTCCCTCTTTGTCGCCGCTATGATGCATTTTTCTCCCACCCTCACTTTCACTGCACTGCTTCCTGTCCCGAGGGCCTTGCCATCGAGAAGGATGCTTCTGAAATGACCTTCCCGGGAGTAGCAACTGACCCTGGAAATCCCTTTCTCCGAGGTGATGAGTTCACCCGAGGGGGTGGTTGTAAGATAGACGGGATTGCAGCAGCCGCAGAACTCTCCCTCCTCGGGACCGGTCTTCCCGAATGAGGTGATGAACTCCCCGTCGGGGGTGTAGGACTCCACCGTGTGGCGGCCCGGATTGGAACAGTAGACGGTGCTCCCGAGGTGGGTGATGGCAAAGGAATATGACGGCACGACAAAGCCGGAGGGGCTGTTTATGAACTTCACGAATGTCCCTTCGAGGTCATATTTCGCGATATGCTTGCCTGCGGCATCCGTTATGAAAACTCCCTCCTTCATTGCGGTTATGGCGCAGTGGTCGGCGCTGTCGTCACATGAAGTGAAACTGCGGAGAATGTTCCCCCCGAAATCCACCACACTCACGGATGAGGGGTGAAGTATGAAAAGTTCATCCCCGTACACTGCCATGTCCATCACTTCGAAGGGAAGGGGAACCTTGCGAAGAAGCTTCCCTTCGGAGGAAAGAAGGGCCATGGCATCCTTGTAGCAAATGGCGTAGCCCCTGCCCGGGGGCAGCTGCTCGAAGCAGACGATTTCCCCGTCCACGGCGAAGCTCGCGCTCTTCCTGAAAGGGGAGACGGAGCCTTTGTCCCCGCCCTCGGAGGGCATGTCGTCGAAAAAGAGATCCTCCGGGTCCTTGAGCATTTTGTAGGCAAGGGGAGCCACGCCCCCGAGGATGAGCCCGCCGGCAGCCGTGGAAGCGGCAATCCTTAGAAAACCCTTGCGGGAGATTTTCTTCGGGGAAGCGGTATCGTTGTTGTCTGTTGTCATATTCTCCAAGCCATGAAATAAATTATATGTGTGCGGGACTGGTTGCAGCCCTCCCGCTAGGAGTCCACTTTCAGGCAAAGGACCCTGTGGGAGTCCCTCACAAGGAGCCTTCCGTCCGCATAGCAAAGAGGCCCCCAGGCATCGATGGCCTCGAACACCTCCTGCTTTCGGATGAGGGTGGGGACACCTCCCTCATTCATCTTATACAGGAACAGGGTCCCTTCCTCGGCAAGGACCAGCATCACGTCATTGATTATCATATACGGTCCCAGTCCGAACCTCTCCTCGGGACCGGAACTCCATAGGGGGTGGTGAAGGTCTGAGGGGTCGTACTGGACAAGTCTTTCACGAAGCGGCCCCCCGTCCTTGGGGATTATGCCGTAAAACTTGCCGCCATACAGGATCGGGGTCTGCTGTTCGCTCGAGAACCCTTTGTCGGCCTTGTATGCCTCGAGAATCCGTGCGTTCCACTGACCGCCCTCCCCGCTTACCTGCAACACGGCTCCTCCGTTGCCGTAACCCGCCACAAGGAAGATCCTCCCGGAGGACATCCGGACGGGGGAGGGGGCTACGACCGAGGGTTGCCACCGCTCCGTGCTCCAAAGAAGCTTGCCCTTGTCGGGAAGCGCCGCGCTCACTCCGCATACCCCTCCTATCCCGACGTACACGTAGGTCTTCTTCCCTCCCAGTACCATGGGCATGACAGAGGAGTGGCTCATGGTGAAAGAGGGGCTGTTGGGCGTGGACCAGAGCTCCTCCCCGGTCCTCAGGTCATAGCCTGCAAGGAGAGCCTCCTTGCCTGCAGGGGCGACAATCACCTCGTTCCCGTCAATCAGGGGGCACTGTCCCGTGTACCAGAAAGGCACCTCCGTCCCGTACTCCTTGCCAAGGTCCCTGCTCCAGAGCAGATCCCCGGTCAGGGGGTCGCAGCACATAAGCTGCCCCGAGGGACCGAGGGTCACGACAAAGCCGTCCCCCACGGCGGGCACAGTCCTTGAGAAACCATGGTTCCTTTTCATCCTGACCCGGTACCACCTTCGCCACAGTTCCCCTCCGCTCTCAAGGTCAATGCAGCGGAGCATGTCGGAAAGCAGGGGCTCGTCATAATCAAGGATGTAGACCCTTCCCTTGTATATGACAGGGGCTGCATGCCCCTCCCCGGTAGTCACTTCCCAGAGGATGGGAAAATCACCCTGGGTGTTGAGCGGGATGTCCGAGTGGATGATATTGTCCCTGCCCGCTCCCCGGAAAGAGGGGAACACCCCGCTTTTGTCCCCCGATGTGAAGGGGACGTCGTACTTCATGAAGAACTCCCCGATCCGGACGTCATCCGCCGCCCTGGCAAGGTCCGCGGGACGGTTGTCCGCCCCCGGAAGGGAGGCCTCCAGGTCGGAGTGCGGGGTATAGAGATGCCACCACACCAGGGCTCCCGTATAGAGGAGGACCGTCGCGAGAGTAACTATGGCAGTTGTGGAGGGAGCTTTCATAAGAGCGGGGTGGGCTTTGCCTTGGCAGAGGACCTGCGGAAAGGGAGGAGAGGGCTACTCGCCCAGTTCGTACGATACGAACGCCACCCTTCTTGAATCAGGTGCCCAGGAATTGACGTTTATGGTTCCCTGGCCTCCGAAAAGGGAGTGGACGGTACGGAGTTTCTTGCCGTTGGAGTTCATCACCCGTAGGACCACGTTCTTGTTGGGAAGGTGCTCCCCGGGCTCGAGGTCACCCTTGTGGTAGGCTATGAAAATGACTTTCTTCCCGTTGGGGGACACGTGGGGGAACCATGAATTGAGGTCCTCGTCATGGGTCATCTGCGTCTGCTGGGAGCCGTCGCTTTTCATGCGGTAGACCTGCATGAGGCCGCTTCGGACGGAATTGAACCAGATGTACTTCCCGTTGGGGGAGTACTCGGGGCCGTCGTCGAGGCCGGGAGTCGTGGTGAGTCTCTTCTCGGGGGTCTTGCCCTCGACGTCGATTGTGTAGACGTCATACTCACCGTTTCTCTCGGCACAGTAGCAGAGTGTCTTCCCGTCGGGGCTCCAGCCGTGGAGGTAGCTGGGGGCAAGAGGGGTTATGAGTTTGGCATCCCCGCCCTCGAGGGTCAGGGTGTATATCCTGGATCCCCTCTCCTCCTTGGAGGAGCTGCTCACTGCGAGCCCCTTCCCGTCGAAAGACAGGACATGGTCATTGTTGCAGTAGGTTGCGTCCCCCGTGGGGATGTATACGCTTTCCCCGCCGGTCACGGGAATGCTGTAGAGTTTCCCGCCGCTATTGTAGATGAGGTTCTTGCCGTCGCGGCTCCAGTTGGGGGCCTCGATGACGTAGGGGAATGAGGCTACGAGGGTCACTTTCCCGGTCTTGGTGTCAAGAATCTGCAGGTGGGAAGTGGTTTTCTGTGCAAGGAGTGGCATGGCTGCTGAAATGAGTGTGACAGTCAAAAGGATGCGAAAGGAATGAAAGTAATGCATAGTTAGGGGTGAGCTGAAGTCCAAAAAAGCCTTGTAAACACTGTCCATATCCCGGAAACTCCCGGGGGCGGGACATATAGACAAAAATAGGAAAAACCCTCCATAATTTTACTTTGGGAAAGGATAAAATGCTCCTGGACGGAATCATCAGAAAAGAATCATGTGGTTCTGCGGTTTGACAGGACACTTCTCCCTGATGAGGGATCGCCGTTTTCTACACTCCATGACTTCGATACAGAGGACTGTAGGTTTTCAACTCATTGTGCCGATTTCTCAGGGATAAATGCTACTTTTGCTTATCCCTTTGCCTTTTGGCTTAAGTTCCCATGAACAGAATGACACACTTTCATGCTGCCGTCCTCTGCGCCCAGGCATCCATTGGCGCAGCGATATTCTTCCCAGGATGCACTCCCGGGGCCTCCAAGACCCCGCTCGACCCTGCCCTTGACAATAGCCACTTCGTAATCCTCACGGATGTCCTCCTGGAATCCGTTATCCTCGAGAACGAACCGTTCCCCTCCACTTACCTCAATTTCCCGGCAGTGGACAGAAGCAACTGACATTTCCTTACATTTGATTTGATTTGAACGACATACATCATGAAAAGAGTCTCTTCCCCCCTTTCCATCCTTTGCATGGCGGTCCTCTCCGCCTTCCTCTGTGCCTGCAGTGCTTTCGGTCAGAATCCTGACACTCCCTCCCTCCCCAAGGCTCCCGCATTCCTGTCCCCGGGGGACAGGATAGCCCTGATTTCCCCGTCATATGCAACCTCCGACGAGAACGTCGCCAAGACCGAGAAGATCCTTCGGGACCGGGGCTTTGACGTGGTTGTCGGGCCCAATGTCGGGAAAGTCCATCTCGGCAGGTACGCAGGGACCCTGGAAGAGCGGCTCTCGGATATGCGGTGGGCCCTGGAGGATCCCTCGGTGAAGGCCATAATCTGCAACAGGGGAGGCTACGGGTCCATACACTATGTGGACAAACTGCCATTGGATGAACTCTCCGCCAATCCCAAGTGGATCGTGGGGTACAGCGACGTAACGACCTTCCATGGGATGGAGACCCTTGCCGGGGTGATGAGCATCCACGGGACCATGAGCTCCCATATAGCCGAGGGAGGGGATGACGAAAGCAGCACCATGATGCTTGACCTCCTGCTTGGCAAGGTCCCTGTGTACAAGGTGGCTCCACATCCGAGCAACCGTCCCGGTCACGCCTCCGGTATCCTTGTGGGAGGAAACCTCAGCACTTTCGCCCCCCTCCTCGGGACAGGCGCCGATGCCATGAGTCTTGACGGCATCATAATTTTCATAGAGGAAGTCGAGGAGTCCATGCACAACATTGACCGCCTGTTCACCGAGCTGGAAATGTCCGGTGCGCTATCCCGCTGCAAGGGAGTGATTCTCGGAGAGTTCACCGACTGCGGGACCGAGTACACGGACCTCAGTGTCGAGGATATGCTCATATCCTACATCGAGAAGTACAATATCCCGGTCCTATGCGGCATGCCCACGGGGCATGACAGCGTCAATCTTCCCATCGTGATGGGTTCTGTCGCCACCATCGACGTGAATGAAAAAGGCGGAACCCTCTCCTTCGGCCTGAGGGGCAGGAAGGTCACGGTCGATACCGCCCCCATAATGCAGAGGGATTCAGTGAAAAAGGCTGAGGCACTGGCCGAGAAACAGAGGCGGGAGGCCGCCCTCAGGGCCAAGTGCAAGTGCGGAGCCGCTTGCCAGTGCAAAAAATAAGAAGAGGCATCCAGTATCCCTTTTCCAGAAAATGCGGACGCATCCCCCCCCCAGGTGCGTCCTTTCTTCTTTTGTGCAATCCTTTTTTTCCTTTACTTTGCACTTCGGTAACGCCATTTTGACCCTAGCCCCATTCCGGATATGATGCACCCCCGTTCCACTCCCTCGTTCATCCTGCTTCTTCCCGCAGTCTTTCTTCTTTGCGGATGCGGTGGTGGCTCCTGCCCGTCTCCAGGAGTCTCCCATGGCAGCGATTCCCCTTTCAAGACTGAGTACCTCCAACCTGTGAGGATTGTCCTGGAGGGCGGAATGGTGGATAACCCGGGGCACCTCATTCCCAAGGGACGAGGCCAGGTGTCCACGTCCGAAGGCGAAGTGACCCGCTTCAGCCCCGGGGGCTTCGTCCTGCTGGATTTCGGGAGGGAGATCCAGGGCGGCCTCCAGATAGCGAGGGCCATGGGAGGGGACAAGAAGGCGGCTCTTTTCCGTGTCACCCTCGGGGAGAGCGTCTCAGAGGCGCTGAGTGACCTTAGCGAAAAGGGAACGACCGCAACCAACGAGCATTCGGTAAGGGATTTCGAGATGGCGGTCCCCTGGCTCGGAACCTCCGAGGTGGGGGACAGCGGCTTTCGCTTCGCGAGGGTGGAGCTGCTCGATTTCAGCGAGGATGTACCTGTCGTATCGATAAGGGCGAAATCCGTTATGCGGGATCTTCCGTACAGGGGCTCCTTCCGCTGCTCCGACCCCCTTCTTGACAGTATCTGGAAGACCGGGGCATACACGGTGCAGCTCTGTATGCAGGACTTCCTGTGGGACGGGATCAAGAGGGACCGCCTCGTCTGGATAGGGGACATGCATCCGGAGGTGATGACGGTGGGTGCCGTGTTCGGGGAGCAGGAGACGGTCCGGAGAAGCCTGGATTTCGTGCGTGACGAGACTCCCGCCTCAGGGTGGATGAACGGCATTCCCGCCTACTCGCTTTGGTGGATCCTCATTCATCACCAGCTCTACAGGTGGTACGCCGACAAAGAGTATCTGCTGGAGCAGAAGGAGTATCTCAGGGGGCTCCTCACCCATGTGCTTTCCTCGATAAACGGGGACAGCGAGGCCTACCAGGGCGGTATGAGGTTCATAGACTGGCCTTCATATGATAATCCCGATGTGGTGCATGCCGGGCTGCAGGCGCTCTCCGTAATGGCGCTTGAGGCAGGTGCCGAGATGACTTCGCTAATTGGTGAAGGGGACCTCAGCGCCAAGTGCTCCGCTGTCGCAAAGACCCTCAGGACCAATGTCCCCGACCCAGTCGGCAACAGCCAGGCTGCTGCGCTTCTTTGCATTGCCGGTATGCTGGATCCCCAGATAGCCTCCTCCATCATAATTGAAAACGGCCCCTCGAAGCTCACTTCCTTCATGGGATACTACATCCTGGAGGCCCTCTCCCGTGGCGGGCGCTACGAGGAGGCGATGACCTTCATCTCCAAGTACTGGGGGCTCATGCTGGAGCTCGGGGCCACGACATTCTGGGAGGATTTCAACTACGGGAATGGACTTGTCGCCGCCCGCATTGACGAGGTGGTCCCGGAGGGGAAGTTCGACATCCACAAGGACGGGGGAGCGTGGTGCTACGTGGGACTCAGGCGCAGCCTCTGCCACGGCTGGGCCAGCGGCCCCACCCCCTGGCTTAGCCGTCACGTACTCGGGATCGAGCCTGTCGGGGAAGGACTTCGTGAAGTGAGAATAGAACCGCACCTAGGGCCCCTGCAGTGGGCTGAAGGCACCTTCCCGACCCCGTACGGGGATATCGCGGTATCCCACCGAAGGAATCCTGACGGTTCCGTTTCATCAAAAGTGACTCTCCCGAGGGGAGTGAGAAGGGTGAAGTAGGGGCCCGGGGAGGGTCAACTCTCAGTAAGATTTACTATTTTTGTCATGCCCTGCCCCGTGGGGCCTTTGCCAAGGGCCCCCAAAAAAAGGAACAATAAGCAATCACACACACATATGCTGAAATTTCTTCAACAACCCTCCTACAAGGAACCCCAGACGGGTCCCGAGGCCGATGCCAAGTACAAACGCCTTCGCCTACAGGTGTTCATTGGGGCGTTCATAGGTTACGCCGGATTCTACCTCGTGCGAAAGAACCTCTCGATGGCTATGCCTTCGCTTGTCGAACTCGGGTTCGTCAAGACGGAACTCGGCGTCGTCCTCTCCATGAACGCCGTGGCCTATGCCTTGTCGAAGTTCCTGATGGGAAGCGTCTCGGACCGTAGCAACGCACGGACTTTCCTGCCCCTCGGCCTGGTGCTCGCCGCAATTTCGATGGCATTCATGATAGTTCCCATCCGGTGGCTCGGGGCGGAGCACAAGACCTGGGCCATCATCCTCATGGCGGTACTGAACTTTGCCGTGGGATGGTTCAACGGCATGGGATGGCCTCCCTGCGGGAGGGTGATGACGCACTGGTTCTCCCAGAATGAGAGAGGAACGATGATGTCCATCTGGAACTGTGCCCATAACGTGGGAGGAGCCCTCGTGGGACCCATGGCAACATACGGAGCCGTATGGTTCGGAAGTTGGCTGTACGGGGCACATTCCGAGTTCTACTTCCTGGCGGGGTCCTTCCTGTTCCCTGCCGCAGTGGCTCTTTTCATAGCCCTGCTTGCCTTCGTCCTGCTTCGGGACACCCCGCAGTCCTGCGGCCTGCCCTCAATAGAGGCCTGGCGAAACGACTATCCCAAGAACTACTCCGAGAAGCACGAGCAGACGCTTTCTACCAAGGAGATATTCTTCAAATACGTACTGAACAACAAGTTCCTCTGGTTCATCGCCATCTCCAACGCCTTCGTCTACATGGTCCGTTACGGCTGCCTGGACTGGGCCCCGACGATCCTGACGGAAAAAGGCATAGACCTCAAGTCCGCAGGATGGGCCTACTTCGCATACGAGTTCGCCGCAATCCCCGGGACCCTCATCTGCGGATGGCTTTCCGACAAGCTCTTCAAGGGACGCCGTGCGCTTCCCACGATGATATTCATGGCTCTTGTGGCGGTTTTCATTGTCCTGTACTGGGTGTACCTGGATAACCTCACGATGGTCATCATCTCCCTTATCGGCATCGGGTTCTTCATCTACGGCCCCGTCATGCTCATCGGGGTGCAGGCCCTGGACCTCGCTCCCAAGAATGCAGCCGGCACTGCAGCGGGACTGACCGGGTTCTTCGGATACTTCTTCGGTACCGCCATCCTGGCGAACGTGGTCATAGGTTCCGTGGCACAGGCCTGGGGCTGGAATGCAACGTTCATCCTGCTGGTGGCCGCATGCGCCCTCTCGATTGTTTTCATGGGTCTTACCAACAAGGAGGAGTCCTATCTTTCGAAGAGAAAACGCCATCAGGAGGAACCTTCCAAGTAAGCTCACTTCATTGATTTCGATATTTTTGACAAAACCTAAAACATCATGAAAATGGCAAGAAACACAGTTATGCTATTTGTTCCTGTCCTGGCCATTCTGACCGTTGTCGGATGCGGCGGTGGCGGCAAAAAAGCCCAGGCACCCAAGGAAGATATGTTTTTCCCCGATGCACCCAGGGCAGAAAGGGCTGTCCCCGTCATGGCCACGACGGTCAAGCCACATACAGGGACCTTCACGGAGGACCGTATGTGGGAAATGTTCCAGACGATTCCCGATGACGTCATCCCGGACTACGTCCCCCACGAGAGAGTGAACAAGCTCCTTCCCGAGGGAGAGGAGGCGCGCACGTATCTCCACGGGAATGCCCTCGTGCTCTCGGGGTACAACGACGAAGGCTGCCATGAGGAACTCTATGTGGGGTTCTTCCCCTATCCCGGGAGTGAGGACGTGCTGATGCTCGTTGACGGCGAGGCAGGTTGCGACGCCTACGGAACAACTATGTTCACTGCCTACCGCTACTCTCCCTCCCAGCCGAAGGCCGTGAAGATGGAGGTGCCGTATGAGCGACCCGTGTATGCGGACTTCTATGACAGCTACCGGACTTTCGGCTATCCGTATGAGGCCGTCAGCAGATGGATAGAGACGGCAGAGAGACTCTACGAAATTACGGAGAGGGGATTCCTGGTGAGGCCCAGGGACAACGATGACTACGAGAACGATGCCATGTCCTACTTCATAGACCTGTCCGTGCACTATGTCTGGGACGGCAAAGTGTTCCTTAAGGACGACAACTATCCCACCCCGTACATAAGTGAGGGAAGGATCCTGGGTTACGTGGTCGGAAATGACGAGGTCCCGACGAAGGAGGATATAGCCTCCCAGGACGGTCTTTCCATAAGGAACTATGAAGATGGCACCGACAAATACGTCACCATAATGAAAGGCGACAGCCCCCTTCTTCAGTGCCTGGTCGGGCCTGACGGCATCATCTCCAGGGTGACCACCTGGGATCCCCGCGACAGCGATGCCCTCGGTTACTATCCCGGCATAGCCCTGTCTGCGATAACCGGGGGGAGGTACTTCGATGCCTTCAAAGGTGTCTACCTCCACTATGACGGTACCGTCCTATGCAAGTCCAACTGGGGATCCTACTTCGAGATCTCTCCGACTGACCTTGAGGGCAAACTGCCGGAGGTCCCCTCCGGGCGCAAGTGGGTCCTCGTGAGCGATCCCTCCTTCAAACCAGGTGCGAAAGTCCTTTCCATAAGCGTGTTCCCCGAGGACGCCTATGACGAGGACTAGGACTAGGACACAGTTGCGGTTTCTGTTCCCCTCCCGCCCGTCTACAGCAGTTCACCTGCGCAAGACTGGGGAGGGGACTTTATTTTGAGCGCATAAGTCAATTCTTTTTTTCATTTTAAACTCCATTTCGTTACCTTTGTCTCCAATGTGGCGACAGTTCCACAGGGAAGATTCGCCCCGAGACCCTATTTTGTAGCAAAAAATGATGCTCAGCACAATTCTGACGGTACTACTCCTTGCCACCGGGCCCGCTCCCTCCTTCCAGGAGGCTATGGCCAAGGCCCAGGCACTGTACGACTCCGATCATCCGCAGGAGGCCGTGGAGATGTTGAACGAGATCCTGCCCTCGGTGCGTGAAAGCGGGGATAATGATGCCCTGGCGGAATGCCTCAGCGTTCTCTCCACTTCATACACTCGCATGGGGGCCATGAACCTGGCCCTTGCCGCCCAGACCGAGTGTTACCACCTAGACCTGGAGACGGGCGAACCGTCGTACATCAGTTCCTCTCTGAATAATCTCGCCGGGATATGTATCTACCTCGGGGAGTATGACATGGCCTTGGATTACATCCTGGAGGCCATAAGGTACGAGGAACCCCTCGGAAATCCTGCCGCCCTGGCCGTCCGCTATGGCCTGGCAAGCGAGGCATACCAGATGAAGAACAATTTGGCGGAATCGGAGGAGTATGCCCTCAAGGCCCTGGAAATCACCCGTCAGACAGGGGACGAGGTGAAGATTGCGGTCAGAAAGTCGCAACTCTCTGAGGTGTACCTCAAGACCGGAAGGCTGAAGGAAGCCAGGGCCCTGCTGGAAGAGGCCATTGAAGTGCTCGAGAAGAATTCAGCGAAGCACTCCCTGTCCATCGCCCTGCGCCAGATGGGAAGCGCCGCCCTTGGGGAAGGCAATTCAAGGGAGGCCTACAACTACTTTTCCCGTGCCCTTGCCATGAGCGAGGAACTTGGCAACAAGAACCACCAGAAACGCCTTTCCATGTCCCTTGCCCAGGTCCTCAGGGATACCGACCCCATCCGTGCCATGGGTTATCTCGAGGATGCCATCGCATTGTCGGATTCCATATTCCAGGAGCAGACCGCCTCGAAACTCTCAGCCCAGAGGGGAGAGTACGAGATGATGATGCAGGAAAAGGAAATAGAGCAGCAGAAAAAGGACCTTCGCGCCGTCAGGTTGTTCATCATCCTTCTTTCCTTCCTGGCCCTGGTGCTTGTAGCCGGGGTGGTGCTTCTTGTCAGGTACCTTTACACCGAGAGGAGGAATGTCCGCATGCTTGAGGATGCGGCAGCCCTCAAGGACAGGATGCTCTCCCTCCTGGGAACATCCGGGGAGGGCCAGAGCAGTGAAATAAAGAAAATCTCACAGTCCCTGTCCTACCTCGGACAGGAACCCCAGGACATCCTGACGAAAAAGGAAAGGCAGGTCGCCGAGTACTGCTACCAGGGCCTCGTGACAAAGGAGATCGCCGACAGGATGAATATCTCCCAGAGGACCGTGGAGACCCACAAGAGGAACATCTTCCAGAAACTGGAAATATCCTCCACCCTGGAACTGGTCGTACTTATGAAGGAAGTGAGGGAGAAGGCAAGGAAGGACAGATAGTCCCTACTCTTCGCCCCTCCACCTCACTCCGGTGAAAGAGAAGAAGAGGTCCGGATTGTAGTTCAGGACAAGTTCCACCGGGAAGCCCTCCTCCTCCAGGAGGGCTTTCGCATACCTGCAGTTCCCCACATCGAAGGATATATGGGCGTCGGAACCCATGATGAGGGGCGTATCGGTGGCGCGGCAAAGCCGGATGATTTCCTTGTTGTTGGGGATGGCTTCAGTCTTGTCCCGCCAAGGTAGCATCGACGAGGAATTGATTTCAAGGAGAGTCCCGCTATCCCTGCAACAGCGGACCAGGGCCTCGAAGTCCAGTTCAGCCGTCCCGTCACCCGGGTGGGTTATGACACTTATGCGGGGATTGTGCATGACGGAGAGGACCCCCTCTGTGTTGCGGGATTTGCTCCCTCCCCTCCAGCATACCCTGTGAATCCCGGCGAGGACAATGTCCAGCTTGGGATACAGCCTCTCGTCAATGTCCAGGTTGCCCTCGCAGTCGAGGATGTTCAGTTCGCTTCCCATCAGCACCTTCACCCCGTACATCAGCCTGGGGACAATGCCGTAGTTCCTGAAATAGAACGGGTCGCAGGCTCCCGGTGTGGCGGGACCGTGGTCCGTTATGGCGAAATACTCTATCCCGGCATCCCTGGCGGCGATGACCATCTCCTGGAGGGAGGAGTAGGCATGCCCGGAGGCATAGGTATGGTTGTGGACATCAAGTGGCACGGTGCAGGGGTAGGACCCCTTGAGGGAAGAGCGCTCCCCAGATATGGTATCGGGCATGGTCATGAGGTGTCGAAATAATCAAGGAGCGCCTCCCGGCTGTCAAGCCAGGGTGGGGGAGGGCTCCTTCTTGCAAAGTTAGGGACTTTGTGACAAAAAAAGCTCATTTTACTATCCGGAAGACCACAACACAGCTTACTTTTTTTATTTCCAAATCTTGGTGAAACCGAATGCTGTTGTTAACTTTGCCCCTCGGTATGGAAAACGGCCCTATAGGAAAACTTCAAAATTCTAATTAATAAGTTTAAAATGAAAAAATTTCTTGTCATCCTCGCTCTGGCTCTTTGTGGCTCAGCTGCATTTGCACAGACAGTTCCCGCCCCCAAATATTCGGAAATCAAGGGCAATTATTCCGTAAAGAATTACGTCAAATCCGACGTCGATCCCTACCAGGTCTTCTGGATTGGGCTCGGTTCATTTGCTGTACCCGGCTCCGGACAGCTCATCATGCGTGAGACAAAACGCGGTTGGATGTTCCTCGGTGGCTCCATGGTCATTGACATGGCAGCCTCCATAGCCGGTACGAACCAGATCATGAAGTCCGTGCAGAAAGTGGGCGACTCCTATCAGGTGGTGGATCAGAATGCCTTGAAAACCGGTCATACTGTGATCGCTGTTGCCGCTCTAGCCCAGGTAGGTCTCGCAATCTGGTCCTGCATCGATGCTGTGAATGTCGCAAAAGTCAAGAACATGTACTATCAGGATCTTGCTGGAAAGAAGCATTCCGTCTCTACCGACCTTCATCCTTCCGTCAATTATGCATACACGGGTGAGGGCCTGAAGGCCGCTCCGGGCATGACGTTCTCCGTGCAGTTCTAGTTCTTCCTTGCAGCAATACAGGATAAGGCCCCTCAACCCATGGGGGGCTTTTTCCGTAAGTGGATGTCATATGCAAGGGCACCCCGCTTAAACTCCGGATTTTCTCCCAAGCCCTGTTGGATTACTGTCCGTGAATGCCTATTTTTGTTGAATAAACCACACGCTTTTCAATCCATGAGACACCGATTCCTATGGCTGAAGATAGCAGCCATCTGCACACTTATCCTATCTTCCTGCAATCCTTCCCCCAAGACAGAGGACCCTGCCGAGCATCTGCAAAAAGTCATCTCCGCACTTCATGACCCCTCCTCGAAATACGTTGCTGTCGTGTCCCACAGGGGAGACTGGCGCAACTATCCCGAGAACTCCATTTCCGCGATCGAGTCCGTCATCAGGATGGGCGTGGACGTAATGGAACTGGACCTCAAGATGACAAGCGACTCCGTGCTCGTACTCATGCATGACTGGACCCTTGACAGGACATCCACGGGGCACGGACCTGTGAGTGACTATACTTTCGAGGAGTTGCAGAAGTTTGACCTGAAGAGGGGACATGGTATTTCCATCCCGGGAATGAAGATACCCTCCCTCAGGGAGGCCCTCGAAGTATGCAAGGGAAAGATAGTCGTGAACGTGGACCAGGGCTTCGACTATTATGAAAAGGTAATCGCCATTACCGAGGAACTCGGCATGACCGAACAGATCCTCATAAAGAGCGGATATCCCTATTCCCGGATAAAGGAAGTCTTCGCCCTCCACCCCCGCAACATGATGTACATGCCTGTTTGCTCGGTATCCGAACGGGACAACAAGGCCACTTTTGAATCCTACATTTCAGATCCCGATACCCCGATGGCTTTCGAACTGTGCTTCGGGACACTCGACGACAGCGTGCGTTCCTGCTGTGGGAGGGTCCTTGATGCAGGGTCCAAGGTTTGGGTCAATACCATCTGGGGCTCCCTTTGCGGGGAGCATGACGATGACAAGGCCTTCGAATGCGAGAATCCCGATGACATATATGGTCCCATCATGGACCTCGGTACCTCCATTATCCAGACGGACCGTCCCGAGTTCCTCATCTCCTACCTGGAGAGCAAGGGGCGCAGGCGTCTCTAATTACCCGTAAATACTTGAAAGTAAAATATTGACCATATCATGAGAGTAAAAAGTATCCTGGCTGTTGCACTGGTATGTACACTTTCGGCATTCTCATGCGGTGGGGCCCTGTCTTCCCCTGCACCCTCGGCACTGGGCTCCGATGCCCTGACCCTGGAAAGCCCATCAGGGACCCTGAAAATGGGTTTTGCCGTAGTTGGAGGCGTGCCTTACTACAGTCTCGACAGGGGAGGGACCCATGTCCTTCTGCCCTCCCGTCTAGGTTATGAGCTTCTTGAGGGGAAGTCCCTGGACGGGGGCTTCCGTGTCATAGGAAATGAAACATCCACCTTCGACGAGACCTGGGATACCGTATGGGGTGAGGAGCGGAGCATACGCAACCACTACAACGAGCTTCTCGTAAAGCTTGAGCAGCCTTCCGACAGCAAGGGAGGGAAGAGCGCTTTCATGAATGTCCGCTTCCGCCTCTATGACGACGGGCTGGGACTTAGGTACGAGTTCCCCCTTGACAATGCCTTGACTTATTTCAAGGTGAAGGAGGAGCTCACGCAGTTCGCCCTCACCGGGGACCACACTGCATGGTGGATACCAGGGGACTATTCCACCCAGGAGTACAATCCTACAGAGTCACGCCTGTCCGAGGTACGTGCCCTCGCCCCGAAGCGCTACGAGAGAAGCGGGAAACCCTCCAGGCATTTCTCGCCGACAGGACTACAGACCGCCCTCCAGATGAAAACCGACGACGGACTGTACATCAACATCCACGAGGCTGCCGTTCTTGACTATCCCACAACGAACCTCGACATGGATGACAGGACTTTCGTCCTCTCCACCCATCTGACTCCCGATGCGCAGGGGGTTAAGGGAAGGCTCCAGGCTCCCTGCCACAGCCCGTGGAGAAGCGTGATGGTATGCGCCAGCGCCACCGAGGTCCTCTCCTCCAGGCTTGTCCTCAATCTCAACGAACCCTGCGCCATCGATGACGTCTCATGGATCCATCCCGTGAAATACATGGGAGTATGGTGGGAGATGATAACGGGAAAGAGTGACTGGGGCTACACCTCTGACTTTCCTTCCGTGCAGCTGGGTGTGACGGACTACTCCAATGCCAAGCCTCACGGTCGTCATGGTGCCAACAACGAGAATGTCCGCCGCTACATTGATTTTGCGTCGGAAAACGGTTTTGACGCAGTGCTTGTAGAGGGATGGAACGAAGGCTGGGAGGACTGGGTGAGCCATCAGAAAGTGTTTGTGTTCGATTTCATTACACCATATCCCGATTTCGACCTTCCCGCACTCAATGCCTATGCCCACTCCAAGGGCATACGCCTCATAATGCACCATGAGACCTCCTCTTCCACCGTAAACTATGAGAGGTGGCTGGAGAAGGCTTACGACCTGATGAACCGCTACGGCTACAATGCGGTCAAAAGCGGCTACGTCGGAAGGATCATCCCCTACGGGGAGTACCACTACAGCCAGCCTCTGATAAACCATTACCATTACTGCGTCACGGAGGCTGCCCGCCACCATATCATGGTGAATGCCCATGAGGCAGTGCGTCCCACGGGACTTTGCCGCACATGGCCGAATATGATAGGCAATGAAAGCGCCATGGGCAACGAATTCCGTCAGACCATAGAGCCCGGTCACTGTACCGTGTTCCCCTTCACCCGCCTGCAGGGAGGCCCGATGGATTTCACCCCGGGGATATTCGAGATGGACATGAGGAAAGTGAGCGGACGTGATGAACGGATGCGCCACACCCTGTGCAACCAGCTCGGTCTGTACGTTACATTCTATTCACCTCTCCAGATGGCGGCTGACTTCCCCGAGAACTACTCCCGCTTCATGGATGCCTTCCAGTTCATAAAGGATGTTGCCGTGGACTGGGAAAAGAGCGTCTATCTTGATGCGGAACCTGGCGCATACATCATAACCGCCAGAAAACCCCGCCTGTCTTCGCTCAACTCTTCCGCAAGGGGAGTGGCGCAGCTTCCCGATGGAAAGAAAGACATGATTTCCTCGCAGGCGAAGTTCGTCTACGGTCTTCCCGAGAATGCCACCGCCCGTGACCTTGTCGGTGCCAAACCGCTTGATACATGGTATGTCGGGGGCATTACCGACGAGAATGCCCGTGACGTTGAGGTGAAACTTGATTTCCTCACCCCCGGACTTCGTTACGAGGCCACAATCTATGCTGACGGTCCCACTGCGGACTATGAGACCAATCCCCAGCAGTACACCATCACGAAGAAGGAAGTATCCTCTACTGATGTGCTTTCCCTTCACATGGCAAGGTCCGGAGGTTTTGGCATCACGATCCGTGAGAAGAAGTAGCGGAAGAATCCAGCTTTAGACAAAACAAGGGAGGAGTCCACTCGTTGGACCCCTCCCTTGTCCTATTCCATCCCCCCAGGATGATGACTTGAATTGTTACTGGGAGCCGTTATCTTGCGCCGCATGATTTTGCCATTGTGATGAGTATCCTATCCAACTGGAGAAACGAGGACATTTGGCGAGCATATCCTCGATTCCCACTTCTAAAGCGATTGCGTTACCACAGATGACCTTTTGGTATCCGGGATCAATTGCAAGCAAGCTGACCTTCCACAACGATATATATCCGTTTCATTAGATTTGCCCTCCTATGATGTTTTTCTCCCACAAATCACTTATGCTGTAGTTGCAGTCCTCCAGCCATACTCTTAAATCCTCTGTTTTTAAACGGCTGAAAACGCTCTGATTCTCAGTTCGATCTACAGCAATGGTATCTTCTGGTTCAAAACAGTCAACCAAATTTCGGACAGGAAATCGGTCCCTTTTTATGCAATTATTAAAATATATTATTCATTAGGCGTTATTTTAAACAACTTATAGGAGGTTGAAATTCTCCGTGGTTTGTTCGCACAAAAAAAACGAAAAGACCTCGTAGATCCCCAATATGCAAGTTGATTTTACTTTAGGGGCGCAGAAAAAGGCCTTATGCAATCCTTCACTTTCCCTTCCGTCATCAAAAATATGATTCCGGATGTCTGAAAACTATATACTGCAACAATACAGCCCTTCCTGTTGTGGGGGGAAAGGCTGTATCAAGGATGCTTGTGTTGTCTTCGGATCTATTTTGTGGATGTCTTTTCGATGTAGTCAAGGATGATTTCCACTGCATCCTCCTCGCTCAGAGCATCCATCGTCAGCACGAGGTCGTAGTTGTCCACATCGTAGCGGCTCTTGCCCGAGAACCTCTTCGTGTAGTTCTCCCTTCTCTGGTCCACTTCGTCAATCGCTTTCTTGGCCTCTTCCTCGGATAGGCCCTGTTTCCTCATGACCCTTTCAAGGCGGTGGGGCATGGAGGCCTTGATGAAAATGGACAGCTTGTTGGGGTGGTCGTCAAGAATGAAGAATGCGGACCTTCCTGCAATGACGCAGGACTCCTCCCCGGCGATTTCCCTCAGGATGTCACTTTCCACCGAGAAAAGGGCGTCGGTAGTTACGAGAAGGTCAGGGAAGTCCTCCTTCAGGATTGCGGGAGGGGAACTGATGAGGTCGCAGAAACTGGACCACCAGCTCTTGGGACGGGCTTTCTCCTTCTCGACAACCTTCTCCGATATCCCGAAATGTTGCATGAGGCCTTCGATGACGGCCTTGTCGTAGTAGCGGACGGAAAGTTTCTGCGCAAGGAGGCGGCCTACCGTCCTTCCGCCGGAGCCAAGTTCACGGTTGATGGTGATGACGAACTTCTGTTTTGTATCCATGGAGGCAGTATTTTTAGTTTCGTTTTGTGTGTCTTATGCCGGGATGGGGGCGCCTCCGGCTGGACAAAGGTAATGCATTTTTTAGATAATCTTCGTCTGGCGAATGTCCGGGGACATCTTTTTCCCCATGAACCATGAAATTCACCGTCCAAGGTACCGTATTCAAGTTTACGGAAGCTTCCCGGTCCACTCGCTCAGGGGGATATAGTGTCTCACCCCGGGGAAATGCAGCTCCCGCCAGTCCTTGTTGATGCGGATCAGGGTAGTGTCCGGGAAAGAGGCTGCGATGCGTTCGAATGGAAAGCGGATGATGGTAGGGGTGTTGAATCCCACACCCCACTCCAACAGCACCAGGGTGTGGCCGCGAGCCTCCTCCAGGAAATCCACGTACCGCTGATTCTGAAGGTTCCACCTCTCATCCTGGATAAAGAAGCCGTTCTTTCTTATGTTGATGTCCATGGGGCCGGAGCATACCGGGCAACGGGGCACCAAAGCGGAAGGGACACGGCAGTCTTCCTGCCTGAGTACCATCTCTTTCACGATTTCCCGGTCAGGATAAAGTTTGCGGTGGCAAGCGACCGCACACTGGATCATGGCGTAGTCCCCCTGTACCTCGAACACCCTTTCGGGAGCGAAACCAGCCTTGATGAACTGCCCGTCCACATTTGTGGTAATGACGAAATGGGGCTTGTCCTTCACCAATTCCTTCATCTGCCGATACAGGGGCAGGGCCTCCGGCAAGAAGCGTGCGTAGTCGATATGCCGGGACCAGTATGCCCAGCGTTCTTCCTCAGAGCCGAAATCATGGAATGAAGATGTGTACAGGTCAGTGAAGCCGTAGCGCTCTATCATATCGGCGAAAGCGGCCTCGAAGGCGGGGCCTGAGTACTGGAGGCCTGCCGCCGCGCTCATTCCGGCCCCGGCACCGATGAGGATATACTGCGCTTCGGCAATGGCCGCCTCAGCCCTTTGCAAGGGCGTCTTGATAAAGGGCATGGTCGATGTCTTTGAAAGTGTTGAATAATATTGTCCTGAGGGATGTGCCAGGATGTGATGAGAGCCACTTCCGTACGGACTCCACTGCTATCCCGCAGGCAAGGTCGCTGGGGAAGCGGAACTCCCCTGTGGAAATGCAACAGAAGGCGATGCTATGAAGACCGTTCCTGTCGGACAGCTCAAGGCATGACCTGTAACAGGATGCAAGCTGGACTTCCTGGTGGGACAGGGGCCTTGGCGTTGTCACGATGGGGCCTACGGTGTGGATGACGTATCTGGCTGGGAGGTTGAATCCGGGTGTGATGCGGGCGGAACCTGTGGGTTCCTCTTCCCCTTGCATCATCCTGTAGCAGGCCTCTCTCAACTGCACGCCCCCGGCACTGTGTATGGCATTGTCGATGCAGCGGTGCATCGGCACAAAACAACCAAGAAGGCTTGAATTTGCGGCGTTGACAATAGCATCCACCCTCAGGCGGGTTATGTCGCCCTGCCACTCTACCACCCCTTCCCGGTCAATCTCCACAGTCCCTTTCTCCTCAAGCTGCTGCTGCAACTCTTCATCCTGGAGGCGGAGGAATTCGGGGGAGACTTCCCCTGGAGGGCGGACATTCATGAGGGAACGGAAAAGCTCCCGCTGGAGGGGAGTCCCTTCAGGGATCCCCACATCGGCGTAGCGGGGATTTTCATCCAGCAGATACCGGCAAAGCCACTCAAGTCGGGTCATTTCTTCTTTTTCTCTTCGGAGTATCTGTGAATCTTTCCTTTTCTCTCTTTCTGCACTCCTCTCGCATACTTGATTTCCGGGTAACCGAATCCCACTATGAGCCCGGTGTAGTGGTCCTCGGGGATGCCCAGCATCCTCCTTGCGGCAGGGGCAAGTTCATTCAGCACTTCGGCGCTGTAGCTCATGATGGTGGTCCCGAGGCCGTGGGCGTTGCAAAGCAGCTCGAAGTAGGCCGTCGCTATGTGGCAGTTGGCCTTGCTGTCCTCGGCCCATTTGCCTGTGCACTTCTCATGGGCTATGAAAAGATGCGGAGCCCCGCAGAAAAGAAGGTCATCCTTCCTCAGGCTCTTTTCAGACTCCTTCATCTTCTTGTAGTAGAAGTCGCTGAAACTGTGGGTGTAGATGTGCTTCGATGCCTTTTCCTCCATGACGGAGTAGGCTTCCTGCCAGATTTCGTCCACCCGGTCGAGGTCGTCGATGACGGTATATTCCACGCTCATGGCATTGCCACCGGTAGGGGCCGCCTCCATGGCCTTCAGGATACTGGAAACTATTTCCCCCTCAACGTTCTTGGCAAGGAATCGCCTGCAGGAGCGCCGGTTGGTCACAAGGCTTTCCATGTACTGGCCCATTTCCTTCGGGGCTGGCGGGAGGGAGTCCTCCGGCCTTTTCCCGAAGATGGAAATCGCTCCCTGGGGGCATACTGAGAGGCAGTGCTGGCACCTCCAGCAGCCCCTCCAGCCGAAGCGCTCGAAGGGGATCATCCCGGGATAGCCATCGGCCCCGAATTCGAGCACCAGCCCCGAGCAGGTATCCAGGCACTTGCCGCACTTGATGCATTTTGATTTATCGACCCTGAAGCGGGTCTGTGTCTCCATTCCCATGTCTATAGTTCCAAAAAAGTGTCACGTTCCCGCTCCGCCCCGACTACAATCCGCCTAACCGTCACCCTCTGCGGTTCAAATTCATCTACGATGGCCTCGTACATGTCGTCAATCTTCCTAGGGTCCCTGTCCGTGAACAGGCTTATGTGCGGCTCGAAATGCCGGTCGAAACGGTGTCTGGGAATCCCGAAACGGGATTCCAGAAGGGCATCGATCTCATCATGGACCTGCAGCAATCCGCCCGCCGGGACAACCTCCAGCCAGAGCATACCTTCATGTCTTATGAGGTGCCCGACCTCAATCTCAAAAGGTCCCCTCTTCCTGAAATAATCAGTGAGGGCCTCCCTCACCTCGGGAAAAGAGTCCGTCATGAAACTCTTCTTAAGAGAAATATGCAGGGGAAAGGCAAAAACCTTCTCCGACAGGCCGATTCCCCTGTTGGCATGGGTGCAGAGCCTCTTTACCCGGGTCGCATACTCCCGGGGCAAGATGGCGCATACCCATGCAAGTTCCCTTCCCATGATTCTCACCTCCCCCAGTGTGTGTCGCAGAGGCGGCCCCCTGCGGGTATTCCCGGTCCTACGGACGGGGCGTGATGCAGACGTTGCATAAATGCTGTTTTTTCAGGTTGTCGTTTTGCGAAGGTAACGAACTTTTGCGGACTTCCCAAGTATGGAGGGGCCTTCGGTTAAGAATGGATTTCAGGAAGAGGCGGAAATTGCCCCCGTCATCTATTGTAACCGTCCCCCTGGGGGCGGAGGGGCAGATTGTTCCGAAACCTACCGTTTATGTTGCAAAACCTACATAAAATCCCGACCGGGAAAGATTCTTCCGCCCCCTGGGGGAATCAAATCCTAAAAAACTTTTCCGGATGTAACAAAAAAGATAAACAGTGTTTCACATGCAAATTTCCCCTAAAATATAAAAATCTATTTTTGCCTTCGGATGTATGTCCCGAATAACCAATCACTAGGGCCCCCACCTTTCCCACCTGCATTTGACAACCCAATCAATACCAACTATAATATTATCAGCCTATGCAACTTTCTTTTAAGAAGTCCATCGGACTAGCGGTCCTCGGGGTGCTTCTACCGCTGGGGTTGTTCGCTCAGAACATCACGGTGAGGGGAGTGGTCACCGACGGGACCGGCGAGACTGTCATCGGGGCATCCGTGGCAGTGAAGAACACAACTCATGGTACCGTCACGGACGTGAACGGGGCCTACACTCTGTCCGTCGCCCCCGATGCCATCCTGGAAGTGGCATGCATGGGTTACCAGACCCAGCAAGTCAATGTCTCCGGCCGTACTGAAATCAACATTGTCCTCTCCGACAATGCCCAGGCACTCGATGCCCTGGTCGTAATCGGTTACGGTTCCGCCAGGAGGGCGGATGTCACGGGATCCATCGCCACGATGGGCGGTGACAATCTGCGTGAGATAGCGGCAAACGATGTGTCGCGCTCCCTTGCGGGGCGGGTTGCCGGAGTCCAGATGACCCAGACCTCCTCCCGCCCGGGTTCCAGCATGGAAATCCGCATCCGCGGTACCAGGTCACTGTCCGCCTCCAATGACCCCCTCATCGTCCTTGACGGCGTGCCTTTCCCCGGTTCCCTATCTGATATCAGCACCAATGACATCAAGAACATCGACATCCTGAAGGATGCCTCCTCCACCGCCATCTACGGATCCAGGGGAGCCAACGGTGTCATCCTGATCACTACCTATAAGGGAGTGTCCGGCCAGAAGCCCGTTGTGAGCTTCAATAACTACATCGGTTTCAAGAAAGCCATCAAGTATCCCATGATGACGGGGGCCGAGTATGTGACCCTCAGAAACCTTGCGGGCAAGTTCACCAACAAGGAACCTTTCGAGAACGATGCCAATGACATCGACTGGCAGGACCTCTTCTACCGTACCGGGGTGGTGCGCAACCATGACCTCAGCGTCGTGGGCGGCACCCAGATGGGAAGCTACCGTTTCGGGGTCAGCTATTTCAAGGACGAGGCCGTCGTCCCCACACAGGACTATGACCGCATCTCCATAAGCGGAAGCCTCGACCAGAACATCACCGACTGGCTCAAGATCGGGTTCACGACCTCCACCAACTACAACCGCAACCACGGCAACCAGATAAGCCTGTACAGCGTCCTGCAGAATTCCCCGATCGCAAGCCCCTTCGATGCCTCCGGAAACCTCCTCGAAAGAATCAGCATGCCCCTGGACGATATCTACGTGGTAACCAGGGAGACCATGGACAATCTCTCCGACAGGTGGATAAGCGAGCGTTTCGGCCTCGGTACCTATAACTCCGCATACGTGGACGTGAAGATCCCATGGGTGGAGGGCCTTTCATTCAAACAGACCGCAGGGCTTAACTATCGCAACAACAAAAGCGGTTCCTTCACCGGTGTGGGGGTGAACAACGGCAGCGACGCCAATTCTCCCAATTCCGCCAGCATAAGCCATAGCGAGACCTCCAGCTGGACCCTCGAGAGCCTCCTCACCTATGACCGTACATTCTCGGGAAAGCATCATCTCAATGCCGTGGCCATGTACTCCGCCGAGCGGAACACCTATGTCCAGGACGGCCTCTCGGCCAAGAACATCCCCAACGAGCAGTTCCTTTACTATAACCTCGGAAGGGCCGATGCCGGGGACATCACCGTCAACCCCAACTCCTCCAACTACTGGCAGGCAGGGCTCCTCTCATGGATGGGACGTGTGATGTACACCTTCAATGACCGTTACATGCTTTCCGCGGCGGTGCGTTCCGACGCCTCCTCGCGTCTTGCCAAGGGACACCAGTGGCACACCTATCCTGCCGTGTCAGCAGGTTGGAACCTCCACAACGAGAACTTCATGAGCGGAACGAGGGACTGGCTGGATGAGCTGAAAGTGAGGGTCGGCTACGGAGAGACCTCCAACCAGGCGATCAGCCCTTACCAGACACTCGGTTCCCTGGGAACCCGACCCTACAACTTCGGTACAGCTTTCGCTACCGGTTACTACGTGTCCACCCTTCCCAATGACGAACTCGGGTGGGAGTATTCCACGACATGGAACTTCGGTGTGGACTTCGGCCTGTGGAAAGGACGCCTGGGCGGTTCCATCGAGTACTACACCCAGAAGACACATGACATCCTGCTGAGCCTGGGCCTTCCTGCCACCTCAGGTGTGGGAAGCTACACGGCTAACATCGGAAGCACCTCCAACAGGGGTGTCGAGCTGTCCCTGAACGGAACGATCATAGATAAGGGCGACTGGAGATGGGATGCGGGAGTGAACGTCTATGCCAACCGCAACACACTCGTCTCCCTGGCATCCGGACAGGAGGAGGACGTGGCGAACCGCTGGTTCGTCGGGATGCCCATCAACTGTATCTATGACTACGAGTACGACGGCCTGTGGCAGGCTGGTGACAAGTACATGGACATACTTGAACCCGGTGCGGCCCCCGGTGACATCAAGGTGAAGTATCACGGTGAATATGACGGGGACGGAGCCCCGGTGCGTGCAATCGACACCAATGACCGTGTCCCCATCAATGCGGACCCGATCCTTCTGGGAGGTTTCAATACGACCCTCACTTACAAGAATTTCGACCTGACCGTGCTCGGTAACTTCCAGCTCGGCGGAGTGTTGATTTCCACTCTGCACGGCTCCTCCGGCTACCTCAACATGCTCACCGGTCGCCGTGGCCAGATAAAGGTGGACTACTGGACGGAGTCCAACACCTCCGCACGCTATCCCCGTCCAGGCGGACTTGTCAGCAACGACAACCCCAAGTACGGCAGCACCCTCTCTTACTTTGACGGGACATTCCTGAAGGTGGGGACCATCACCCTGGGGTATAACCTCGGCAAGGTTCCCCTGGTCCGCCGCGCCGGCATCGAAAAGCTCCGCATCTACGCAACTGCCCAGAACCCCTTCGTGCTGTTTTCCCAGTTCCACCGCGAGAGCGGTCTCGACCCCGAACCGAATGCCTACGGAAACGAGTTCCAGGCCTCGTCCGGTTACCTCGCAAGGCAGAAGGTCATAGGTACCAACACTCCTAACACCCGCAACTATCTCTTCGGCATCAATCTCACTTTCTAATCCTGGAAAAAATGAAAAAGATCGCTAAATATATCCTCGGGGCAGTCGCAGCCCTGTCCCTTGGGGCCCTCACTTTCTCTTCCTGCTCGGACATCCTGGAAGAGCAGCCAAGGACATTCTTCGAGCCGGGATACTTCAAGACCCAGGCCGGAGTGGAAGGCGGGCTTACCGCCCTGTATGCCTCGCTTCGCTATCTATACGGACAGGCATACTACTATAACATCAATACCACCGGTACGGACGAGGCCACATACGGCCAGTCCGCCGACGGCAACTTCAAGGATGCGGACCTCTCTGGCGTAGGGTCGCTGAACCCATCCTCCTCCCGTTCCGATGTCCTGTGGAACACCGTCTACACCTACATCAACACCGCAAGCGGCATTATCGAGAATGCTCAGTCCGTGGGCCTGAGCGCTTCCCTCATCGCCGAGGCGCGCTTCTTCAGGGCCTTCTACTACTTCCAGCTCGTGCAGACTTTCGGCGGGGTTCCCCTTGACCTGGGTTCAGGTGAGCTCGCATTCAACAGCACCCCTTCCAGGATATCTGTGCGCAACACCGTTCCCGAAGTCTATCAGAAGGCGATATTCCCGGACCTCCTGACCGCCATAAATGACCTTCCCGACAGAGGCAGGGTCACAGGCGGAGTCACCAAGACGGCGGCACGCCTGGTCCTTGCCAAGGCATACCTCACTTTCGGATGGTGGCTCGAGAACCCCAAGGGGCTTTCCACCTATCCATCCTGCGACCGCAAGGACCTGGACGGTCACGATGCCCAGTGGTACTACTCACAGTCCCTTGGCATCTGCAACACCGCCATTTCCGACCCCGGTCCCTTCGGGCTTTGCGAGACTTTCAGGGACGTGAACCTGGCCCAAAATGACAGGAACAAGGAGATCGTCCTCTATGCCGACCATACAGAGGCGAGCGAACTGTATAACGGGGCCAGCCTGACCTACAGCGGCGGAGGCGCCCCCGACAACTTCGCCGGGTGGATGATCAACTGGAACCACGGTACCCTCAACATCGGGGGAGTGGGGATAGTTCCCCGCGAGGCATCCCAGGAGGTGGGACGCCCCTGGACCAGGATGGCGCCGACCCATGAGGTCATGGAAGTGTTCACCAGCCAGGACATCACCAAGGACTCCCGTTTCGACGGCACCTTCACCACCAAGTACTATGCTGCCTGGAACAAGAGCGGCAACACTGCCGAGAAGGTCACCGGTGCAAACGGCATGGACATAAAGCTCGGGGAGTGCGCCCTCACGTTCGAGCCTTTCGACATCCCCACCATAGTATATCCCGACAAGCAGAGCAATGAGGACGGGGCAAACGTCGGTGCAGGTACGGTGCCCGGAAGGGCGGACTACGTCTTCGACCTCAGCGGAATCAGCCGCATTGCCTATCCCGCTTTGTGGAAACTCGGCTGCTACCGCACCGACTATGACCACGACACCCAGACAGGCAGCCCCAATGCCGCCAGCACCCGTCCCTACAGCGTGCTGAAGTTCTCGGACTTCTATCTCACTGGGGCCGAGGCCGCAATGAAGGCAGGGAGGAACTCCGATGCCCGCGCCCTTCTCCAGGTCCTACGCAAGAGAGCGGGCAACTGGACATACAAGAATAACGAGAGAGTGGAATATGTGGCTGATTTCGGGGAGGAACTCTCAGCTTCCACTCCCGCCACCATCACCGTCGACTACATCCTCGATGAGAGAATGCGCGAGTTCTACGGGGAAGG
The DNA here is from genome assembly GCA_905235445.1 of uncultured Bacteroidales bacterium. GTDB lineage: Bacteria > Bacteroidota > Bacteroidia > Bacteroidales > UBA932 > Cryptobacteroides. The sequence goes on from CAJOLJ010000020.1 coordinate 30,747, forward strand.
GTTCCGCTGGTTCGACCTGGTCCGCACCCAGACATGGGAGGAAAGGGCGGGGTCCTATACGATAAGCGATCCCTCATGGGGAGCCCACTCTCCCAAGACCTACAACAGGACCATCGAGAAGTACATGTACCTGCGTCCCATCCCCCAGGGACAGCTGGACGGAATGGAGATGTCTGACGAGGAGAAGGCCGCTTACCAGAACCCCGGCTATCCTACCGAGTAACGCTTCTTCTTCATTTAAAATACTTTAATGTCGGACTGGGTGGCATGCGTACGGACGCTGCCGCCCGGTCTTTTTATGGAAAAAAAACAGGGGAGATGTTTCAAAAAGTGCAGAAGTTTTAGCTTTTGTAACATTCTTTATGTTTTGTTCCAAAACGTGCTAATTTTGCCAAAAACACCGTCCCATGCGAACCAACCTTCTGATACTGCCCATTTTCCTGTCTTTGCTGTGTGCCGCTCCCCTCTACGGGCAGCATGCCAGGATATACACTACGTCCTCCGGCCTTCCCAGCACCCAGATAAACTGCATATCCCAGGACGGCGAGGGCTGCATCTGGGTGGGTTCCCAGGCGGGGCTTACCCGCTTCGACGGAGTGGAGTTCACTTCCTATGAATGCGGCAATGTGGTATCGCTGCTGTGTGATTCCCTGTCCAGGCTATGGGTCGGCACTTCGACGGGGATGCTGCTGTATGAAAGGGAGAGCGGATCTTTTGGGACCTTCGACTTCCGTGATCCCCGCAACTCCCGAAACACCCAGTTCACTTCCGACATAGCACAGTTCACCACCCCCGACGGGGAGAGGGTGATTTCCGTCTGCACCACCACGGACGGAACTTACCTATACTCATTGGAAGCTGACCCTGACGGGGCTCACCCCCTCAGGAAGGACTCTCTCCGCACCGAGAAACTGTCATCCTATGTCGGGACCCGCTCTCCTGAGAAATCCTTCCTTGACAGCCACGGTACCCTGTGGCTCCTCTATCAGGGCGGGGGCCTCGGTGCCTTCAGATATTCGGACCTCACCCCTGTGGATATGCCATTTTCACCCACCGTGTCCCGCGACCCTTCCACCATAAGGTTCCTGGACATAATGGAAGACCCCGTCACCGGGAAAATCCTCCTCGGGTCCGTCGACATGGGAATCCTGGTCTTTGATTATGGGGAGGGGGCCATACGTAGGACAAAGGAGGGCTCTCCCTCAAATCTCTGGGTGTCCTCCATGCTGAGGGCCCCCAGGTATGATACCCCCGGGAAGAGCATGATCCTGGTGGGGAAGGGTGAGGACGGCTTCTGTCTGTGGGACAGTGTCGGGGAGTCTTTCTCCCCGGGAGGCGTGCCGTATTTCCCGCACGTCCTGGACAGGTGGAAAATCAGCCAGCTCATGCAGGACAGCCAGGGGAACATTTGGGCGGCAGGATACCAGTTCGGGCTTCTTGTGGTGCCTCAGTCACTTTACGGGTTCGAGGTGGTGACACTCTCCGACGAGGGGTACAGGGACGAGAACACCGCCCCCGTGTCAAGCATCTTTGTGGACCCCGCAAGGGGTGACCTGTGGGTCGGGACCGACGGTGCGGGAGTGTTCCGAAGGACCCCCGATGGCTCTCTGTCCCACCTCTCGCAAAGGTCCTATCCGAGCGGTCACAATGCAGTTCAGGCCATAGCCATGGACTCCGAAGGCTGGCTCTGGGTGGGAACCTACTACAGTGGCCTTCATCTCGGAAAACCGGGGACCGGCCAATTGGGACGGTTCGCCCACGAGAGCCTCCCGGACAACATAAAGACTCTTCTTCTCGACACGAAGTCATCCCGGCTGTATGTCGGGACCCTCGGGGGCGGGGTCGTGATAGTTGACACCGCCACGAAGAGGGTGATCGGGAAGGTCCCCGACTGCGCCCAGTGGGTAAGCTCGCTGAGCATGGGAGATGACGGGCTCCTGTGGATAGGCTCCTACAATGGCCTTTTCTGTTTCAACCCGGCAAATTCCATAACCGTATCCTTCAATATCTCCGACGACCCCCAGGCAGAGCGCATCTACGCCCTTGCGTCCTCCCATGACGGGACCGTCTGGATAGGGACGGGAAGGGGAGTGGGGCACCTCGACCCCAGGACTTCCAGGGTGGAATTCTTCACCCAGGAGGACGGGCTCTCCGACAACATGATAAAGGGAATGGTCATGGACGGGGACGTGCTATGGGTGTCTGCCAATAGGGGAGTCACCCGCTTCGATACCGTCCAGGGGAAATTCACCCGCTTCTACGCTTCCGACGGGCTCCAGGGAAACGAGTTCCATACCGGGGCCGCATTCAAGGACTCGGACGGGAAAATCTATCTTGGGGGCAACGACGGGCTTACGGTCATCGACCCTTCCCTGCTGAGGGGGCGCCAGGACCGTATCCCGCCTGTCAGGATAAGGACCCTCACCCTGCTGGACACGAAGATGGACATCCTCGCTCTTGACAGGGTCAAGGTCGGGCAGGGAAACGAGTACATGACATTCTCGTTCGGGGTTATGGAGTACACGAATCCCGAGGACGTGGAATACTCCTACATGCTGGAGGGGTTCGACCATTCCCCCAGGTTGGCGAGTCCCCTTCTGAGGGAGGCCACCTACACCAATGTCCCGCACGGGAAGTACACTTTCAGGGTGAAGGCATGGTACGGAGGGGATGAGGGCAACATGACGGAGGCGTCCATCCCCATTGAGATAGCGGCGCCGTGGTTCCTGCGGTGGTGGGCTTTCCTCCTGTACCTGGCCCTGGGGGTGGCCCTGGCAGCATTGCCGCTGTCCTATGTCCGGGAAGCCAGGGGACGCAAGCGGGCAAAGGCCCTGGACGAAATGAAGGAAGTCCGCCTGAGGATGTTCACCAACTTCACCCATGAGGTGAAAACTCCCCTGAACCTCGTCATGAGCCCACTGAAGCGCCTCAGGGAGAATGAGGAGAATCCACGCCTGAAGGACACCTACAACCTCATGTACCGAAACTGCCTGCGGATCAACCGGATCGTGAACCAGCTCCTGGACCTCCGCAAGGTCGACTCCGGGCAGATGAAACTGCATTTCGTGCCAACCGACATCATATTCTTCATAAAGGATATCATGCAGTCCTTCTGTACGCTTGCCCAGGAAAGGGACATAGACTTCACCCTCCAGACTCAGTACGACAGGAGGATACTGTTCATAGACCAGGGCAACTTCGACAAGATAATATTCAATATCCTCTCCAATGCCTTCAAATACACTCCTCCCGGGGGAAAGATAACAGTGGACGTCTCCAGCGAGGGGGAAGAAGGCGAAGGAAGGGTCTTCATAAGCATTTTCAATAGCGGCAGCAGCATAGACGGGAGGTACCTGGACCGGGTCTTCGAGAGGTATTTCCAGGCTTCCCCCGACGACAGGATGATGGGTTCCGGGGTGGGACTGCACCTGACGAAGATGCTCGTGGAACTCCATCATGGCAAGATATGGGCCCTCAACAGGGATGGCGGAGTGGAGTTCTGCGTCAGCCTTCCAGAGGGGAACCGTCATCTGACCGTCGAGGAACTCTCCTACACCGACCATCACAAGGACCTGTACATCAGGGCTTCAAGTTCATCCGACGATATCGAGGGGATCCCCCCGGTCGCAACCGTTGAACCCTCCCCGTCCAAGGCCGTGAAAAACCGCAAGAACCTGGTCATCGTGGAGGACGACCCCGAGATGCTCCGCTACCTGGGGGAGGAACTCTCCCGCAGGTACAATGTCACCTCCTGCCCCGGCGGTGAGGTGGCATGGAAGGAGATAACCAGGACGCTTCCCGATGCTGTCGTGACCGATATCATCATGCCGGGCATGGACGGGATGGAACTTTGCTCCAAGATTCGTCACAATCCTTCCACCAACCATATCCCCGTCATATTCCTCACCTCCAAGGTTGACGAGGATACGCAGCGCCTTTGCAACGAGGCCGGTGCCGACAGGTTCTATTCCAAGCCTGTGTCAGTGGATATCCTCGAAAGCGGGATAGCCCAGACGATTGCGTCCCGCTCCGCCCTGAAAAGCAAGTACCGGGATACCGTCCCCAATGAATATGACAAGGTGGACATGCCCTCGGACCGCAACAACCTGTACCGCAACGTGGTGAAGTACATAAAGGAACATCTGGACGACCCGGGACTGTCTGTCGGGGCCATAAGCGACCGGATGGGAATGAGCAGGGTGCATCTGAACCGAAGGCTCAAGGAAATGGGTGCCCCGTCCCCGAACGCCCTCATAAAAGCCATCCGCCTCAAGCAGGCCGCATACCTTCTGGTGCACAAGAATGTGAACGTCTCCGAAGTTGCCTTCCAGGTAGGTTTCACATCCCATTCATATTTCACCCAGGCATTCAGGGACTATTTCGGGATGTCCCCCAAGGATTTTACGGCGAAGTATCAGGGCGACCCTGACGGGGAGGCCCTCTCCCGTCTTCTGGAATAGGGGTCATTTCAGGAAAATGACATGTGCAATTCATGAAATGAAAGCGAGTGGTATCGGTGAGGTGGGTGTTGTGGCCCCTTTTTTGTGAATCCGATAGTGCTTCCCTCTCAGAGGGGGAATGCATTTAAGAGTAGAGCAAAAAAAAAGTTTTTCCTCCACATTCAAACCGTTCCATCCACCGACCAAACTCACTGTCATGAAAATACGATTCATCCTGCTCGTAGCGGCAGGGCTATTTACGGTAGCTGCATGCAGCCTGTGTTCAAGGGGGCGCAGGCCCCGTATTGACCCCAGTGATCCATGGCTTACCCCGGACGAGGCTTACGAGGACCGGACGGCCCATACCGGGATGGACGGCGGCGCCTTCGTCACGGACGGTCTCAGGATCCGTGACCCAAGGGTCATATCGAGGGAAGAAGGTTATACTCCCGAGAAATATTGCCTCCATAACGGAATGTTCGTCGAACTGGAATCCGGACAGACCGTCTATCGGAGGATTTCTGACGGACTGCAGCGCCGCACGACATGGGCCTGGAGGGACTCCAAGCCCGTTTACCTTGACGAGAGCGGTTGCACTACCCACGATACCTATGCCTTTGACGGGTACAAGGTAGGGAGCGACGGAACCTATGACAGTTCGGTACCGCGGCTTACCGAGGACCTCAGGCCCCGAAGCGGGGTGCGCTACACAGAGGAGGGGAATCCCGGCGGGACTTACCTTCTGTTCTCGCTCAGTCCGGAAGGGAAGGGACAGGTTGAGAAGGTAATGCAATCGGTGGGTTTTACCGAGACTTTCAGTGTCGATCCTTTCGGGTTCAGTACCTATGCCCTCCAGTCCCCGGACAACGAACAGAACAGGGCGCACCTGGCCATCTTCCCCGGAGGGGAGAAATTGGTGTTCACAAGTGCAGGCTCACACGAGACCTATGTCCTGGGGGAATAGGTAAAGCGCCCCTGTCCTCTTCATTCATCGGATTTGCAGTCCGGCCATCGGACGGCAGGACGTAAGCTGCCTTCGGAATACGGAAAATGTTTCGGAATAGACTAAATTTTCTTTCGTTTGATATGAAATTCTTG
>CAJOLJ010000021.1 GCA_905235445.1 uncultured Bacteroidales bacterium
CCTGTCCTGACGCTCCATATATCCTATGGAATTGACGCTCTCGATCTATCGTGTCCGACGGCCCTGCGGCCATCGGTTCGGTACTTGCTTCTTGTACTTATCTTCAGAATTTTCAATGAACTCATGCGGATTTTACCGCTTCAGTGTCCGTTTTTCCTCAAACGGGCTGCAAAGATACGCACTTTTTGGCAACCTCCAAACTTTTTCGTGATTTTTTTTGATTTTCTTCCAAAAACATCGATTTATCTCCACCAAAGATATGGGATTGCAAGTACTTTCATATCCTTCTTCGGAAGAATGAGGGTTGCGTCTTTTCTTGTTATTTCCGCATTTCCGCATTTCAATCCGGTCATTTAGCAGGTCAACTACAGCGGCACTCTTGCCAAGTCTTTCTGAAATCCCTTACCTTTGCACATCAAAGTTCAAAGCCACATGAAAGGAAAAGAAGATACGACGAGGACCAAAGAAACCAAGAAAGTCTCCCTATGGAGCATCTTCGCGGTGTTCGCCAAGATTGGCGCCTTCACAATTGGTGGAGGATATGCGATGATTCCCATAATCCAGGATGAACTGACGAAGAGGGGATGGATGAAGGAAGAGGAGCTGCCGGATATCATTGCCCTCTCACAATCGGCCCCTGGCGTCCTTGCCGTGAACATGTCCATCTTCTCCGGCTACAAACTGAGAGGACTGAAGGGAAGCATAGCCGCAACCATAGGGTCGGTTCTCCCGTCTTTCCTCATCATTCTCCTGATCGCCATGTTCTTGTCCGGGTATCAGGACAATCCCTATGTGATACGTGCCTTCAATGGAATCCGTCCCGTGGTGATATCGCTTATAGCGGTACCGATGATAAACATGGCCAGGAAGAACAACAAGACATGGTGGGCTTGGGCCCTGTCCATTGTCACGCTCATACTTGTGGCTTTGTTGGATGTCTCACCCATATATATATTATTGGTGGTAATGGTCCTTTCCTTCTCCCTTGCCATGTACAGGCAGAAAAAGCAGGTGAAAGCCTCCTCCGCCAATGGCACAACTGACGCAGGGGAGGAATAGGACATGGACACACTGCTTCTTTTCTGGGAACTGTTCTCGACATTCTTCCTCATCGGGATCTTCACTTTCGGCGGAGGCTATGCGATGCTCTCCCTCATACAGACCCAGGTCGTTGTCGCCCACGGCTGGCTGTCCGAGAGCGCATTCACCGATATCGTGGCCATATCCCAGATGACACCTGGTCCCATAGGTGTGAACTGTGCCACATACACCGGCTACGAAGTTCTTCACACCGTAGGAGCACCCCACCTCATTGCCATACTGGGAAGCGCCGTCAGTACATTCGCTCTGATCCTCCCGTCTTTTTTCATCGTTCTCGCCCTTGTGAAATTCTACAGAAAAGTGATGGGAAGCCGGGTCTTCGAGGGAGTGATGAGCTGGGTCAGACCCACGGTGGTCGGACTCATCGGTGCCGCTGCCGTAATCCTTATATGCAACTGCACCTGGTCAGGGGTCATCCCCCATCTTGAAATCGTGAAGGAAAACTTCATCGACTGGAAAAGCTGGGTACTGTTCGGAGCCGCTATGATAGCATCGCTCGGATTCAAGGTCAATCCCATCATCATCATACTCGCAGGGGCGGTAGCTGGACTCATCCTGTACTGATGGCCCTAAATCAAGACTTCCTTAAAAGAGAATGAAAGTTTTTCGCTAACTTCGCATCACTCCAAGCATGGAACCCACCTTGGAAACTTGACAGTAAAAATCATCAATATCGAGAAATGAAAAGAATTTCACTGAGGACTATCCTTCACCTAGTACTTTGCGCAGCCCTGGTCGGGGCGGTATCCGTCTCCTGCGGGGAAAGCGCATCAAAGAAGGCAGAGAAAGAGGCGGAGCTGAAAGCTGCCGAGCAGGCAAAGGCCGACTCCCTTGCCAAGGTCGAATATGAAAAGAAGATGAAAGAAGCCGAGGGCATCATCTCCCTGCTTGGGGAAGAGCCCATGTTCGACATCACCACCAACCTCGGAACAATCAAAATAAAGCTCTACGCAGACACTCCTCTGCACCGCAAGAATTTCGAGAAGCTTGCTCTCTCCGGATTCTATGACGGCCTCCTGTTCCACAGGGTAATCAACGGATTCATGATCCAGGGCGGTGACCCCCTGAGCAAAGATCCGGAAAAAGTCTCCCAGTACGGTACTGGCGGACCCGGTTACACAGTCCCTGCAGAGATTCTTCCCAACCACAAGCACAAGAAAGGTGCCCTGGCTGCAGCCCGCAGAGGTGACAAGGCAAATCCCAAGAGGGAATCTTCGGGTTCACAGTTCTATCTGGTCCAGGATGAGGGGGCATGCGCAAGCCTTGACGGGGACTATACCGTCTTCGGTGAGACTGTCCAGGGACTGGATGTCATTGACAAAATTGCAGCCGTGGCAACCGGGGCTAAGGATCTTCCCACAAATCCTGTCAAAATCATCTCCGTGACTCTTGACGAAGCTTCAAAACCTGTCCCTCCGACAGGAAATTAGATAAATTTTGTTCTGAACGAAGACAAATCAGTTCAAAAATCAACAAACGCTGCCCGATGGGCACAATATTTGCAGTAATACACCTTGAATAGTTTTTTCATAGGTTAAGTTTTAGGTTAGAATTGCGGAACGGCTTTGCAGGGATGCAAGGCCGTTCTATTTTTCATTTTCCGAAGCCGACTCCGGAATAATTGATGAAAAGGTCTGAAAACTACTGCTTCAGATAGAAGATTTCAGCGACGCACGATGAAAGTCTCGCCGTAGCCTGGGTCCAGATCTCCTTGTAAGTGCAGTTCGACTGCATCGGGAAATAGGGTTCATCGTCGTTCTCGAAGGTTTCGATGCCGACCGGTACGGCTCCCACCACATTCCCGGAATAGGCTCCGTACAGAAGCGGATAGTCGTACCCCTCACCGTATACCGTACTCAAGGCAAACGGATTGAAGCCGATGACCCACTCTACCTGTCTCGTGGCGATATCCCTCAGTTCCGTATCGGAAAGGGCACGGCTCAAAATGAACGCCGCCTTACCCTTGGAGAGGGTTACTGAATTGAATCCCCTGAACTGATAAGAGACAGGGAACCTTCTGAGGTAGAATCCTCCACCCAAGGGGACTCCGTTTTCGACCTGCGCATTGTATTCCTCCATTGTCGGGAGTCCTACGGCGTTTCCTTCATGGTATATGGTGGAATAGTCCGTATTCCCTTTCTCGTATACCCCGGCGGGAAGCATACCATATGGAGACGTTATTCCGACTATGGCCTTATAGTAATCGGCGTACGCCTCAAGCGACTCTTTCCAGAGGTTGGCATCCTTGTGGGCGGGAGCCGCCTCCAGAAGCATGGCAAGACCCTGGACAAGGAGATGTTCCTGGCTTCCGTGATAATAGGCAAGTGTCCTCCGGTGTGAGGAATTCTCCCAATAGAAGCCTCTGAGCGGGATATTCCAGTCAGTGCGGGGAGTCATCTGCTGGCATTTCATCTGGGCTTTCGCCCAGGATGCCGCATCCTCCAGATAGGACTTATCTCCTGTCAGGTCATAAAGCCGCATGGCGGACACGACAGCCATAGCGTTTAGTTCAGCCTCTGACGAAGGACGTATCTGAGAGGGAAGTGCTTCTTTTGCGAATTCATAATCCTCCTTTGCGGCCCTCTCCAGCCAGTGTGCGAACACGGGATCCATGTCAAGGAAATGTTCCACTGCCATGGCGCATGCCCCGGCGGTGCGGAAGTTGTCCGAGGCTTTGTTCGTGGCTGTGCAGTCCATATCGTCTTTGTCTCCTCTTGCGTTCCGGGTCCATATGCCTATTATGATTCCGCCGAGGCGGTATCCGTCCCCGAAACGAGTGCGAAGAACCCAGCCGAGTCCCCATCTGGCCTCCTCCAGGAGCCTTTCGTACAGTACGTCGTCCTTGCCCTTCACTGCCGAGGCCATCTCCAGCAGGGAGATTATGCACTCCGTGGTGTTTCCGGTTCCCTGGGTGAGGTCCGCCGCATCATGCCATCCGCCGGCAACGGAAAGAGTCCTTCCGTCCAAGGGGTGGTGCATGAACACATCCAGATGGCAGGGCTCATGTATTCCGTTCTGGTCGAAACCGCAGCGCTGTGAGAAATAGAAATTAAGGGTATGCCAGACTGTCGAGAGGAAGGCGGAACCTCCTATCGGGAAAGGCTTGGTGGATGTGTTTCCTGCACGAAGAGTATAAGTTCCCTCGGCGGTAAAGTCGCTGAAGTCGGCAACCGAAAAGTCTTTCCCCTGGAGGGGAACGGTCTTGGACGAATAGACAGTGTGTCCCTTCCCGTCAACAAGGCTGAAGGCCTGGGGCCGTGAGGAGGGCAGAACGGCCTCCTTTCTCGCATCGGCAAGGTAACCGCTATGACTGTATGCCACCCGTCCTTCCTCCAGATTGAAACCCCTCGAGTGTTCCGGGGAAACGCGTTCAATGGACATCTCATCGACCCACAGGGTCATCTCGCTGAGCGATCCCTGGGTCTCTCCGTTCATCATAATGCTGACGGCGAAGCCCGTAACCTTGTCCCTGTACAGGTCAGGAATCTCCCAAATTATCCTTGTCCACTGTCCCGGGGTCACGGTCACGAAGTGGGAACCCTCGAATCTCCCCGGAGTCGGGGTCGGATGCTCTCCCTCATTCCTGAGTTCAAATCCCAGGAAGGCGGTGTAATAGCCGGTAGCCTCGACATAAACCCAACAGCTGAACCTGTTATATCCCCTGAGGTCTTCCCCGTCCATGGGACGGACTATTTCCGGCATACCGTAGTTCCTGTTGTTGGAACTTTTGACGGGACCCGATACCGGTGTCACGAGTTTGACGCTCCCCCTCCCGCTATGGGAGAAGCCCGCATCCGGGAAGATCTCCCCGGCTCCGTTGTGCTGCAGGGAAGAAAAGTCCTCGAAAAGAGGCAGCATCCGCCTGCCATGGACCCCCTTTGCCTCCCATCTGTACATCCCTGAATTCTCAGGGATCTCTTTCATTATGGTGTGTACCGTACGGCTCTCCGAAATCTGTTTGGCGAGATTCGCGTCAGCTTTCCAAGGGGAGGTGCCCTCCTGGGTGGCAGGAGAAGTACAGAACGCTACGCTCAGTGAGAGGACCAAGATGGCAAAGGGCCTCACTTTCGGGTATCTTGTCATTTCTTCCATGGGCGGATTTTATGTGTTGGGAAATATGGGATGAGGGGTAGGGACCGTCTTTTAATTTATCAGGATTTCATCCGTGAACAGCCAGTCGTGGCGGGGCTTTCCCGATCTGAAGGCCTTGTACCGCACATAGCGGCCCCTTCCGTTTACGACCTCCCCGTACAGGACGAAACACTGTCCCGTCTGGGCAGCGTCTGGGAGTTCCCTGAAGGTGGTGCATAGCAAGGTGAATGTCTCCCCGTCTTCCGACACCCAGGCTTCCGTTTTCTCGGGAAGGGCGATGTTGACGCCCATCTGGCTCATGAACGATGCTCCGATGAAATGGAGGTCCTGTACTTTCCCGAGATCGATGACGACGTCTATGTCGCTGAGGAATCCCTGCCATACGGCATCGTAATAGGAGTATCCGCCACGCACTCCATCGGTAAGGGATGCCTCCCTGGCCGCCTGGTACTGGGTGCTGTAGGGGATATTGTATTTGACGGGACAGCCAAGCGCAAGATGGACGGCGGGATGGATGGCCTCCGGCCGGTCACCGAACTCGTTGGCGAGGTCAAAGGGATGGTATCCGTCCGCCCTCAGCACATCCACAAGGTCAAGGGCCCTTTCACGGAAGTTGTCGAAGTCCTTTTCTTCCTGAGGTGTCCAACCGATTTCGGCGATGGCGAATGCCCTGGGATACAGCATGAATTCGGCATGCTCGTCCGTCGGGACGTATTCGGTCCAGAGGTTCCCCTGGACTCCGAGCAGATGAGGCAGCATGGCCCCGTCCACCCCCTCGGGCTGGGGGTTGAACTTGTAAACGTTCTTTAGCGGCTGATAGCTTCCGAAAGCGGGTGGAACCCTGGAAGGTTCGTCCTGAGGATAGTCGAGGTAGCAATTGCTCATTGGGCACATGATGACATCATGTCCCCCTGCCATGGCTTCGGCACCGGCTGCCGTTCCTCGCCAAGACATTACTGTCGCCTCGGGGGCAAGGCCCCCTTCCATTATCTCGTCCCATCCCAGAAGCACCCTTCCGCGGGAGAGGATATGCTTTTCTATCCTCTTTGTCATATAGCTCTGGAGCTCGGCAATGTCCGTCATCCCTTCCTTGCGCATCAGCTCCTGGCATGAGGGACACTCTCTCCAGGCTCTGCGTGAGGCTTCGTCGCCTCCGATGTGAATGAGCCTTGAGGGGAATATCTCAATCACTTCGTCCAGGACTTTCCCGAAGAACTCATATGTTTTCTCATTGGAGGGGCATACGTCGGGAGTCGGGGTCTGGATGGGGATGCCGTTAGCGTCCTTGTGAGAGCATGAAAGTTCAGGGTATGCGGCAGTGACCTCGGCACAGTGCCCAGGCATCTCTATTTCCGGGATGATGTTAATGCCGAGTCTTTCGGCATAGGAGACAATCTCTTTCGCGTCCTCCTTCGTCAAGTAGCCCCCGTAGGCACCTTCGCTTCCTTTTCTGGCATATCCTCCCCCGCGACTCCACTCGGTGAACTTGTCAGCTGTTCTCCAAGCCGCATAATTGCAGAGTTCGGGGTAGGAATCTATCTCGATTCTCCATCCTGCGCCATCAGTGAGATGCAGATGGAGGGAGTTGAGCTTCACCCTTGACATTGCATCCAACTGTTTAAGGATAAAATCCTTTGAGCGGAAATTCCTGGAGATGTCAAGCATCAGCCCCCTGTGCGAAAATCTGGGGTAGTCAGTGATGGTGCACTGCTCTATCGTTCCATCCTCGGAAAGGGACTCCATGTAAGCGAGGCTCTGCCTTGCTCGAAGGACACCCTTTTGTGAAAGGGCTGCAATCTGGATTCCGTCTTTCCCGACGGTAAGCCGATAGGCCTCATCCAGTGCGAAATCAGGCAGCGACAAAGAGGTGAGTTCCCTCCGTAGGGCCTTGTCTGCAGATTTGATTTTGATGTCCTTTCCGTCCTTGCGGAAACGGTAGACGCTTCCTCCCGAAGTGAAGGAAACGGGCCTTGGAATAATGTCCCCGGGTCCCGGCGCACCCCATACCGACAAGGCGGCAATGGAAAGGGCGCAAACGAGCAGGGCTCTTGTGATTGCTTTATTCATGATACTTCCGCTTTACTGTTACTCAATTAATTATGTGCCTATTGGAATTGACCGGTGAACTGCTTCAAATATAGTCAAAGTTATAAACCTTCTTCTAAGACATGGTCGAAAAAATGACAAATAAGGTTGAGATATAATCATATGGCTGAAACTGAGGGCGAAGGCCCGGTACTGCCAGGTCTCCCAAAGACCTTTCCATCAGAATGAAAAATCCCGTATTATCAATATCTAAGCCTGGATTTCCAGAACCGGATGGGGCGGTTTTTCGCCACTTCGTATAACTGCCCCACGCAAATATCCCCGCGAATGACTACATTTGCAAAGCATGAATGACACCCTATCACAACTGCTGGAGGAAAAGACTCTCGGAGACGAGGGGCTTTCACTGCTGCTGGAAAGTGGTGATGGGGCCCTTGTAGAGGATCTTCACCGCACCGCCAGGGAAGTCGCAGTGGAGAACTTCGGGAATGAAGTATACCTGCGTGGACTCATTGAGTGGAGCAACATCTGTCGTAACGACTGCCTGTACTGCGGTATCCGGAAAAGCAACACCCTCATTTCCAGGTACTCTCTTAGCAAAGAGGAAATCCTGGAGGCCTGCGGGGAGGTTTGGGACTGTGGCATCCGGACTTTCGTCCTGCAGGGCGGGGAGAATCCCTCCTCCGCCCTCCGTCTGGCTGATACCGTAGCGGAAATCCATGCCTCCTGGCCCGGTGCGGCAATCACCCTGTCCCTTGGTGAATTGCCTTTCGAGACCTATAGGCTGCTAAGGGAAAAGGGAGCCGACAGGTACCTCCTGCGCCATGAGAGCGCTTCCCCCTCCCATTACGGGATGCTTCATCCTGAAGGGATGACTCTTTCGACACGCATCCGCTGCCTCAAGGCTCTCAAGGAACTGGGGTTCCAGACAGGGATGGGCATGATGGTGGGAAGCCCGTACCAGAGTACGGACAACCTTATTGAAGATATACGCCTGATGGAGGCCCTTCGCCCCGAAATGATAGGAATCGGTCCTTTCGTACCGAGCGGCGGGACCCCCCTGGAGAGCTTTCCCCAGGGAAGTGCCGACACCACCCTTCGCCTGTACTCCATCCTGAGGATTATGTTCCCACGAGCGCTCATACCTTCCACCACCGCCCTTGGCGTCATCCTTCCCCATGGCACCGAGGAGGGCATCCTTGCCGGTGCCAATGTGGTCATGCCATCTTTCACTCCCACCCTTCACAGCCCTCAGTACTCCCTTTACGACGGGAAGAACCGACCCTCTTCCGTGAGGGGAGCGCAGCAAGTAAGCAACCTGAAAAAAGACCTCTCCGCCATCGGTTACCGCTGCCCGGAGTCCCGCGGAGATTACAAAGAATAATAGCCCCATGTATAACCCACTGTCCCCCCACGCCTGCGAATTCATAGACAACGGCGAAGTGCTGGAAAGCCTGGAAGAGGCTTCCCGTGAAAGCACTAACCCCCAAAGGGTGAAAGCCATCCTCGAGAAGGGAGCCCTCAGAAAGGGCCTCACCCATCGGGAGGCCGCAATACTGCTGGAGTGCAAGGACCCCCGGCTGGAAGAGCGGATGTACTCCCTGGCCCGGGAAATCAAAATGCATTTCTACGGGAACCGGATCGTGCTTTTCGCCCCGCTGTACCTGTCCAACTACTGCATCAACGGATGTGTCTATTGCCCCTATCATGCAAAGAACAGGACCATTCCCCGCAAGAAACTCTCCCAGCAGGAAATCGAGGAGGAGGTCCGCGCCCTCATCCGCTCCGGGCACAAGCGCCTTGCCCTTGAGGCGGGCGAGGACCCCAGGAACAACCCCCTGGATTACATCCTGGAATCCATCAAGACCATCTACTCCGTCAGGGAAGGGGGCAATTCCATCCGGAGGGTGAATGTGAACATCGCAGCCACTGACGTTCAGTCCTACCGCAAACTCAGGGCGGCTGGCATCGGCACATATATCCTCTTCCAGGAGACATATGACATGCAGCGTTACCGCCTTCTGCATCCCACCGGGCCCAAGAGCAATTACGAGTGGCACACCGAGGCCATGGACCGGGCTCAGGAAGGCGGCTGCGACGATGTCGGGATCGGTGTCCTGTTCGGACTTGGCGGTTACCGTTACGAACTGGTTTCCCTGCTCATGCATGCAGAGCACCTGGAGGCCCGCTTCGGTGTGGGTCCCCATACGATAAGCGTCCCCCGCATATGCCCCGCCGACGATATCGACACCGGGGATTTCCCCGATGCCCTTCCGGATGACATTTTCCGCAAACTGGTCGCAGTCCTTCGCATCGCCGTGCCGTACACGGGGATGATCATATCCACCAGGGAGAGCGTACGGATGAGGGAACAGCTGCTTGACGTAGGCATCTCCCAGATAAGCGGAGGGTCGCGAACCAGTGTCGGCGGGTACACCACTGCTGAGCGCCACAACGAGACTGCCCAGTTCGACGTCGCCGACACCAGGCCCCTGGACGAGGTCGTCGGATGGCTCCTTGACAACAGGCACATCCCCAGTTTCTGCACAGCCTGCTACCGGGAGGGCCGCACCGGAGACCGTTTCATGTCGCTGTGCAAGAGCGGCAAGATCAGTCTGTGCTGCACCCCGAACGCACTTATGACACTCAAGGAATATCTCATGGACTACGCATCCGGCGACACCCTCACCAAAGGCAATGCCCTCATCCTGGAGTGCCTTCATGACATTCCCGAGGGAAGGGTCAGGGACTTGACCGTAAAGAGGCTCTCGGAGATCGAGAGGGGAAGCAGGGACTTCAGGTTTTAGGAAATGGAACGGTTGCAGATCAGTTTTTTCGGTCCCGTCAATTCCGGGAAATCCACCCTTGTCAATGAAATCTGCGGACAGGAGGTATCACTTGTGAGCGATGTCCCGGGAACCACGACGGACCCTGTCAGGAAGAGAGTCGAGCTTCCCCACGGCATCGGGCCCGCAGTCCTTGTCGATACCGCAGGACTGGACGACGGGAGTTTGCTGGGGCCCCAAAGGCGCCGCATGACACAGGGAGTCATCGATTCCACGGACATAGCGGTAGTCCTCGGGGATGGTGAGGCGGTAGACTCCCTTATTGAAACCCTCCGTCTCTCCTCCATCCCCATCGTCCGCTATCACAAGGGAGAGAGCGTAGATTCGCTCCTTGTGAGGATAGCATCCTCCCTCCCCCGATGCGGGGAACGCTTTCTTACCGGAGACCTCGTGAAGGCCGGGCAGAGAGTAATCCTTGTCATGCCCCAGGACAGCGAGGCCCCCAAGGGCAGGCTGATCCTCCCCCAGGTGCAGGTGATCCGGGAGCTCCTGGACCGGGGCTGCATCCCCGTCTGCTGCACACCCGAGACACTTGCGGAGACCCTGAGCATCAAAGCGTCCCTCGTCATAACGGACTCACAGGTCTTCAAGGAAGTGGACCGGACAGTCCCGAAAGATATTCCCCTCACCTCCTTTTCCATACTCCTTGCCGGTGCCAAAGGCGACCTGAAGGTATTCGTGGAAGGGTCGCAGGCGATAGAGAACCTTCGGGACGGGGACAGGGTCCTCATTGCCGAGGCCTGCACCCATGTCCCGGACACGGAGGACATAGGGAGGGTGAAAATACCAGCCCTCCTGAGAAAAAGGGCCGCCGTCCATGTGGACATCTGCGCCGGGAATGACTTTCCCGAAGACCTCTCCCCATACAGTCTCATCATTCACTGCGGCGGCTGCGTAGCCTCCTCGACACTCCTTCGCTCCCGTACGGGAAAGGCACTCCACCAGGGAGTGCCGATAACAAACTACGGAATCGCCATTGCGAGGTTGCAAGGCATACTGGGGAGAGTCTCCCTGCCTTAATCCTCGAACTCGCTCACGATTTTCTTGATGTCGGAAGGATTGAGCCTGCCGTACACCTTCTCCCCTATGGTTGCGACGGGGGCAAGTCCGCATGCTCCCACACAGCGAAGGCAGTCCAGGGAGAACTTCCCGTCGGGGGTCGTCTCACCGACTTCGATGCCAAGTACCCGCTTGAACTCTTCCAGAACCTTGTCCGACCCTCGGACGTAGCATGCCGTCCCCAGGCAGACCGAGACCGGATTCCTGCCCTTTGGCGTCATCGAGAAGAATGAATAGAAGGTCACGACACCGTATACCTTGGATGGCGGGACGCCCAGTTTCCGGGCAATGACCCTTTGCACTTCCACGGGCAGGTAGCCCAATTTGTTCTGGCAGGCATGGAGGATGGATATCATCTCGCCCGGGTCACAATTGAAACTGTCGCATATGGCCTCCACTTCATGGAGGGCCTCGCATGATATCTTGATTTCACTCATGGTTCTCAGAGTCTACTTGATGGTTTTGTCGAAATAATGTGTGTGCAGGAGCTTTTCTGACAATTCTCCCAGGGGCTCCCCCAGGAACTCCCGGTACAGGGTCTGGATATCCGGATTGTCGTGGCTCTTGCGGATGGGCTTTCCCTCATCCTCACGGTAGATGGCAGCGGTCCTTGCCCTGAGGACCTCCACGTTCCCGTGATGGTAAGGTTGTCCGGCTCCGCCGATGCATCCACCGGGGCATGCCATCACCTCCACGACATGGTAATCCAGCTTGCCTGAGCGGAGGGCATCCATCAGTATCCTGGCATTGCCCAGGGTATGGGCCACACAGACTTTCAGGGGGAAGCCGTCCAGGTCTATGGTCGCCTCCTTTATGCCTTCAAGGCCACGGACAGAGGTGAACTCCAGACGGGGGAGGGTCTTTCCCGTATACACCTCATATACGGTACGCAGGGCAGCCTCCATCACGCCTCCCGTCGCACCGAATATGGCGCCCGCACCGGAAGACTCGCCAAGGGGTGAATCGAAATCCCCTTCCGGCAGGGAGCGGAAATCAATGTTGGAACGCTTGATGAGCCTTGCGAGTTCCCTGGTGGAGATGGAATAATCGACGTCGGGATTTCCGTCGACAGAGAATTCCTCCCTGCCGCATTCGTACTTCTTGGCAAGGCAGGGCATCACTGATACGACGACCAGCTTTTCCCTGGGGATACCCATCTTCCGTGCCCAGTAAGTCTTGGCAATGGCCCCGAACATCTGGGCCGGGGACTTGGCTGAGGAAGGATAGGACAGGAGGTCGGGGTAGTTATGCTCGTAGAAATTGACCCATGCGGGACAACAGGACGTCATGATGGGAAGTTTCACGTTCCCCTCCCCGGAGAGGAACGCCCTTAGGCGCTGGAGTATCTCCGCACCCTCTTCCATGATGGTCAGGTCCGCCGCGAAGTCCGTATCGAAGACATAGTCGAACCCGAGGTAACGAAGAGCGGTTGCCATCTTCCCGGTGACGATGGTCCCGGGCGGGAGACCGAACTCCTCGCCGAGGGCGACCCTAACCGCAGGGGCGGGCTGCACTACAACCACCTTGTCAGGATTGCAGAGGTCATCCAGGAGACGGTCCGTATTGTCCCTTTCGGTAAGGGCCCCGGTAGGGCAGACGGCAACGCACTGACCGCAGTAGGTGCAGTCCGTATCCTTGAACATCCTGTCGAATGTCGGGGCGATGGTGGTATCGAAACCGCGTCTGACGGCCCCGAGGACCCCGACGCCCTGGACTTCATTGCAAACCGTCTCGCACCTGCGGCACAGGATGCACTTGTCCATGTTGCGGTTTATCGCCACAGTCACCTCTTTCTTGCGGCTGGACTGTTCGCCCTTGTAGGGCATCTGTCGGATATTGAATCGGGTCACAAGCTTCTGGAGCTCGCAGTCCGAGCATTTGGGACAAGTGAGGCAGTCATTGGGATGGTCGGAGAGAATGAGTTCCGCCACTGTCTTGCGGGCACGGATGACACGGGCGGAATTGGTCTTGACCACCATGCCTTCAGTGACAGTGGTTGCGCATGAAGGGGCGAGGTTTCGACGTCCCTCGACTTCCACAACACACACGCGACATGCCGCCGGGGTATTCTTGACGCAAGTCCCCTTCAAGTCAATATGACAGAGTGCCGGGATGGATATGCCTATGGATGCGGCAGCATCCATGATGGTCGTTCCCTTTTCCACGCTCACTGCGTGATTGTCTATAGTCAAGTTGATCATGGCTTCCATGGTGTTTAGATGACGGTGATGGCGCCGAACTTGCAACGGGACAGGCACATGCCGCACCGGATGCATTTCTCGGGATTGATGACGAAAGGCTTGCGTGTCTCGCCCGCTATTGCCTCCGCTGGGCAGTTCTTCGCACAAAGGCTGCAGCCCTTGCACTTGTCGGGGTTGATAGTATAGGTAAGGAGAGCCTTGCACTTGTGGGAGCGACAAACGTGGTCACGGACGTGCTCCTCGTACTCCTCCCTGAAATTGGCCAAAGTGGACAGGACGGGATTGGGAGAAGTCTGGCCAAGGCCGCAAAGGGCCGTATCCTTGATTACCTTGGCGAGATTCTCCAGTGTGTCTATATCCGAGTCCTTCCCCCGTCCGTCGGTTATGCGCTGGAGGATTTCCAGCATGCGCTTGTTGCCGATGCGGCACGGGACGCACTTGCCGCAGGACTCGCCCACGGTAAACTCCAGGAAGAACTTCGCCACGGACACCATGCAGTCGTCCTCATCCATCACGATCATTCCTCCGGAACCCATCATCGACCCGGCAGCAGTGAGGCTTTCGTAATCGATGGGAATGTCAAGATGCTTCTCGGTGAGGCAGCCCCCGGACGGGCCTCCGGTCTGGACAGCCTTGAACTTCTTGCCGTTTTTCACTCCGCCGCCGATGTCGTAGATTATCTCCCTCAGAGTCGTTCCCATCGGAACCTCTATGAGCCCGACATTGTTGATTTTGCCTGCAAGGGCGAACACTTTCGTCCCCTTTGATTTCTCCGTCCCGATGGAGGAGAACCACTGGGGGCCCTTTGTCAGGATCACGGGGACATTGGCAAGAGTCTCGACATTGTTCACGTTGGTGGGACGTCCCATATAGCCTGCCTCGGCAGGGAACGGGGGTTTCAGCGTGGGTTCACCCCTCTTGCCTTCCATGGAATGGATAAGCGCGGTCTCCTCCCCGCATACGAACGCACCGGCGCCGTACCGGATCTGGATGTCGAACCCGAATCCCGAACCGAGAATGTCTTCTCCCAGCAGCCCGTATTCCCTGGCCTGGCTTATCGCGACCTGGAGACGGTGGACCGCCAGGGGATACTCGGCCCTTATGTATATCAGGCCGTGGTGCGCATTGATACAGTAACCGCAGATTATCATCGCCTCGATGACGGAGTTGGGATCCCCCTCCATGATGGAACGGTCCATGAATGCTCCGGGGTCGCCCTCATCGGCATTGCAGACGACGTACTTGTCGGGGGCATCGAACTTGCGGGCGATTTCCCACTTCACTCCTGTCGGGAAACCTGCGCCGCCCCTTCCCCTCAGCCCGGAGGCCTTGATATCCGCCAGGACATCGGCACTGTCCCGGCGAAGGCTCTCGCTGACGGCCCTGTAACCGTCCCGGGCGATGTATTCAAGGATATTCTCCGGATCGATGAACCCGCAATTTCGCAGGGCTATCCTCTGTTGCTTCCGGTAGAAGTCCATGTGTTTGGAATCGCTGATGTGGAGTCCCGTGGAGGGGTCCCGGTACAGGAGGCGTTCCACCTTATTGCCGCCAATGATGTGGGAGGTCACGATTTCCTCCACGTCATCCGGGCGGACTGAGGTGTAGAATGTACTGTCGGGGATAATCTTGACGATGGGGCCTTTCTCGCAGAATCCGAAACAACCCGGTACGATGACATCCACCTTGTCGGCAATGCCGTGACTGAGCAGGGATGAGTGGAAATTCTCGACAATCCTGGCGCTTTCGGAGGCCTTGCAGCCCGTACCTCCACAGCACAGGACCTGCAGGTGCGGGGTTCCCTTATCCAACCCGCAGGCTTCAGCCGCAGGGATACGGTCCCCCTCCTCACGGACGGCAAGAGCCTCGATGGCTGACCGTCTGATGCCTTCTAGGGCATCGGCAGAGGTGATTTTCATAGGGTGCTACTAATTATGGTGTTTGTGGTCGAAAGTTAAGGCCTTTTTTCCTAAAGACAATGCTTTTGCCAAAAAAGCGGACAACCCGGGAGGGGTTATCCGCAAAAAAGAGCAGTCCTGCGGGTGGCAGGGCATTATTCGCTTGTAGCCTACCTCGGGATCTGGGCACCGTAGCCTTCGACCTTTCCGAAGAGGTCTTTCGCCTTCTCCCAAGGATACTTGTTGCAGTACATCGTGGGGCGGACAATCTCTGTTCCCTGTTGGTTCAGGCCGAGCATGCGGTTAATCGCATTGGCCGTGGAAGAGGCATCGTAGCTCTGGGAAGAAATGATCTTCAGGGCCATGAAGCCCTGAAGGTAGGCCTCGTCAATTGCGGAGAGGAACTCATCGTTCCCTTCGGGAAGGTCCATGTTCCCCTCATACTTGGGACCTATCTGCTCCGCCTCCTCGATCTGGGCTGCCGACACGGAAATCGTAGCGGCACCCGGTGCGGCAAGTTCCAGGTCCCTGCGGTTGGCGAAGAAATAGTTGTCGTAGAGGTTGCTCTGCTTGAGTTCCTCCATTTTCTTGTTTGACTCATAGTAAACCCTCTCCACAGCGCAGTTGCTATTGCATCCGAAGATGTTATTGTGGACATCCACCGTGCGGATACCGTTCATGAAGCGGAAGCCCTGGCCCATGTCCTCGAAGGTCTTGGTACGTGTCCATGTGAAGAGGACGGTGTTGTGATGGAAGTCGAGCGACACTTTCTCTATGTCGTCATCCCTGACATTGCCCTTCACCTGGCAGGCTGCGTAGCGGCAGGCAATGAAAATGTTGTTGCATATCTCCATGTGGCCCTTGCCCATAAGCGCGGAGATACCATAGTCACGGCAGTTCACGAAGATGCAGTTCGAAATCCTGACATTTCCTTCCACATCCATGTGCAGAGCATACTCATCCCCGTTCCGGTAGCCTTCCTTCGGACAGGCGGGAGAGGCGCCCAACTCTATGAAGCGACCGGTAAGCACTCCCTCGTTGGGGGTCCCGGTGACTTCGTTGTTCACGTCCGCCTTGCAGTAGAGGTTGTTCTCCCCGAAGTCGAAGACAAGGCCGTCCACAACCACACTGCCCTCCGGACCGTTGTAACCGTAGGGACGTCTTGCGTTGATGTTGAAAAGGGGTGCGATGAAAGACTGGTCGGTAGGCTGGATCTTGGTGACGTACTTGATGACGTCTCTCTCCCGGAAGTCGGTTGAAAAGCCGCCATAGATGCTGATGAACTTGCCCCTGTCGTTCTGGGCATTGCCAAAGCGGCCGCTCTGGATGTACCCACGGTTGAGGTTCCCGAGGTAATTGCCTTCGGCAACATAGATCTGGTCACCGTCAGTGGCTGCGTCGATGGCTTTCTGGAGATCCTTCATGGCGGTAGAGGCACTCAGTCCGTCCGCCCTGGCGGAGCCGGTGGATACACTCACGTAATAGATGGTGGTGGAAGTCGCTCCCGCAGGAGATGTGGCATCGGAGGGGCCTTCATCCGAAGAGGCCCGAAGAGGGTGCAGCGTGGCCCCAAGAAGAAGCGCCGCACAGAATAGACTTAGTTTTTTCATTGAAAGACTGTATTAAATTTGGTCAGATGGAGGCCGTAGCCTCCCGGTTATTGTTTAGCACCTTCAAGACTGCAAAAATCATACCCCCATCACCATTGCAGGATACCGAAGGAGACACCCTTTTTGTGATTGCAAATTTCCGCTATCTTTGTGTCTGTCCCTTTCACCCAAGCCCAAAACCTTGCAACAGAATGAAAGAAAACTTCCTCCTCCCCTTGCTGGCCCTTGCAGGGATAGTGTCCCTGCTTGCGGGATGCTCTCCCAAGCCCGAGTCAACTCCCTCCGCCTCCGACGTGACAACAGTCTACCGCTGCGAAGATTCCCCGACGGGGTACTATGCCACATTCTGTTTTCCCGATGCGAACTATGCGAAAGTCACCATCCAGGGAGAATGGGTATTCTCTGACTGCGCCGACGCTTCCGTCAAGACTTCAAGCAACGCAGGCCCCCTGCAGTGGAAAAACGGTTATGTCCAGTGGAACACGACTGCACAGCCACACTATGACATGAAGCTGTGCGGCGGGGTCTGGAAAATAACCCTCCCGCTTCCCTGCGGTACCTACAAATACAAGTTCTTCGCCGATGGCAAGGAGTACTGGGACAGTGCGAATCCGCCCCGCAACCGTGGCCTGGATGCACCTGACCTGGGAAACGAGGACAGGTACAGCACAGTCTATGTCCCTTATGACAGCGTCCGGCAGTCCCGCAGCGAGGACCGTTCAATAGAGGCTCCCACCGCAAAACATAAGGGCACGTACAGCTTCGTTGAGATTCCTTCCTCCGCCTCGGGGGAACCGCTCCGATTCGGGATCTACCTGCCATATGGTTTCGAGGCGAACCGCAAGGAGCCCTACCCGGTGCTGGTCCTCTACCATGGGGGCGGCGGAACCGAGGCTAGCTGGATAAACAATGGCCTCGCCGACATTGTGGACAACCTGAACGAGCAAGGCCTGAGCGCGGAGCCCACCGTCATCCTCACCCCCAACGGGAGCCCCTTCTTCCGGGGTCGCCGCGAGGAACTGGACAAGGCGGTGCTAGGCGACATCCTGCCGTATGCGGTGGAGCACTATAATGTGAGCACCGATCCTTCGAAAAGGGCATTCGCCGGCCTGTCCATGGGAGGAGCGACCACGATGTTCACCCTGCTTAACCATCCCGGGGAATTCCAGTATTACTTCGCGATGAGCGCCCCCGTGACCACAGACATCGACCTTGGCCTTTTTGCCAACGAGGCCCTCCGAAGCAAGGACATCTGCCTTGCCGTGGGGATGTACGACTTCGTAAAGGTGGAGGCCCTTCTCAACCCGGATTCCCACCAGGCCAGGTCAGGGGAACGCAGTTTCTATGCCTACGAGTTCGCCATGTTCGCAAACGGCGTGCCCTTCAAGACCATGCCCGAG
The DNA here is from genome assembly GCA_905235445.1 of uncultured Bacteroidales bacterium. Lineage (GTDB taxonomy): Bacteria > Bacteroidota > Bacteroidia > Bacteroidales > UBA932 > Cryptobacteroides. The sequence continues at coordinate 18,254 of CAJOLJ010000021.1, forward strand.
TATGCGAACGGACACGACTGGGTCCTGTGGAGACGCCATATCGCAGAGTATCTGAAGAACTATCTCTGGAGATAGACTCGGGAACTCACTGAATTTTTGATTCATCGGCCAGCCTGTGGGCATGACAACGGTCTGTTGGACGGGGGAGGGATACGGGTAAGTTCACCTCCCCCGCCCGATGTTCAGCATTCCCCCTCATCGGGACGACCCTCCAGTCGGGGCCGCAAAGATGCCGGAGAGGACTTTTCGTTTACTGCGGGGACCTCTGGATATCCACTCGTCCCCGCATTCGTTGCATGATGCTTCGTTTTTGTTTCGGGTGCTTGGGGGTGCAGGAGGGCGTCTTTATTTTTGTCAAAGAAGCGACAACACTAAAACGCAACACTCCGCATGAGAAAAGCACTTCTTTCACTCCTTACCCTCTTCTGCATAGCAGCGGCATCCTCAATTGCCGCCCCTTCGTTCGTCTCGTTCAAAAAAGGACCCGACGCCTCCTTTGCCATAGCCGCAAATGGAAAGGTTGTGGACCTCGTCTGCGATGACGGTGACTACGAAGGCGTCAATATCGCAGCCCACTCTCTCGTCCAGGACCTAGGGCGCGTCACCGGTGTTACCCCACTCCTCGGCCCCACTCCCTCCAAGGAATGCATCATCGTGGGCAGCCTCAAGTCATCCCTTATCCGGGATATGGTCGCAAGCGGAAAGATCCCGGGGAAGGAACTCGAGGGGAAGAGGGAGAAATATCTCCTGCAGGTTGTCGACAAGCCTCTCCCGGGAGTTGACCGGGCCCTGGTAATAGCCGGAAGTGACAAGAGAGGCGCCATCTACGGCATCTACGAACTGTCCCGCCAGATCGGCGTGTCCCCCTGGTACTGGTGGGCCGACGTACCTGTCATGCACCATGAAGACATCTACATCAGGAAAGGAACATACACGGACGGGGAGCCCAAGGTGGAATACCGTGGAATCTTCATAAACGACGAGTGGCCATCCTTCGGGAACTGGGCCATCGAGCATTTCGGAGGAATCAATTCGCAGTGCTACGAACACATTTTCGAGCTTCTCCTCCGCCTCAAGGCCAATTACATGTGGCCTGCAATGTGGGGAAGCGCCTTCTATGACGACGACCCCGGTAACGGTCCCCTGGCGGACAGGATGGGCATAGTTATGGGTACTTCCCATCATGAGCCGATGGCTCTTGCACAGCAGGACTGGAAACGTCGCAAGGACCACGGGAAGTGGAGCTTCACGACCAACCACGACGAGATGATGGACTTCTGGAGGGGCGGGATAGAGCGTTCCAAGGACTGGGAAACCCTCTACACCGTAGGAATGCGAGGTGACGGGGACGAGGCCATGGAGGATGAAGCCACCGTGGAACTCATGGAGAGGATCGTGGCGGAACAGAGAGGGTTGTTGGAAAAAGTCACGGAACGTCCCGCAGCACAGATTCCCCAGGTATGGGCCCTGTACAAGGAAGTGCAGGATTTCTACGACCAGGGAATGAAAGTCCCCGATGACATAATCCTCCTGCTATGCGACGACAACTGGGGCAACATCCGCCGTCTTCCCTCCCTCGGTTCACCAAGACGCAGCGGCGGATTCGGGATGTACTACCACGTTGACTACGTAGGAGGTCCCCGCAACTCGAAATGGATAAACGTAAGCCCCATACCCCGCCTCTGGGAACAGATGAACCTGACGTACCGCTACGGGGTGGACAAATTGTGGATTCTGAACGTGGGAGACCTCAAGCCCATGGAATATCCCATCACATTCTTCCTGGACATGGCCTGGGATCCCGACGCCTTCAATGCCGGGAACCTCGAGGGGCACAGCGTGGAGTTCTGCCGCTCAATCTTCGGGCAGCGCCATGCACAGGAGGCGGCCCGTATACTTCGCACCTATCCCAAGTTCAATAGGAGAGTGACTCCTGAGCTCCTTTCCATGAAGACCTACTCGGTCGCCAACTACGATGAATGGGCCAGGGTCACCGGGGAGTACGACCAGCTCGCACTGGACGCAGATGCGCTAGGAAGGGCCCTGCCGCAGGAATGCCAGGATGCCTGGTTCCAGCTTCTGGGCTATCCGGTCAAGGCCTGTGCGAATCTCTACGACATGTACTATGCCCAGGCAATGAACCAGAGACTGGCGAAAAAGAAGGACCCCATGGCCAATGCATGGGCCGACAGGGTTGAGGAGTGCTTCAGGAAAGACGCCATCCTGGCCAGCGCATATCATTCCAGGAACGGAGGCAAATGGAACCACATGATGGACGAGCAGTACATAGGCTACAAGTCCTGGCAGGCTCCCGAAAAGAAAATAATGCCCGAGGTCAGGAGGGTGGAGGGAACCCCTGCCTCTTCCATTGTGCTCCCCACCCCTGCGCCGATAACCTACAAGACGCCCTCCGGGCCCCCCTTCTTCGAGGGAAGCAAAGGTTACGTCAGCATAGAGGCGGAACATTTCACCAGGAAGACCGACGGCAAGGAGGCTACATGGACAGTGATTCCCGAACTGGGCCGGACCCTCTCGGGGATTACCCCCCAGCCTGTCACGGCCTCAGTGGAGGGCATGGTCCTGGAATACGACATGGAAATCCCCGAGGACGCGACAGCGAGGGTCACCCTCCGGTTCTGCCCGACGCTGAACTTCAACGGAAAGGGGCTGAGGTATGCGGTCCGCTTCGACGACGAGCCGGAACAGGTGATAAACATCAATGGCGACTACAAGGGGGAAACAGGTATTGCCTGGCAGCGTGAGCACGTCATCGACTCCCAGACCATCCACATGCTCGACGGGGGCAAGCATACCCTATACATCCGTCCCCTCGACAACGCCCTCGTCCTCCAGAAGATCCTCGTGAACCTCGGAGGAATGCACAAGAGTTACCTGGGCCCCGAGGAGACACTTGTCAAGTAATCCCTCCGGGAAACGGTAACATTTCCAAGGCACACCCCGCAAAGACAAAACGACGCAATAACACAATAAACTAAGTGATAATGAAAAAAGTAGCTATCATCCTTGCCCTCGTGGCAACATTCGCCCTCCCCATGGCAGCGCAGAAGAACCAGAAAGCGCCCTGGAAAATCATCGACATGGAACAGGTAAGCCGCCATGGCGGCAACTGCGACTACGACGATGAGACATGCACCGCCACTTTCACCCAGAAATGGGACCGCTGGATCGACCTGCCCGATGTGAGCGGCGACATCACCGGACACACCACCCTCACCATGAACATCCTCCGAAGCACCTGCATGCTCAAGGTCGTCCTCCGCTACAAGGACAGTGACGGCAAGCAGCAGCAAGTAGATGCGGCAACCCTCTACTACAACATGGGTTCAACCATCGAAAAGCCCAAGAAGATGAATATCGACCTTACCAACAAGGGCAAGATTGGCGAGGACGTGCTGAAGAATATAACCAGCATCCGCCTCTCCATGGCCAAGGCTGTGGACGGAAACGAGGAGCCCTGGGAGGTCCAATTCGGTGAAGTCAGCATCCAGTAAACCGTAGCCGTCAAAAATGCCTGAACACTGTCTCAAGGCTCTGTAGGTTGGTTTTTTCTGCATATTTACTGTATATTTACACAAAAATAGTCAAGATGAGCCGTTTCGCTACACAGACCCTACTCCTAGGCAGTGTTCTCTTTCTGTCTTTTTGCAGCCCTTCCGTGGCCGCCAAGCCCACCCGGTTCTATGACGGGGAGAAAATGTCATCAAATCTGGTGACATCCCTCTGCCAGGACCGGACGGGCTATCTTTGGATAGGTACCGAGTACGGGCTCAACAAGTTCGACGGGGTCAATTTCACGCAGTACTACAGCGACGACGATGACCCCTCATCGCTCGGGGACGATCTCGTCCGCAGCGTCATGTGCGACTCCAAGGGACAGGTCTGGGTGGTCAGCAACCGCACCGTCCAACGCTATGACCCCCTGACGGACAGTTTCCTCACGGTGGATTTCGGAGGATACAGCGATGTCAACGTCAACGACATGCTGGAGACCGAGGACGGGAAGATCTGGGTCCTGCATGACGACGCTGGACTCTTCGAGGTGGACGGCACCGTGGCCCGGAGGCTGGAGAAGTGGAACCGGAAGCTGAGTCTCGGGGACGGCTGCGACAATATGTACCTCGACCGGGATGGACACCTCTGGATGGGATTCCGGGAGTATGGCATGCAGATGGTGGATACCCTCACCGGCAATGTCACCACCTTCGGAAGCGGTCCTTTCGAACATTCCAGGGCCCTGGATTTCACAGAGGACAAAGAGGGGAGGCTCATCGTGGCGACCTACACTTCCCTCCAGCGCTTCAACACCCAGACCCTCTCTTTCGAAACCGTCCTGTCATTCCCCCGGAACTTCGTCTATCGCCTGTTCAAGGACTCCGACGGGACCATCCTCATGAGCCTGTCGGGAAACGGCCTGTGGAAGGTAGACCCCGAGGGGCATACCATGGAGCAGGCATTCACTCCCATCGGGGAGAATGACCTATCCAATGCCAAGGTCCATGCCTTCCTCTCCGACCGCAACGGCAACACTTGGCTCGGCTGCTACCAGAAGGGACTGTTCACCGTCATCGGGAAAGAGCCCCCGTTCCACTTTCTCCCGCTGGACAGGATACCCACAAACAACGGGAAGGTTCTTCGCTCCATCCACGCAGACCGCAGCGGACATGCCCTCATCTGCCAGGAGAAGGGAGGAATCCAGAGCATCGACCTCGGTGGCGGCGCCCTCTCCCACATGATGGGGGACTATACCGTCATGACCGTGTATGAGGACAACGAAGGAACGCTCTGGGTGGGGACGTACGGAAACGGGCTTTTCCGGATAGACCCTCTCACCGGCAAGGAGACATGGATGAGGGCGGTGGGAAACAAACGCATCGGGAGCATAACCCAGGATGCCGAAGGCAACCTCTACCTGGCGGTTTTCGGGGAGGGGCTGCGTTCCTTGGGCGGCGACGGCCTTACGGAGCGTGTGCTCGGGGGCGGGAAACTGCAACTCTTCAACCCCTACCTCAACACCCTTTTCACCGACAGGGATGGCCGCATCTGGATCGGACACTACTACGGGATAGACGTATATGACCCCCGCTCTGACAGCCCCGTAGATGTCGGCATCCCCCAGACCCTCCGTCCGAACATCGTCTACTGCATAGGCCAGTCCGTGGACGGCAGCATATGGGTAGGCAGCAACAAAGGGCTGTTCCGCTATCGCCCCGAGGGCACCTGGGAGCGGCTCACCACCAAAGACGGACTTCCCAATGACAATGTCAGCAGCCTTGTGATGATACCTGACGGAAGTGTCTGGGTCGGCACTTACCGTGGTCTCGCACAGATTTCCGCTGACGGGGAAATCACTTGCTACTACAGGGGAAACGGACTTGAGGGGTGGTCGTACCTTCGGGGAGTGAGCGCCTATTCGTCCAAGGGGGAAGTCCTTCTCGGAAACCAGGACGGAATCACCTATTTCATTCCCGGGAACATCCGGAAGGATGCTTTCCTACAGGGAATCACCCTGACTGCGATGCATCTGGGGGACAAGGTGGTCAATGCCTCTACCCTCTCCGACGGCAAGCCCATCATAACCTGTCCCCTCGAGGAGGCCTCCACTATCACCCTCTCATACCAGGACAACACGTTCGGCCTGTGCTTCTCCCCGATGGACTTCCGGGACCCGCAGAACATGAGGTACGAATTCCGCTTCGACAACGACCCCAAGGGCCAGTGGCACCAGGCTGAATCCGGCCGTAGCGAAATCTACTTCTCCCACCTTTCCTACGGGAATCACCGACTTCTGGTACGCGCCTACGACAACGGGCTCTATTCCCCCGAGAAGCAGCTCTCCCTGTACATCACCCCTCCATGGTACAGGACCCCGCTTGCATATGTCGCCTATGCCCTCCTGCTGCTGGCTGTCATCCTGCTGGTGAGACGCTACTATTGGAACCGAAAGCAGGCGGAGTTCAACGAGGAGAGAATCAAGTTCTTCGTGGACATAAGCCATGAACTGAGGTCTCCCCTCACACTCATAAAAAGTCCCCTCTCGAAACTCCTCAGGACAGAGCACGACCCCCAGACCACAGCGGCCCTCCGCAACATAGACCGCAATGCGGACCGTCTGCTCGCACTGACAAACCAGATTCTTTCCATCCGTAAGATGGAGAAGGGGCAGTTTACCCTTCGTTTCGCAAAGACTCCCCTCTCGGAGTTCGTGGGAGACATATGCCACGACTTCGACTACATGGCCGAGAAGAGGCTCGTCACCCTGCACTTCCATGACGAGGCTCCCACGATGCTGGCATGGATTGACCCTGACAATTTCGACAAGGTCGTAAGCAACCTGGTAGGCAACGCCTTGAAATACGTAGGGGAAGGCGGGGAGGTCGACATTACCGTTCGCTGCATCGAGGACAAGTTCGCGGAACTGGAAGTCAGCGACAACGGACCTGGCATAGACGAGGCCCAGCTCAAGAAAATCTTCGAGCGTTTCTACCAGGCTTCCGCCCGCCCCGCACCGGGGCAGATGAGTTACGGCATCGGACTGAACCTGACCCAGAAGATCGTAGCTCTCCATAATGGGACCATTACCGCCCGGAACAGAACGGATTCCAAAGGGTCAATCTTCACGGTGCGACTGCCGCTGGATACAAAGCACATCCCTCAGGACCAGCTTGTATCCGAACCGGAGGCAAATGCGGGACATGACGGACCCTCCTCTGAGACGCACCTCCCCGTGACTGATGTCGTTCTTCCCCGCAGGACAAGGACGAAGACCACCTACCATGTGGCCGTAGTGGATGACGATGAGGATATCAGGACATTCCTGGAAACCGAACTCAGCGAGTCGTACCATGTCCAGACCTACCCCGACGGACGCCAAGCCCTCGAGGGTATAGTCGAAAATGTCCCGGACCTAGTGATAAGTGACGTGGTGATGCCGGTCATGGACGGGAACGAACTTCTAAAGCGGCTCAAGTCAACGACCGCCACAAGCCACATTCCGGTCATCCTGCTGACGACCAAGACGGACCACATCTCCAGGGTGAAGGGGCTGGAGGAAGGGGCTGACGCCTATGTCGACAAGCCTTTCAACCTGGAGGAACTCGAGGCACGCGCTGCCGGACTTATCGCCAACCGCATCCGGATGAAGGGAAAATTCTCCGGCGCGCAGGAACAGGCCGACACCGTAAAGCAGGTCGAGCTCAAGGGGAACGACGCAGCCCTCATGGAGAAGATCATGAAGACAGTGAACGAACGTCTCGACGACAGCTACTTCAATGTCGAGGGACTGGCTGACGCAGTTGGCCTGAGCAGGGTGCAACTTCACCGCCGCGTGAAGGAACTTACCGGGATATCAGTCGGGGAGTTCATCCGCAACATACGCCTGCAGCAAGCCGCGAGGCTCCTATCGGAGGGCGATATCACTGTGTCCCAGGTAGCATACGCAGTGGGGTTTGCAAATCCCACACACTTCTCCGCAGCCTTCAAGAGGCACTTCGGGGTCACTCCTTCCGAGTATATGGCAAAGCACAAGACCAAGTGAAACAAAATCCAGCGGGCATGCAACATATCCGATAGCCATCGTTCCCGAAATAAGCCATCTTTACACTGGCGGAACCCAGCTGACCGAAGCACGGGTCCCGCCAGTAGGCTATTCGCATAATTACCCTAATCGATAACCACAAGTATGGCAAGAAAAACCCAACGGCTTTTCGCTTTCCTCCTGTTTCTGGCATTGCCCCTCGGGGCCATCGCCCAGGAGAAGGTCAAGGCCGACGGAAAGGTCGTTGATTCCACAGGCGAACCGCTCATAGGTTGTGCCGTGCAACTGAAAGACAATCCCAATGTGGGGACAATGGTTGACCTCGACGGGAACTTCGTCCTGGACGTCCCGGCAAAATCCACCCTGGTCTTCAGCATGATCGGCTTCAAGACATTGGAATTGAAGGCAGCGAAGGGAATGCAGGTGGTCATGCATGAGGATGCGCAGCTCATGGAGGAGGTAGTGGTCGTGGGATACGGCACCATGAAACGTTCCGACATCACCGGCTCCACCGTTTCCGTCAAGTCCGACGACCTGCAAGTGACCTCGGCCTCCACGATGGACCAGATGCTCCAGGGACGGGCGGCAGGAATGCAGATAACGAGCAACAGCGGTGCCGCAGGAGGGTCCTCCAGCATCATGATCCGTGGCGTCAACTCCTTGAATTCCAGCAATGAGCCCGTGTATGTAATCGACGGGGCCATCGTCACCACAGAGAACGGTGCAAACGTCTTCAGCAATCCCCTTTCCGACCTGAACCCCAATGATGTCGAGAGCATCGAGATTCTCAAGGATGCCTCCGCAACTGCGATTTACGGTGCCCAGGCAGCCAACGGCGTCATCATCGTGAACATGAAAAAGGGATTCGAGGGGTCGGCGCCCAAGATTTCCTTCAAAGCCCAGATGGGAAGCGATGCCCTCCCCCACAAGCTCGAGGTCATGAACCTTCAGCAGTTCGCCGAGTGGGCGAGGGAGGCCAACCTCCAGCGGGCCACCGCCAAGGTCAGCAACATGTTCGCAAATCCCTCCACTCTCTCGGAAGGATCCGACTGGCAGGATGCCCTCTTCAGGACGGGCCTCAGGCAGGAGTACAACCTCAGCGTCAGGGGAGGAGGCAAAGGCGTCAGCTACAGCCTCTCCGGGGGATATTTCTCCCAGGACGGAATCGTCATAAATAACGACTTCCAGCGCCTGTCCCTGCGTGGCTCCCTGGACGTGAAGGCATACAAATGGCTGGACATGGGCTTCACTTTCAACGTGACCCAGTCCGACCGCAATACGGGCATGGCCTCGTGGGACGTCGTTCCGAACGCACTGAGCGACACCCCCAACAATGCCGTCCGCAATCCGGACGGGTCCTGGGCGAAGTCCGGATACAACGGGGATACCGACACCTGGCAGCCCAACCCCGTGGCCCTTGCTGAAATCACCACCCGCCGCAACAAAATAAGCAGCGGCAGGACCAACGTCTATTTCACCCTCAAACCCTGGAGCTGGCTCAACTGGAAGAACGAAGCCACCTACGATACCAATACGGATAACTTCCGTTACCTGCTTCCCGAGTATCAGCTGGGAGAGAACGGGGCCACCAGGGAATATGCCACCCACCAGACATCGAAGACTTACAACCTGTACTGGTCCCTTAAATCAGTCGCCAACGGGAACTGGAAAATAAAGAAGTTCCACAAAGTGGGAGCGATGGTGGGGGCTGAACTGAACAGCCGCTACCGGGACTACCTCTACGGGCAGCGCCTCGGCGGGTCCAACACCAGCATGTCCCTCTCCAGCGGGGATTCCAGCAGGGATGACAACGCCGGGTACACGACCACGAAGCGCTACAGCAGTTTCTTCAGCCGAGTCACTTACAACTACAAGGACAGGTACATGTTCACCGGTACCCTGCGACGGGACGGCTCTTCCCTGTTCGAGAGGGGACGTCGCTGGGGAACCTTCCCTTCCGCAGCCCTTGCCTGGAGGGTCAGCGAGGAGCCTTTCTTCATGCCCCTCATAGAGACCGTCAACTCCCTGAAGCTCCGCGTAGGGTACGGTCTGGTTGGCAACGCCAACCTCACCGAGAGCACCTTCATGGCAAACTTCGCCAATCTGGAGTCCAATTTCGGGACCAGCTACAAGACGGCGAACATGCCCAACTACGGCAACCTCACATGGGAAAAGACCGATTCCTGGAATGCGGGACTGGACCTCAAGCTCCTGGACGGACGCATAGAATTCATTTTCGATGCCTTCATGAAGAACACCAGGGACCTTCTGATGCAGACTGCACTGCCCCTGTACAGCGGAACATCCTCCAAGGTGACCGGTAGTGCCGAGCCCCAGTGGGCCAATGTCGGCAACATGAGCAACAACGGCATCGAGATCACCCTAAATGCCCACCCCATCAACCGGAAGTCTTTCACATGGAAGACATCCCTGACTTATTCCTCGGTCAGGAACACCGTGACCAAGCTGAACAGCGAAACCGGATTCATAGACAAGACCCTCGACTACGAGGGCACCGGGGAGGTAATCACCCGAACTGCCGTGGGGTATGGCATCAGCCAGTTCTACGGGTTCAAGGTTGCCGGAAGAATCGATTCCGCAGCGGATTTCCTCAGGGACAACGGCGATGGGACCAGCACCGTCATTGCCGCCACTCCCAACTACAGCGCGGGAACCGTGGTCGTCAACCGGAATGCAGGAGAACTGCTGACATCCGTCGGAGACCTTCTTTTCCAGGACCTCAATCAAGACGGGATAATCGACGATGGCGACAAGACCTTCCTAGGGAACGGTCTTCCCCTATTCACATTCGGATGGAACAACACCGTTACCTACAAGAACTTCGCCCTCACTGCCTTCTTCTACGGAAGCATCGGCGGGAAAGTGTTCAACTGGACACGCCGCCGCATGGATGACCCTTCCCTCACCCCCGGCGGGGCGGCCTGGAATAAGTATGTGCGCACCGCCAATTATGCCCGCTGGGCCTACTATGACGGCGACAGCGGAAACAAGGATGTCTGGAATGTGTACGTGGCCCCGGGTGCCGAGTCCTCGATCCCCCGCATCGACAACCTGCACAACAACTACAACTCCAGGATTTCAGACCGGTACGTCGAGGATGCCAGCTATCTGCGCATCAAGAACATCTCCCTCACATACAACGCCCCGAAAGATTTCGTGAAGAGGTGCCGCCTGTCCGAGTGCCGCCTGTCCCTGAATGTCCAGAACCTCTATACCCTCACGGGCTATAGCGGCTACGACCCGGAGGTCGGAAGCCAGAACGGACAGTACTCGATGACCGGACAGGGCATGCTCATGTACGGGGTCGACACGGGCCGCATCCCGTCTCCCCGTTCCATAATCTTCGGGATCGAAGCAACCTTCTAAGATGTCAGCCATGAATAGCATATCTAAGCATTTCAAGAAGATGACGGGGCTTGGTGCCCTCTTGGCAGCGTTACTGTGCACTGTGGGCTGCGAGAATTTCCTCGATACCGTCAACGAGAGGATCGTCCCCGCACACGAGGAGCTCACCGACCTGTCGGCCCTCCAGGCGGTCACCGCAGGATTGTATGCCCAGCCCTGGTACTACTTCCACAAACAGCGGTTCATATCCCTTGGGGATGCAAGGGCAAACAACCTGTACGTCTCCAATTCCACCCTCGGGGAAGTGAATGCACAGGCCACCCTCAACGAGGGCAAGCAGAATGCCTCCGTCCAGTATGCGTGGGCATCGCTTTACAATGTGGTGACGCAGGCCTGCTACGTCATCAACGACTATGCCCCGTACTGCATCGAAAACGGTATCTGCTCTGTGGAGGATGCGAATGCGTGCATCGGCGAGGCCCGCTTCATGAGGGCCCTTGCCTACTGGTACCTTGCCATGTACTGGCACGATGTCCCCATCGTGGATGACCCCGTCACCCATAGTGCATCCTCATACCCGAACAGCTTCGAGGACGTCATACAGTATGCTGTCTGCGATGCCGAGTATGCATCCAAATGGCTGCCTGTGAGCCCGATATCAAAGGGCAGGGTCTCCCAGGTGAGCGCCTGGGGACTTCTTTCCAGGATATATCTCACCGCAGGAGCCTGGGCAAAAGGGGGACATTTCTCGGAGAGATTCACTTCCGACTTCCTGGACTCCTACTACAAGGACGACATCATATACTCCGGGAAGGCTGCCCTGGACAAGTTCTACTATGAGAAAGCCGGACTTGCAGCCCAGAAGGCCCTCGACCTTGCCCCGGAGGGAGGATACGGGCTGATGGAGGACTACGAACAGATGTTCCGGGTCCAGAACAACAACTGCAAGGAAGTCCTGTTCGCCATCCAGACAGTCGCCTCGAGCACCAGCTATGGGCTTGGCAATGAACTCCAGGGCATGTTCTGCTATGACCGCTGCATAGACAAGAATTATGGCATGACCTATTTCAACTGGGCCAGCTACGATGCAGTCCTCCTGTACAGGCAGCGTGGCGGACTGGTCCGAGCCCGCGGCAACATCATGCCCCATGGGATGACCTACGATTATCTCTATCACGAACAGGACACATGCGGCACCAGGGGGATACCCTGGACGGTAAACCGCAATTCCTGGGACCCCGTGGCTATCAAAAAGCAAGTGGTGGGCGGCCCCTTGGGTACGGACAATCTGGCGATCCAGGGCAATTCGGCTTTCTGCACCCCGCTGCTTCGCCTAAGCGAAGTTTACCTGAACCTGGCGGAGGCCATGATGGGACTGTACGGGGAGGAGAGCACGACTAACCCGCTCATCCTCTCGAAAGTGAATCCCGTACGCCGCCGTGCCTACAAGCACGAAATCGAGACTGGGACATACAGGGGAGACTACACCACAGTTAACCTGGATTCCCTGCTTCTGGAACGCCGTGCTGAATTCTTCGCCGAAGGACTTTTCTGGACCGACATCGTCCGCCGCTCCTTCATGGGGGACGGACACTTAAGGAGGATGCTGGACTACCAGAACGGGAAGCTCGCCGAGATCGAGGACGATCCCCTGATGGGTTGTCACCGCCTGTACAAGTACAGCTATTCAAAGGATGCGGACCCCACAGTTGTGGGAACGCCCAAACTTAGCACAAATGCCAACGACGGAAGCTACATAGTCATTCAGCCCAGCCGTGAATGCGTACACAACATCCCGCAAGGTGGCTACTGCCACTCCACAGAGATCGGGACCGGCGACAACCTCTGGTCCATGATCTATCCCCCGACGGAAGTGATGCAGGACGCAAACCTGATGGAGGCCCCGATAAGCTACGATTTCTCCGACATTCTCGCCAACAAGAACGTTTATCTGTATGAAGAAAGCATTTGAGACAGACTTTTTCCTCCTGTGCGCCTGCCTGGTGGCCGCAGCTTCCTGCTGCAAGGTGGACCATGAGGCGCCCCTCATCGACGGGGTGTGGATGAACATGATTGGCAGGCCCATCGAGATGGTGGACTTCGCATATCCGGGACAGACGCTCTGCCTGCGGGGAGAGCACTTCGGGAACCTCAAGCGCGTCATCGTCAACGGAAAGGACATCAATCTCAACACCCTATTCGTATATGAATCGACGACTGCCATAACTTTCACACTTCCCTCCGACGCCAAGACAAGCGGTGACTACATCAGGGTAGTGACGAGCTGGGGAGAGAACGAGATACCTTTCGTGGTCCGCCCCCTCGACTCCCAGCCACTCATTACCGCATTCTCGGCCACCACCCTGGTGCCCGGGCGTACGCTCAGCATAACGGGCGTGAACCTTGAGGGTGCGACAAAGGTGTTCCTCCCCCTGACCTTCGACGGGACTGTGGAATGCTCCCTGTCCGAAGAGCAGCCCAAGGATGGGACAGGGGTCAATGTCATCATACCCGACGGAGTGGATTTCGCCACGGGGACCTGTGTCATTGTCATGGAGAAATACGACTCCGACAGATCGCTTACCTACACGGAGAAGGTCTTCTCCGAAGAAACCTCTTTCAGGAATTAGCATATATGAGAGCGAAGCGTAACATTATATGGACCGTGTGCTGCCTGGCAATCTGCCTTGCCGGTGGTTGCAGCGGCAAAATAGAGATTCCCACCCTCCCCTCTCCCCAAAGCGATGAAATCCCGGCTGGAGTCCCCCTGGCCGCGGACCTGCTGTTCGGCACATGGGAGGGAGGCACCGAAACGGGAACGGACAACACCAATCACTTCGAACAGTCCTACAGGATTGATTTCCAGAGTGTGGATGACGGGGAAGCCCTGTTTTCCCACTGGTATGTGGATGCCCTCTCGGCAACGCGCGACTCAGTGTGCAATCTGGCCTACTCCTACACCTTCGACGGCTCCACACTGGAACTTACCCCGCACTCTTCCGCCAAGAGCGAGGGTGCCGTAGCCATAAAAGCGGTCCACACGGGGGACAACAGAATGGCCCTGTACACTGTAAAACCGAACATTACCACCTCACTGTGCACTCTCGAGCGCACTTCTGACCCCCAACCTGCAATAACTGGGGTGAACCGCACGATGCCGAAGGCCGGTGAGAAACTCATCTTCACGGGACGTAATCTCCAGTTCGTGGACGGGATATTCCTGCCTACGGTCCAGGGGGAGAAGGAAGTCCCCGACTTCACTTCCTCTTCCAGGCAGATTAGTTTCACCCTACCCGAGGGCGACTATGTCCCTGGACACATACGTTTCCGGGCCTCGGGCGCACATGTAAGTTCCTTCTCGGGGGCCATGTTCTGCACGAACTGCGTATTCTTCCACTCCTTCAGCACCAACGGGACATCCGCCCCCTACACCGGCAGCGAATTCGAGAACACCATCAACATCACCCAGAGCCTCTTTGACAAGATTAAAGTGGTCTCCTCTGATGACATTCCGCAGGGACATTGCCTCACACTGGCACAGGAACCGGTGATAAGCCCGGACCGCATGCTGTGCTATTTCGATGCGACCCCGGTCCCCTGGGCCGTAGACAGCGGACTGGATCCCGGGACCGGAATGTTAAGGTTCAGTTTCGGGGACAGGATCAACTCGGTAATCGCAGGGTCGGATGGACTGATAACGGCAAAGAGCAAATGCAAGGATGTCGCCATCGAGATGGACATCTATGTCTACAGTGACGGGGTCCCTTGCTGGAACACCGGATTCATTTCCTTCAGGCTGGACAAGGACCAGGGCAAATCGCTCAACCAGTCGTGGTTTGCGCAGACCGCCCCCTGGGAACTTGATGCCCCCATGTCCTTCGAGGATGGATGGCAGACCTTTACCATTCCCCTTTCCGCCTTCAGGATTACCGAAAGCGAGGCATACTCAACCCTCGGAGGGTTGTCCTCATACCTCATAAAGAACAGGAAGCAGTCAATAATAAAATTCCTCAATTACCAGCTCGATGCCCTGCATCCCGCCCAGGCCCTTTCCTCCTTCCAATTCTGTATTGCGGATATGCGTCTTGTACCCTACGGCATACCCTCGAATGTACAAGATAACGATTGACGGAGCCACGAAACAAATCCGTATATGCTCGCAACAAATAAGAATGCCCCGAAAACCTATTCTCCGCATTTTTGCATCGTCACTAAAGCACAATAATCAATTATCCATAAAACATGAGAAAAAACTTAACTCTTGCCTTAGCAACCCTGATAGCCATCTTGGCTTTCTGTGCCTGCTCCAAGAATGACTGCGTCACCGCCCAAGGCGACGAGGCCAGCCAGGTAATCAGCCTTACCACGTCGGTTCGTACCCGAAGCATAGACCAGACCCTCCAGGAGTCCCAGATTGCAGAGGGCATCCACGTCGGTGCATTCGTGGCCACTACTGGTTCCACCTCGGAATTCATGGAAAATGCCCTCAACAACGATCTCACCGCCGATGGAAACGGTGATCTGAGTGTCGCTTCCGGCAAGGAGATGTATTTCCCAGCCGGTGCAAATGTGGACATCTATGCCTATGCTCCCTACAACAGCGGATGGTCCTCGCTCGGGGTCCAGACATTTACGGTGCAGACCGACCAAAGTACCGACGCAAACGTCAACGCCAGCGATCTCCTGTACGTGAAGAAGGCGGACGTCGCTTCCACATCCGATGCCATAGCTCTCGAGTTTGCCCACAAGCTCAGCAAACTGAACATAACGATCGTGAACAGTTCGAGCATCGTCCTCAAAGATGCAGTGGTCAGTGTCCTCGGAACCAAGACGAGCGTCAAAGTGGACCTCTCCTCGGGTGCCCTGACTGACAATGATGAGGCTGTTGCTGCGGATATTACCGCCGCAACCCTGGGTGAATCGGACTTGACTGCCAGTGCCATACTGGTGCCCCAGGAAGTGTCCAGCGGACATTTCCTCAAGATTGTCACTTCCGCAGACAATAACAACTCTGTCTCCACGACCCTGTATGCCGACCTTGCAGAGGCCAAGACCCTCGCAGCAAACCACAAGTACAACTACAAAGTCACCATCACCGGCACTCCCGAAATCCCCAATGTCCAATTGTCCCTGGGCAGCACTACCGTCGGTTCCTGGGAGGAGGAAGGCTCAGACCTCACGTCCCTGGCTTATGGAGTAGGTGATTTCGTACTTTCAAATGGCGGATTCCTCAAAGCTTCCGAGATAACCACCCAGAACAAATCCCTGATAGCTGGCGTAATCTTCAGCACCACCGTCAGCGCCGCCGATGAGGCTGCAGGCTACAATGCCTACGCCATGGGACTTACCAGGATGAAGAACAGGACCTGGGGCTTTACCGACGAGATTACCACCGGCCCGACCTCCTTGGCAGAAGGGATAGCGGACCTGGACGGAAGGACGAAAACCTCTTCAGTGACTGCAAGCACCCCTTACACTACTTATGCTGAATCGAATAGCAACCACATCGCAACGCTGTCCGGATACAGCCCTACCCTCACAGGCACCAATCTGAGCGGTTGGTTCGTCCCCAGCTTCGGACAGATAGTGCAGATTCTTAACAATCTCGGCCAGGCCAACATCACAGATGCCACAATGACCGCGGCCTCTTTCGGCACCAGCAGTTCCTTCTATGTCTATAGCAACGACACTTCCGAGGGCAAAGTCGCCCCTGAGACCATCATTTCCAACCTCAACACCTATGTCGTCACACAGGCAGGAAAGAGCGAGAATGTCATAACTGCTGGCAATATCACTGTTGCAACAATCTCCGAAAGCGCCCAAACGAAGTTTTGGTCCTTCAACCTGACCGACAACGGGGAAAGCTGGGAGCTCGGTGCTGCTGCAGGCAAGACAAGCAATGCCAACCGAAGCGTCATCCCTTGCCTGGCCGTAACGATACCGACCACTACAGAATAATAAAAAACAACTAGAACAATAAATGAAACGGTTCATCATTCCTTTGGCAGTGATGGCAATGGCATTGTCCTTCACCGCATGTAACGAGAAGCTTGAAAACAGCCCTTCCACAGGTCGTGTCATCAGCCTCACATCCCAGGTCCAGACCCGCGCTACGGCGGATCCCCAGACAACAGCCCTCAATACGGCCAACTCCGTCGGCGTGTTTGTCACCTCTTCCTCTGCCACCCTTTACGACAACATCTCCCATAGTGTAGAGTCAACTGGTGACCTTACAGCTTCCAGCACCATGAACTATCCCAGCGAGGATAATGCTACAGTCAAC
>CAJOLJ010000022.1 GCA_905235445.1 uncultured Bacteroidales bacterium
CAGTCTTCCTGCGCAATCCTGACCGTTGAAGTGCCCCCGGCCCCTCCCACAAGAGAGTTCAAGCGGCTCAGTGCCATGGATGTGAATCCCACTTCCTGGGTGGTGGGATCCGATGCGGCGAAGTCTTTGCAAAGGTCGGTGGCGAGTTCCAGGGCGGGTCCCGTCATTTCCAGGAGGCATAGGGCCTCAAGCATCAGGGCACGGTCCCTGTTCCGGGAGCGGAACGTATCGCCCGGAGAGAAGGCGGTAGGCAGGGTGTCAAGGGACAGGCCGGAGAGCAGTTCCTCAGCCACTTTCTTTTTTCCCTCAAGCACATACGCCATGCCAAGGCAGCACACTGCCTGGGGGGAAAGGTCCCCGCTTTCACGAAGACGGTTCATGGCGCCTATGTCCCCCTCTCCCGCCTCGGACAGGACCCACAGCCTGTAGGCCTGCACCAGGTCCTGAAGGTCCCCGCGTGAAGTGTGACGATAGGACCTGACTTCCTTCCTGGCATAGTCCGCCCACAGCGAGAGAGCCTTCAGAGGGACTGCGAAACCCTGCCTTCTCGCTTCCAGAAGGCACTGTGCCGCCATCACCGAGGCCCAGTGCTGGGGATCCTTGCCGCTGGCCCAGTAGCGGAATCCTCCCCCGTAAAGCTGACGGGTAAGAAGTTCCCCTATCATTCCTGGTATCATCGCATCCGCCTTCCTCCTGGACTCTTCGGAGAGGAACTTCCTTGTGAAGAGAAGGTTCATAAGACGGGAGGACAGCTGCTCCGTACAGAGATGGGGGTACGAGCATACAAACGAGAATGTCTTCTCGAAGTCAATTGAAGGGAAGGTGCTGAGCCCAACCGTAACGCCCTCTCCGTCCTGCGGTGTGAAGGGGTCCCACCCCAGAGTTCGGCTTTCCCCGCCCTCCAGGACGACGGAGGAGCTGAAGTAGTGAAGCGGATGGGGATTCCTGACGGAAATGGAGATTTCATCGGAAGCGCTAAGACCCTCTCCCGAAAGGCTCCTGGCCTTTACCTTCACCCCCGCTGTCCCTTCCCTCAGGGGGTCGCAGATGAGGGAGAAACGAATGAGGGTGTCACCGGGAGCGGTGAAGCGGACAGTGCGGGTGCTTTGTCCCTCAACTTTGATCGGTCCATCCACGCTGATGCTGACTTCCACGTCCTTTGGGGCCTCCTCTGTCATGAACACATTGACCGGCATTGTCACCCTGTCACTGCAGGAGAGGGCCCTTGGAAGAGTCGGTATCACCATGAGAGGGGATTTGACGGCAAGGGTGGTGTCGGCACTGCCCCAGGCCCCGCCGTATCCTGCCACGACCATGACCCTCACGCTTCCGACATACATGGGGAGCGTCACCTTGTGGGAGGCGCTCCCTCCCTGCAGGGTGAAAGGTCCCATGAACTTCACTACCGGGTTGAAGCGGTTATCCCTCCGGGCTCCCCTGAGGGCCATGTCCCCGCCGATTCTCATGACGGAGGAGAACTTGCCGCCGTATGCCCCTACGACATTGTCGTACATATCGAATGTATTCACGCCCAGGGCCTCGACTTCGTTCATGGCCTTCCACGGGTCGGGGGTGCGGAACCCCGTTATATCCAGGAGGCCCTCATCCACTATGGCAAGGGTATAGGTCATGGGACGGGAGTCCCTCTCCCGGACTTTTACCGTGAACTCAGTCTGGGGACTGACAGAGGCGGGAACGTCAATTACCGGGGAAAGGACAGATGATTTCTGTGTCACCTTCACTTTCCTGACCCCATACATCCTGAGAGGGAGGTCATTGACGTGTGCACTTCTGGGCTGCAGGAGGGTAAGATGAACGTATACATTGGGTCTCATCGCAGCACTCACCCTGAAACGGAAGGGCGTTTCCCCACTTCCCGATGTACGGACCCAGGTCCGCTGGAGCACCTGCGAACCATCCTCTATGGACACGAGGGCGACTCCGCCCTCCGCCTGGGGCACATACACGGTGGCATCGGTCCCCACCTCATAGCTGTCGCTGTCCAGCGAGAAGGGAATGATGGCGCTGGAGGGGGCTCCCCCCCTCTCCGAGCGGCCTCTCCAGGAGGGCCAGTCGACAGTGAACACCCCACCGGTGGTGTGACCGCTCGCAGGGTCCGTCGCCACAAGCAGGAAACGTCCCCAATCAGGATAATCGACCTTGAAATGGATATTTGAGGGAGAAGAAGAGGAAGAAGAAGTCCTCACCTCTCCCTGAGCCTCCACCACAGCGCTTTTCCCGTGGACATAGCGGGAAAGCTCGGAAGAGGAGCACTCCCACCACCAGCCCCAGTCGAGGCGGTAGATCCTATACTGTATATCATGGCCGGGAAGGACTCTGCCATCCCTGTCCAGGACAACCACCGGTATGGAAATGTCAGTGTCCGTATCGTACTGGGTGGAGAGGAGCCTCACCCCGGTGTAGCTGTCGAAAGTATCATAGCGAAGCTCCCTTGAACCCAGGCTCTCCCCTCCTCCGCTCTCGCTGACGTGGGCAAGGAGCATTGCCCTGAGGGGACCGGGTACGTTCCCCAGAGGGGGCAGGGATGCCATGAGAGAGACTTTCCCCTCCACATCCAGTTTCCCACTGAAGACTTCATGCTCCGAGGAACTGTAATCGGAAAGAGGATCCTCGAACACATAATCCCGGTACAGGGGGAAAGGTGCCTTCATCTTTGAAAGCAGCATGTCCACCCTCACATCCTCCCCATCTGCGGGAGGACCTGAGAGCCACCTGGCACGAAGGGTCCCGAGCGGGGTCCTCTCCCCTGCTGCGAGGGATGCCCCCGACTCTCCCTTCGCTGCCCTTACCGAGGGAGGACAGTCGGGAATGTCCACTTTCAGCCTGTTGGGCTTTATGGTCTCGATGGGAATGGAAGAGGAGAAAGAGGCTCCCCCGACACTCACTACCGCCTTCCATCTCCCGGTCGGGGCGGAAGGGGAAGTTTCGAAAGAGAAGCAGTAGAACCCGTTGACACCGCCCTTTAGGGTACGCTTTCCCCACAAGGTCCCTTCGGGGGTATAGATTTCAAGGGTGGCGGGATGGGAAGAGGGAACTTTGTCCCCGTCCAGGGCCAGGGTCAGATGGACCACATCCCCCGGTCTCCAGACTCCCCTTTCACCGTAGATATAGCCCTTGAGACCTTTTTCAAGTTTCTTGCCCCCGACATCGAAGGAAGAGAGGTCCTTTCTGTGGCTGTCGGACAAATCGAGGTAAGTGACGGAGTTTCCCCTCTCGGCAACAAGGAAATGCGCCTTGCTGCGAAGGGCCATGTCGCAGTGTCCATTCTCATCGCTCCAGCCTTCCCCGACAGCCTTTAGCTGATAGTTGTAGGCGGTAAGGTGCACCCCTCCCGCAGGACGGGCGGAGTTTATGTCCACCGAACTCACCCAGAGAGTGCCTCTCTCCGAAGTCTTGGCTATGACTCCGATGGAGGAATAAGTGAGATTTATTGTCGGGAAATGATCCGTGTTCAGATAATAGGAGTGGGACGTGGGGTCATCTCTTTCATCCCAGCGGAAAGCCTCCGAGTACATCCTGTTGTAGGGATCGTCCCACTGTACAGAGTCATCCCACTCCAGCGACCCCTTCGAGGCCACCCTTTCACCTATAGGCTCCCAGTCGATATCCTGAAGGTCCCGTCCGTAGAGGGAGTATTCCTCCCTGAAAGACAGACGGATGGCGTAGATGGCGCCTTTTTCCTGGGCGAATAGACCGCTTAGATCCACTGCGAAATCATTCCAGGCGTGAAGGTTAAGTTCTGGGTCAGAGTCCAGGCGGGCGGTCCGGCGGTAGATGACACGGCCGCTTCGGCGAAGATAGTAGGAATAGTTGTCTCGCAACTGTGCTACCTGAAGGAAGGAAAGGACATTTTTAGCATATATCTTGAACACTTCCACATCCACGGCAGCGAGGTTCACGGCCCTGAAAGGAAGCCTCAGGTCGGAAGGGTCTGGAAGGATGTTCCCGCTTATGGGGATCTGCACTTCGGGGGGCAGGGGCTTCCGGACAAAAGCCTGCCTGTAGGGAAGGGACAGGGAGCGACCGTTTTCATTCCTGACGGAGCCCTCGACAACAAGGGTCAGGGTCTCGGGGCTCCCTCCCTTGTCGTAATGGAGGAGAACTTCGCTTTCCTTCTTCTGAATTCCCGTGACGGCGGTCTCCTCGAAGTACATGAGTCCCTCGAGGGACTGCTCCTCGCTCAGAGGGTCGGAGAAGCGCACTGCGACATACGGTTCCCCCTCCTCGTTTCTAAGGGCTCCCGTCACCTGGAAAGCCTCGCGTCCCGGGAGGGGGATGTGGGCTATCACCTTTTCACCTATCCCGTTGGGACCGGGATCGTAGCTCACGTCCACGGTGGAGTTGCGGGGTGCCCTGCGTACCCCGTTTACCGTAATGAGAATCTCCTCGGGAGAGTCTCCCTTGCCGATTTTCACATCGGAGGCGCCAGCACCTACCCTCACGCAGGAAGGGGGTATATCGCCGGGGGAAACGCTCTTACTGAAATGCACGACCACTTCAAGGGTGCACATGGAAGGGTCATCCCCGGAAATGACCGCCTCCGAGCGCACTATCTCACAGTGGGGCTTCTCCACTTTGACGGTGAAAGAATAATCCTTCCCCCCGGCGACGAACTTCGAGAATGCCACGGTGCAGCGGTAAGTCCTGCCTTCTTTCATCGCCCCTTCCCTGGGGAGGAATTCCAGCATGGTCCCGCCCTTTTTCCAGTATGTCTGCCCCTTTACTGAAGGGGAAATCCTGAAAATGCCCGGGGCGAGGGCCACGGTATCGGATGGGCCGATGGCATCCGTGAAAACAATCCTCACGGGACTTCCCGAGGGGATGACGGATGGACTGGTGGCCTGGACATAGAGGGGAAGGTCGCCCCCTGTCTCCCCATCCCCGCTCCTCCCGGAGGAGGAGCGGCAGGAAGAGCAGAGAAGACAAGCGAAAAGGAGGATAAGTGAACAGAGGGAAGTCGATAGTGCAAAAAGGGACACTCCGGGGGTAAGCAATCTGGTTTTCATAAAGGTGTGCGTCAATGGTTCTGTATCTCAAATGTAAAGGTCGCAAGAAGAGTTCACTTGTGCAAGGAGAAAAATAAGGGCTGTATGAAATGAAAAAATAGTGTACGAACTGAAAAAAGAGGGAAGTTTTTCCCGATACTTGCCTATCTTTGCATACACTCCCATCCCAGATGGGCAACACCCCAAACAATCCCTCCTATGGAAGAAATCATCGACCTCATTTACCACTTCCGCTCAGAAGCCCTCTGGGAAGTTCTTGCGAATAACGACATCTTCGCCGTCCAGCTCGCCCCGGACAGGATAGGCTACGTATCCATCCTGGGTGGCGGCAGACAGACCTACGGCCTCGTCCTGTACAAGGGGGAGGACGGCTGGAACTCGCTGCTTCGTGCCCAGGACTGGGAGGAATACTCCGACGGGGAGGACCGGTTCATGACATACATGTCCAGCGGCTTCGAATGCCTGACATTCGGAAGCGCCTCCGATAGCAAGGCTCCCTCCTCTTTCAAGACAATGGTAAGGGGGCGCTGCAAGGCCATGGGCTACCCCATCAATGGATGTTTCCCCTCCATATACCGAAAAGAGAGGTACTTCTATAACAAGTACCTGACCACGGAGGAGGAAATGGCGGACCTGAGGACTGCGCTGCTGTGCGCCCTGTCCATATCCCAGCTTATCACCCATGTAGGTCTCGCCAAATTGGGATTCTACCCGGGGATGGGAATCGTTGACCAGGACACACAGAGACAGGTCATGCCCCTGGTGACTCCCCTCGAGGAAGGGGATGAATTCAGGGTAAGCCAGATAGACGTTCCCCTGCCCGGGGAGGACACCCTGTTCGATATCCCCTTCAATGACACCAAGAAGATAGCCAAGTTCCGGAAAATGGAAGGGACCTTCGGCATTGACTGCAGGCTTTTCCCGATGGACTATTCGATTCAAGACAACAAGAACGACACCCCGTACATTCCGTTTATGCTTTTCGGGGTGAGTTCCGGGGATTCTTTCCCCATCATGTACTCCCAAGGCAAGCCCGACAAGGAAGGACTGGGGAAGATGCTTGACGAAATCTCCGGGATACTGGCAAACGATAAGCCCCAGGTCATCCGCGTGGACAACCGCAAGACCTACAGCCTGCTGAAGGACTTCTGCCGGAAATGCGGCATCCGCCTTGCCTATACCCCGAAGCTTGAGGGTCTGGAGGAGGCGGTGACGTTGTTCAGGAATATGTCGAAATATATGGACGACATGTAGGCAAAGCCCACCATCCGCATCCCCCCATATCCCCCATCAGTCGAAATGGACCCTCGGGTTCATCCTGGAGGGGGATTTCCACGCAATGCCGTACCTCTTCTCGAGAAGACGCATCTTGACAGGCCAATAGGCATGGCAGAAGCCCATGCCGCGGGGAGTGGCTTCAAGGATGGAGTCGCACTCCCTCTCCACCTCCAAATAGATCTCCTCCCACTTCGGTGTCCTTTCCACCTCATCGAAATCCAGGCTGCGGACCTTCCACCTGTCCCTGAAATCCTTCTTTGAAAGGGAAGGGTCTATGTAGTCCCGAAGCATCTCCATGCGGGAGCGCACTCCCCTGAGGGCCTCCTCGCTACCCGCCTGCAAGAGGAGTTCCTCCTCGTAGGAGAGCACCTCGAGCACATATCTTGGGACATCCCACTCGGAGAGATTGTACAGGACCCTGTCCAGGACATCCGCCTTGTCCTCACTGTCTCCCTCCTCGGGAGTGAGGGTCCTAAGCAGGGATACCACCTCCCGGGACAGGGGGACGTTCTTCCAAAGGGACATTTCCTGGGAATTGGAAGTCATTTCATCGAGAAGGGACAGTATCCTGTCGACGGGGGAAGCGGAGGGAGAGTGTGTCATGGCGGGGTGCAACTTCTGGGTTAAATGAAAAAGGTGTGTCCTCAAAGAAGAAGACACACCAAAGATAGTTCATATCGCGCTTTTCTCAAAGCCCCCCCTACTCCGGTTTGTAGGAATCCTTCAGGGAAGTTGTCTTGTTGAAGACGGGACTCTCGGGAGTGGAGTCCTTGTCAAGGACATAGTATCCTGTCCTCTCGAACTGCACTGCGAGGGCGGACTTGTCCTCAAGAAGTGCCGGTTCGGCCCAGCCTTCTCCAACTATCAACGAGTCGGGGTTCAGGAACTCCTTGTAGTCCATTCCCGGGGGCACCTGGCTCATGTCGGAGAGAGTGAACAGGCGGTCGTAGTTGCGAAGGGTCACTTTCACTGCATCGGGCACGCTCACCCAGTGGAGGGTTCCCTTAACAGAGCGCCAGTCCCCCGCTCCGGGTGCGGTGCTGGGGTCGTAGGTGCAACGAAGCTCCGTAATGTTCCCCTGCTCGTCCTTCACCACTTCCTCGCACTTGATGATATAGGTATACTTGAGACGGACTTCACCTCCGGGCCTCAGGCGGAAGAACTTCTTCGGGGGCTCCTCCATGAAGTCGGCCCTCTCGATGTACAGTTCCCCGGTGAACGGGACCCTTCTTGTGGCTCCCTCGGGATCCGCAGGGTTCAGCGGGCAGTCGAAATACTCCACTTTCCCCTTCTCCCAGTTGGTGATGGTCACCTTCAGTGGATCCTGGACCACCATGTAGCGGTTGGAGCGGGCATTGAGGTCCTGGCGGACACACCACTCCAGAAGCTGCAGGTCAATGAGCTGCTCCCTCTTGGATACCCCGATGCGGTCGCAGAACATTCTGAGAGCCTGGGGTGTGTAGCCCCTTCTCCTGGCACCGCACAGGGTCGGCATCCTCGGGTCGTCCCAGCCGCTCACGAGTCCCTTCTGGACAAGCTCGAGAAGCTTGCGCTTGCTCATCAGCGTATAGGTGAGGTTCAGCCTTGCGAACTCATACTGATGCGAAGGGAAGATACCCAAAGTCTGTATGAACCAGTCATACAGGGGACGGTGTACGTCGAACTCGAGGGTGCAGATAGAGTGGGTGATGTGCTCGATGGAATCGCACTGGCCGTGGGTATAGTCGTACATCGGGTAGATGCACCACTTGTCCCCGGTACGGTGATGCGAGACATGCTTGATCCTGTAGAGGATCGGGTCACGGAACATGGGATTGGGGTGAGCCATGTCTATCTTGGCGCGGAGCACTTTCGCCCCGTCCTCGTACTTCCCGTCCCTCATCTCCCTGAAAAGACGCAGGTTCTCTTCGATGGAGCGGTCACGGTATGGTGAAGGGGTGCCGGGCACATCCACGGTTCCCCTGTTCTGGCGTATCTGGTCGATGTCCTGGTCATCGACATAGGCGAGGCCCATATTGATGAGTTTCTCGGCCCACTCGTAGAGCTGGTCGAAATAGTCCGAAGCGTAGAGTTCCTTGTCCCACTGGAATCCCAGCCACTTGATGTCCTCCTTGATGGAGTCCACATACTCGACATCCTCCTTGACGGGGTTGGTGTCATCGTAGCGCAGGTTGGTCTTGCCACCGTATTTCTGGGCGAGACCGAAATTCAGGCAGATGCTCTTCGCATGGCCCAGGTGGAGATATCCGTTGGGCTCGGGAGGGAAACGGGTCATGATGGAATCATACTTCCCCTCACGGAGGTCCTCTTCAATTATCTCCTCCAGGAAATTGAGTTTGCGGGGCTCCTCCCCGCTGGCGGTCTTGTTAACCTCTTCCATAGTACCAAAAAATGCTAAATCAAGGCAAAATTACAAAAACTATAGCACATAGAGCCCTCCCCAGGGCCCCTTGGGGGCGGAAATGATGAAAAAATGCATCTTCGGGATAATTGTGATCACAAATGGCAAGCCGGCCCCTGCACCCCGCAAAAGATGCCTGGGCCGGTTTTTCACCCGTGACGGAAGAAGACAGGGGTCACAGCCCCCTCTTATGCGCTCTTTACTGGCAAGGGAGCCTTTTTTACCTACTTGATGGAAGAGGCGTACTCCTTTCCAGGTACTACGCAAGGTCCCATCACCTCACCTGTACGTACATAATTGAAACCGGGCTCGAAGAGAATGGGCTTGAACTTGCCGAAATCGAGTTTTCCCTTATCGCTGAGAAACTCTTCCCTCACATACGTGTTCTCCACCTTGCAGATGAGAATGTAGTGACCGTTTTTGTCATAGATGTCCTCCACCGAGCACTCCATGCAGACGGGAGCCTCATCGGGAATGGGAGCGCCCAGCTCACCCTTCTTCCAGGGGAACACCTCACTCTTGTCCACCTTGCTTCCCGACACAATGCCTACATAGTCAGCCCTGGAAAGGATGGCATCATCGAGAAGGGTAATCGAGAGTTTTTTCTCGGCACGGATGCCGTCGCAGGTATAGTGGGTCTTGGTGACACTCAGGGTCACCACATCAGAGTCCCCTATCCCGGTCCAGGCCACCTCGAACCACGAGGGCTTTCCCTGGACCATGGCTCCCACGACCACTATGGGCGTGGGGAAGGATGCATTGAATTTTCCGATATTCTTCATTTCAGTTCACTTTTTGGTTGGTCCACAAATATACTCAATTGCAGGAAACCTTGGTCCCGAAGAAAGTCTGTTTTATTCACGGGGAGTCCCTTTTTCGGCCTTGGAGTCCCAAAGCAGGGCATACTCAACACTTTATTTTGTATTTTTGTGCCCGGAAACGGGATTGCAGTGACTGACAATCCCGGTCCAAGCTAGACAGACACAATCAAATCTTCCTTCGATGATTAAATCAATGACCGGTTACGGCAAGGCCGAGGCCCTGCTAGGTGGCGGAAAGCTCACCGTAGAGTTCCGTACCCTGAATTCAAAGAATACTGACATCTCTTTCAAGACGTCCCTTCTTCCCAAGGACAAGGAAATGCTCCTTCGCACCAAAGTCGCCGCTGCCCTCCAAAGAGGCACCATCGACTGTTTCATGACATGGGAGGCCAACGCAGCCGAGAGCGCAAAGAAAGTGAACCTTGAACTTGCGGGTGAGTACTTCAAGGAGCTCAAGGCGCTGCGCAGGGAAATATGCTCCCCCTCCACCAGCATCGACACCGATGCCAGGATGGACAATGACCTCCTGTGTGCCATTCTGAGAATTCCGGACGTGGTGGATGCCAAGAAGACCGACATCATTGATGACGACAACTGGCCCATCGTTGAAAAGGCCGTGGACGAGGCAATTGCGAAAGTGAACGAGTTCCGCTCCCAGGAGGGCGCCGTCCTGTACAAGGACGTCACATCCAGGATATCGAACATCCTCGCCCTGTATGACGAGGTCGAGGGCTACGAGGCCGAGAGAATAGTGGC
Organism: uncultured Bacteroidales bacterium; assembly: GCA_905235445.1. GTDB lineage: Bacteria > Bacteroidota > Bacteroidia > Bacteroidales > UBA932 > Cryptobacteroides. The sequence goes on from CAJOLJ010000022.1 coordinate 10,284, forward strand.
TGTCAAGGAAAGGCTCACCAAGAACCTCGAGGAGCTCCAGGCAAAGGTCGACCCCCTGCGCTTCGAGCAGGAGATGATCTACTATCTTGAGAAACTTGACATCAACGAGGAGAAGGTACGCCTTCGCCAGCACTGCAAGTACTTCATGGACACGATTGACAACGAACCCTATCCCGGCAAGAAGCTCGGATTCATAATCCAGGAAATCGGTCGTGAAATCAATACGACAGGTTCAAAGTCAAATCACGCCGGGATGCAGAAGGCTGTGGTCAAGATGAAGGATGAACTTGAGAAGATGAGGGAACAGTCACTGAACATCCTCTAGGGGCGGGAGCATAAGGGGTGGGAAGGCTTGGACATGGACAGTCCTCCTCCAGCCCCCGCCGGAAAGAGTGGCCACTCCTCTCCGGGGTGGCTTTTTCATTTGCCCTTAGTCGGACAAGGGGTCCGGACCTTACAGCCCAAACCCCTTTCATTCATTATAGGAAGATTCGCTCCTTCCGTCAAAGAGCCCCTCTACAGGGCATTATCCTCAAGATAGGTGATCTTCCCGCTATACAGTCCCCAGCATCCGTCCTGGACAATGGGAACACGTTTGCCGTCAAGGTTGGTCACATATTCCATCTTCTCGAGGAAGGTATGGGAGTGACCGCCGACAATGAGGTCTATGCCCCTTGTGGCCTTCGCCAGGTCGGGGTCAGTGAAGGGTTCGCCCTCATAACCTATATGGTTGAGGGCAATGACAAGGTCGCAGCGCTGCTCGTTGCGAAGGTAGTCGGCCCATTTCTGGGCGGTCTGGACGTCGTCGAACTTTTCCATGTCCTTGGATATGGACCTCTCCACCATCCTCGTCACATCCGTAAGCAGGCTGAAAAGACCGATCCTCAGCCCCGCTTTCTCGACCACTGCGTAGGGCCTTATGTATTTCCCGACCTCGAACTTCGAGAAATCGTAGTTCGAACAGATCACCGGGCAGTTCAACATGCTCAGGCGTCTTGCCATCTCGTCGAGCCCGTTGTCGAACTCATGGTTCCCGAGGCATACCACGTCATATTTCATGGCATTGATGGTGGCGATTTCAAGGTCGCCTTCCAGGACAGTGAAGTATGAGGTTCCCTGTCCGAAGTCACCGGCGTGAAGAAGCAGGACGTTCTCGGGACCTTCGGCTTTTCTCACGGAGTCTATGTACACAGCCCTCTCGATGACTCCTCCCATCCCTTCATTCTCGACTCCGCCGCGAAGTGGCTCGAAGTGGGAATGGGTATCGTTGTAGTGGATGATGGTGAGTTTTCTTTGCGGTGTGCAGGAGAAGGACAGAAGAATGGACAGCGCAGCGAGTATGTATAATGACTTTTTCATTGTCTTGCGATTTGAGGGTTCTACATTCTGACTGCGGAAAGTTCGCTTCCGTCACTGCGGAGGATCTTTATCCTGCCGTCGGTCTTGTACTCGATGTTCTTCCCTTCCTTTGTAAGTTCCAGAACATGGGGATAGACAGCATCGAGGATGTACTCGTCCAGGATGATCTGCTTCCTGGCGTTCCGGGCCATGAAGATATCGTCCCCCCCGGCAAGGAGGAAGGATATGGTGGCTACGCCGTAGACCTTGTTGTCGTCCAGGGGTTCGCCTCCTATCTCCGCGCTCTCAAGCTTGCCGTCCCTTACCACGAACCTGCCTCCGCCTACGACCTGCCATGAAGTGGCCGCCAGCTGGTCCAGGACGGCCCTAATGTCCTTCCCGGCGAGTTCAAGGTAGACAATCTTGTTCCTAAAGGGGAACATGGAATAGATGTCATCCTTGAGGACATCGCCCTTGGGCATGTCGACGCGGATCCCTCCGAAATTGGCGAGCCCGAAATCCACCCTCCTACCGACCTTCTTCGCAGTAAACTCCATGAGAAAGTCGATGTACCAGTCCCCGAGCGCACACTCCGGATATTCCCTGGGCATGCCCTCGGGGCAGGTGGCTATGACAGTCTTGAGGTCCGCCATGATGGGCTGGGCCTCCAGCAGGATCCTTGCCACTTCCGGGGTCACTCCCTCGGAGAAGGTCCTGCCGTTGGGGGCGGTGTACACACCATCCTTGTAGGTCCCCATTTTCTGGGCAACGTCATCGGCTCCGGACGGCTTCACCCCGGTACGGGAGCCATCCACCGAGGACCTTTCCCAGCTGAAGCCCATCTGCACCAAGGTGCAGGAGGATAGGGAAAGGAGGGAGAGGACGAGGGCAGTCGACCCTAAGGCACTGCTCACCATTTGAGAAAACTTTCTTCCCATGAATGCTTGAACGTGTTAATGAAGTGGATTACTTCTGCTTGAGCCATTTCCACAGGTCCTTCCAGGTGCTCTTCTTTCCGAACATCAGGATGCCCGCCTTGTAAATCTTGGCGGATGCCCAGGCACAGAGGATGAAGGTTGCGACAAGGAGGGCTATCGACACCGCGATCTGCCACATCGGGACCCCGAACGGAAGTCTTGCGAGCATGACGATAGGGGACGTGAACGGAATCATGGATCCCCAGAACACTACGGCGCTGTCAGGGTTCTTGAATGCGAAGAACACTATGAAGAAACCTATCATCAGGGGAATGGTCAGGGGCAGTTGCAACTGCTGCGTGTCCGCCTCATTCTCGACCGCGGATCCGATGGCGGCGAACATGGATGCATACAGCAGGTACCCCAGGATGAAGTAGATTACAAAGCAGAGGAGGATCTGGCCGTAATTGATGTTCCTGACGGTATTGATGACGGCCGCGAAATCGTTGTCCGCACCTTCGGTGGCAGTGGAATCGGCAGCTGCTGTTATGGCCTGAAGGTCTATGGTACCGGTGGAAGGCATCATGGAGGGGTCAACCCCGAGGGACTGGGTCACGGCCTGGGTGGGATCCATGCCTTCGGCACTGCCGGTGAGTTCAGCTATCCTGTCCTTGCCTACGAAGACCGAGGCCCCCACAAGAAGCACCAGTGTGAGCGCTATCCACAGGAAGAACTGGGTCAGGGCGACAAGGGCGACACCGATGATCTTCCCGAACATGAGTTCCGTGGCCTTCACCGATGAAATCAGCACCTCGACAACCCTGGAGGACTTCTCCTCGATGACGCCGGACATGACGGTGGCGCCGAACAGGGTTATGAACATGTAGATTATCATGCCGAGGACCATGGAAATCACCATGTAGATGGCGCTCATGGAGAGGGACTCGCCCCCTTTCTCGTCAAGGGTGTACTCCGTCACGTGGACATTGGTCCTGACCTCGTCCATTATTTTCTCAAGGTCCTCTATGCCGTAGGAGTGTATCCTGTAGGCCTCGACCGCATCCGTGGCCTTGGAGGAGAGGGATTCGCTGAAGTCCACTCCGAGGGGTTTCCTGGAATATGCCTGTACGGTGACGGTCCTCTTGACGGAATCAAGCGGGGATATGACGACAAGGACATCCTTGTCAATCTCCTCGAGACGGCCTTTGAGTTCCTCGGGATCCTGACCCGTGAAGTCCTCGTATGTAGCGCTTTCCGTGTCGGAGAAGTACGGAAGCACTATGCCGGAATTGTCAACGACGGCCACCTGGTGGCTCTTCTCCTTGGTGCTCATCATGAGCACCGAAGGGATTATGCAAAGGGCGGCAAATAGGATGGGGACCAGGAAGGTGGTAAGGAGGAAGGATTTCTTCTTCACCCTGGTCGAGTATTCCCGCCCGATAATGACACTTATGATATGAAGGTTCATTTCTAAAGTCTTTTCTTTGTGGGTTCTACATCAACATTTCCCCTCTATACGCCCTCGGTCACGAGACGGATGAAGATGTCGTTCATCCTGGGTACGAGCTCGCGGAAGGAATTGAGCGATATGCCCTCCTGTCCAAGAACGGCACGGAGGGCCTCATTTGAGGACTTGCCGCTCTCAAGGGAGACTACGGCAGTGTGGCGGGAGCCGTTGGACTCGTCGGAGAGGACCTTGAAGAGGCCATCTACCGGAGCGATGACCTGCTCCCCGGAAGTGTAGACCACCTCCAGATTGTTGTTCCCGTAGCGGTGACGGATCTCATCGACACCGCCCGTAATCACGAGGCGGGACTTGTTGATGAGGGCAATCTCGTCGCACAGTTCCTCGACGGACTCCATGTTGTGGGTGGAGAGGATGATGGTAGCGCCTTCATCCTTGAGACGGAGGATCTCTTTCCTGATGAGGTCGGCATTCACCGGGTCGAACCCGGAGAAAGGCTCATCCAGTATCATGAGGGAAGGTTTGTGGACGACCGTGGTTATGAACTGGACCTTCTGGGCCATACCCTTGGAGAGTTCCTGGACTTTCTTTTTCCACCAGTCCTGCACCCCGAAGCGGATGAACCACTCCTTGAGGGCCGCCTGGGCGTCACGGGCGCTCATACCCTTGAGCTGGGCCAGGTACATGGCCTGTTCGCCCACCTCCATCTTGCGGTACAGTCCCCTCTCCTCGGGAAGATAGCCTATCTTCTCGACATCGGCCTGGGTAATGGGGCGACCGTCGAAAAGGACCTCACCATCGGAAGGTATGGTAATGCGGTTAATGATTCTGATAAGAGTTGTTTTTCCGGCCCCGTTAGGGCCAAGCAGGCCAAAGATCTTTCCCTTGGGGATGTCTACGCTCACCCCGTCAAGGGCGACTTTCTCCCCGAAAGACTTGTGGATATTCCTGCACTCGATTAATCCCATTGTATTTATAGTTTATTGATTTTACGGTTGTTGGGTAATTCCCTTGGGATGACTGCCCTTATGAAAGGATCTTCACCACCAGTTCAGTGAGCATGTCCTCGGGGGCCGTCTGCTCCCCGTCACCGCCTTTTCCGCGGTAGTCATACTCCTCCAACAGGGAAATGATGCGACGGCATTTCTGGATAGGGTAGGCCCTCACGGCAGCATCATATTCCTGGATAAAGTACGGTGCGCACCCGAGAACAGCCACCTTCTCCTGCACGGTCGGACGCTGATTCTTTTCAAGGAGGGCCTCATACTTGAGGATGCGGTAGAAGTGGGTGAAGAGCATGGCCACGGCAGGGGGCATGGCAAACTTGGCAGCCCTCCCCAGACCGGAGGCCACGCGAAGTGCCTTTGCAGAGTCCCGTACCGAAAGGGCCTTGGTCAGTTCGAATATGGAATATTCCCTACTGACCCCGACGTTTTTCTCTATGTCCTGGACCGTGACCTTGCCGTGACCCTCCGGCAGGTTCTTGAGCAGCTTGTCCGTCTCGACTTCGATTTTGGACATGTCGGTGCCGGCGTACTCGGCGAGAAGTGCCGCCCCCTCAGGGTCGATGGACAGTCCCCTTCCCTGGAAATACCCCATTATCCACTGGGGCATCTCGAAGTCCCGAAGCGGCTGGGACTCCAGGATAAAACCGACCTTGGCAATGTTCTTATACAGGGCACGGCGCTTGTCGGGCCACTTGTCCCCCCTGAACAGCAGCACCAGTACCGTGGAATCCAGCGGGTCCTCGCAGTACTTGTACAGCTCCTCGTAGTTTCGCAGGTACTGTGCGTCCTTCACGACCACCAGTCTCCTGTCGGACATCACCGGATACATCCTGGCCTCGCTTCCTATGTCCTCCACCGTGGTATCCATCCCGTAGAGGATGGACTGGTTGAAGTCCCTCATTTCATCGGGAAGGGCATTTTGGATTATGGCTGCGGCAGCCTTGTCCGTAAAATATGGCTCAGCCCCCATCAGAAGATAGACGGGTGCCCATTTGTCGGTCCGGATGTCCTGCAGCAGGTCGTTGTACTTTCGCTGCGGGTCCTCTGTAGCCTTGGATTTTGCCATGGTAAAAGCGCTCTATCCTGCAAAAATAGGGAATTCGTATGAATGTGGCAATAGGTGTTTTTCAAAGGCGACCGCCACCCCTCCCCGAAAGAGAGATGGCGGCGTTAGGATGAATGCCCCCGGATTCCGGGGGCGGGAGGATTTACTTCACGTCGAAGTCGACGCTTCCCTTTTCGTCAGCGCTGGATGAAGCTATGACGGCAGTGAATGTCCCGCTCTCGCAGACCCACTTGTGGGAAGTAGCGTCAAAGAAACTCAGTGCCGAGGAATCAATGTCGATGGAGACTTCCTTGCTCTGGCCGGGCTGGAGATAGACCTTGCTGAAGCCCTTCAGTTCCTTGACGGGACGGTCCACGGAGCATTCCTTGTCCTTGATGTAGAGCTGCACGACCTCGGCGCCCGGGACGGAACCGGTGTTCTTGACGGGGACCGTTACCGTGAGATGGCCGTTCTTGGTTATGGACTTGGCACTCAGCTTGGGCTCCCCGTACTCGAAGGTCGTATAGCTCAGGCCGTAGCCGAAGGGGAACAGGGGCTTTATCTCCTTCTTCTCGAACCACCTGTAACCCACATAGATACCTTCCGAGTAAGTCTCGTCGGTGATGGGATAGCCTTCGTAGTTCTTTCCGTTGTTCACGCCGGGGAACTGCTCGGGAGTGCGGATAGGTCCGTCGGACAGCTCCACCGGAATGGTGAAAGGAAGCTTGCCGGAGGGATTGACTTTACCGCTGAGCACATCCGCGAGGGAGTTTCCGGCCTCGCTTCCAAGATACCAGTCCTGGAGGATCGCCCCGACCTTGTCGCTCCAGGGCATCCCGACTGGATTGCCGGAGATGTTGACGACAACGAGCTTGCTTCCGGCTACTGCACTGAGGGCCTCAATGACATCGTCCTGGCCGTAGGGAAGGCCGAACTGGGTCCTGTCGGCACCCTCAGCGTCCTGGTGGTCGGACTTATTGAGTCCGCCTATGAAAATGACGTAGTCGGCATCCTTTGCCTGGGCGCAGGCATCTGCTATGAGGGTCTTGGCATCCCTCTTCTCGGAGAGGTCCTGCCCTGTGGACACGCCGTTGTACTCCCCGGAAGCGTCACCCACGTAACCCCTTTCATAAACAACCTTGGCAGAGGGGAATGCTCCGCGGATGCCGTCCAGCGGGGATATCTCGTATTTTGCCTTCAGGGAGGAGCTTCCGCCTCCTACCGTCATCATCTTGACCGCATTCTCGCCGACCACGAGGATCTTTCCCGCATCGGCCTTGATGGGGAGGAGACCGCCTTCATTGCGCAGGAGCACGATGCCTTCGGCACCGATCTTCCTTGCGGCGGCCGAGTGCTCGGGGGATGTGAACTTGCCGAACTTCCTGTCGGGGTTCATGCCGGTACGGAAGATAAGGCGAAGGACCCTCCTTGCCTTGTCATCGAGTTCCTCGGTCCCGACCTTGCCCTCTGCGAGGAGCTTCTTGTAGGGGTCCGCCAGGAAATATGAGTCATATGCATTGGTCTTTCCCATGGTAAGTCCGTTTGTCCAGGAGCCGTATTCCATGTCAAGGCCGTTATGGATGGCCTGGTCGGTATTGTGCACACCTCCCCAGTCGCTTATCACCACCCCGTCAAAGCCCCATTCCCCTTTCAGTATATCATTCAGGAGGTACTGGTTGTGGCAGTTCCACTGATCCTTGTAGAGGTTATAGGAACCCATGATCGCCCAGGCTCCGCCCTGCTGGACAGCGGCCTTGAAAGCGGGAAGGTAGATCTCATAGAGGGTCCTGTCATCGACAATCACATTTGTAGTGAAACGGTTGGTTTCCTGGTTATTCAGCGCGAAGTGCTTGACGCAGGCAGCGACGTTGTTGCTCTGGACTCCCTGCACGTAGGGAACCACCATGGTGGAGGAAAGGAACGGATCCTCCCCCATGTACTCGAAGTTCCTTCCGTTAAGCGGGGTACGGAGGATATTGACTCCGGGACCCAGCAGGACGTCCTTTCCCCTGTAACGGGCCTCCTCACCGATGCTCACCCCGTAGAGGCGGGCAAGTTCCGGGTCCCAGGATGCTGCAAGCGCAGTCAGGGCAGGGTATGCGGTACAGGAGTCGCAGGTCCATCCGGCCTGGTCCCACTCGTCCCAGAGGACCTCGGTACGGATACCGTGGGGACCGTCCGTGCACCACACCATCGGAATTCCCAATCGGGGAACGCCGGCAGAGGAGAACTTGGACTGGGCATGGGTCAGGGCGACCTTCTCATCGGTAGTCATGAGGGACAGGGCGTTTTCGACCCTTTCGGAGATTGGACGGCTCCCGTCAAGATAGGCGGGAAGGGAAGGGTCGCTCCCTGTTGTCTTCCTGGGAGAGGAAGTGCAGGAGAAAACCATGATTCCTGCGACCAGGGATGCCGCAGCGAAAAGGAAAAGACGGTTTCGTGTCATAAAGTTGTATATATGAAAATGTGTATGTGTGCTATGCGCTGCAAATATACGATAAAATCCTCTGCGACCACCCCAGTTCATCACGGCGCGAATGTGAAAGAATGCTTTTTTTCGCTATCTTAGCTTCCCGTTAAAACCACCCGCGCAATGCACTGCCCCATCCACCCTTCCTGCAAAAGAGTCCCATTCCTTTCATTCATAGCCTCATTGCTCCTTCTTCTTCCAGGCTGCTCCCCCAGGGAGTCAGTCTCGGCACATGTGGATGAAATCATTCCATCACCCCGGCAGACCGCCCTGGCCGTCTCTTTCTTCGAGGCGCAGTCCTCCTGGATCGGGACTTTCGACAAATCCTCCCCCGAGGAGGGGGGAAGCTACCCCGCTCCTTATTTCAGGAAGGAAGTGAACCTTGCCTCCTCCCCCTGCGAGGCGCTCATCCACATCTGCGGCCTGGGCTTTTATGAACTCTACATCAACGGGAAGAAGGTCGGGGACAAGGTGCTGACCCCGCCCATCACAAACTATGACACGAGGCCCCTCCACAAACTTCTGTACCACTACGACGACCAGTCCACCCAGAGATATCTCTTTGACAGCTACGACATCACCCCCTATCTCCATAAAGGGGCCAATGCCATAGGCATCATACTGGGCAACGGCTGGTACAACCTTACCGACAGGACGGTCGAAGGGACCCTCTGGTATGATACCCCGAGGGTGGCAGCCCTGATGAAGGTGTCCTTCGGGGGCGGGAAGAAAGGGGACCTGACCCTTCAGACGGACTCCACCTGGAAGTTCTCCAAGGGTGCTCTCCTTCATGACGGCATTTTCTCCGGGGAAATTTACGATGCCACCCTTGAACATGAAGGATGGACCATGGCGGGATTCGATGACTCGAAGTGGCAAAACGCCCCCTTTGTCAGAAGACCTTCAGGCAAGGCCATGCCGAGTGCCGCCCCGCCGGACAGGATAACGGGAACGCTCAGACCTACTCTTGACAGCGTATCCAAAGGCGGGAGATACCATTTTTCCATTCCACATACGATATCGGGATGGCTTAGGCTGCAGGACATAAAGGCCGAGCGGGGTGACACCATACGGCTCAGGTTCATTTCCGAGGAAGGGCTTTCCTACGGGCAGGCTGACACTTACATCTGCCGAGGCACCCCGGGCGGGGAAAGTTGGAGCCCCCGCTTCACGTGGCATGCTTTCAGAAGGGTCGAGATAGACTCCCCCGTTCCCCTGTCAAGTGACAATGTCCTGGCCCAGGAAGTGCGCACCGACGTTCCGGTGGTGGGTTCCTTCAAGTGCTCGGATACGCTACTGAACAGAATCCATGACGCCTACATCCTGACCCAGAACGCCAACATGCACGGTTCCGTCAGCAGTGACTGTCCGCACAGGGAGAGAGCGGCATACACGGGAGATGCCCTATGCGGGTCCATTGTCATGCCCTTTGTATACGATAGCGATGAGTTCTACCGTAAATGGCTGGATGACATGGAGGACGCGAGGAACCATGTAACGGGTTACGTTCCCCATACCGCACCCTTCGCCGGAGGCGGGGGCGGTCCCGCCTGGGGCAGCGCCATGGTACTTCTGCCTTATTTCCATTACCTCCATTATGGCGAGGTGTCCATCTTGTCCGAGCATTACGATGCAATGAAAGGCTGGGTGGAGTACCTGGGGACAAGAACCGATGAAAGAGGGATAATAGTAAGGGAGGAGCCCCGGGGATGGTGTCTTGGGGACTGGTGCACACCAGAGAGGGTACAGATACCGGAAAGTCTCGTAAACACCTGCTTTTACTACCGGTGCGCCACTGTCCTGTCCACCGTGGCCTCCATCCTCGGGAAGGGCGAGGACTCCTCCCGTTACAGTGAACTCGCAAAAGGGATCAAGGATTCTTTCAACGAGGCATTCCTGGACAGCGAGCGGGGATGCTACTGGGAAGGAAGGCAAGGGGCGGATGCCTTCCCCCTTGCCTTCGGGATGGTACCTGAGGAAATGAGAAAGAGGGTAGAGGAGCATCTTCTCACGCATACCCGGGAATGCGGGTATCATTTCGACACGGGAATCCACGGAACCCCGCTGACCCTTGACGCCCTCACAAAGGCGGGACATGCGGATGTTGCCCTGCAGATGCTCCGTCGTAGGGACTTCCCTTCCTTCGGCTACCTTCTTGACCCCGCCAACACAAACCTCTGGGAAAGATGGGACGGGGAGGAATCCCACTCCCACCCGATGTTCGGAAGCGTCGTTGGATGGATGTACAGGACACTGGGTGGAATAAACCTGGAGAAGGCCGACTGGGAAAGGGGCGAGATGACCCTCACCCCTCATTTCCTCCCGGGAATCTCTTTCGTCGACTGCTCATACATGACTCCCTACGGGAAAGTCACCATCCAATGGGACAGAAAGTCAGAGCGGGACAAACCCAGTGTGAAAGTATCGGCTCCGAAAGGGCTTAAGGTGAAAGTGGAAGAAGTTCTGTCATAGTATCCGTGCTTTTGTACAAAGAAAGACTGATGCAAGTATTTGCGCAGTAAAAAAAGAAAAGTTATGGTCTTCCGCATTTGTTTGCCATGAAAACCTCAGTAAAGCAACAAGGCTGGACGGAATTCGTCCAGCCATTGTCTCGGTAATTTTCAAATTAGGTGAAAGATGTCGCAGCCTGGAAGTCAAGGTTACTTCATAGTGTCCATATTGCGGTATCCGCGGGCATATTTCACCAGTTCCTTGAAATATTTCATGGCATCCTTATAGCTCATATAGTCGGATGCATTGGCAGCCTTGTCCAGATTCTTGGCAATCGCAACCTCAGGATGGTACTGAAGACCGAGAACAAAATTCCTGTCCGTTCTCTCCACTGCCTCTATGACATCCGTCCCCTGGGTGGGAGTGACACCGACAACGGCCAGGTTGCTGCCGTCAACGCTTGACACGGACTGATGATGCTTGGAGGCTGCACCTGTGATGACGTCCGTCTTGGAGAGTTTGTAAAGAATGGAGTTGTGGCTCAACACTTTGACATCATGGGAAGTGTAGTCACGACTCTGTCCCGGCTCGGCTTTCAGACGATGGGTATTGTCATAGGCGACGCCCTTTTTCTCCAAATATGAAGGAATATCCTGGACAACGGTTCCACCGCTCACGACACACAGCATCTGCATTCCGCGGCAAAGACCGAGGACAGGCATTTTCATTTCCACGCAATATTTCATTGTGAGATAGTCCGAGACGTCACGTGAGGCGTTATAGTCAAGTTCAGCTTCGATGCCGTGCCAGGGTTCCGGGTTTTTGTAAAGAGTCGGGGAGATGTCCTCACCTCCGGTGAACACCACTGCGCTCACCGATGATAGGGCCTTGGACACATTGGAAGCATCCCAGGACATTGATTTCAGTTCGCTGGCATACTTCTGCAGAAGCACGCCCTGCCCGTCCACCATGTCCGATGAAAGGGCTTCGTTGTCATACTTGAAACTCCACGGTTTCACCTGAGGGAGAAGGACCGGGGTTCCACCCGCTTCCTTTATGGCACGGAAGGCATTGGTGTAGTACTCCGAGTCCGTATCCGCCTGCCAAGCGATGCCGATGTAAACCGGGTTCACATTCTGGCTTCCGCGGGAGGCGCCGCAACCTGTCAGAAGGGACAGCGAAAGAATGGAACAGAAGACTGCCCACAGGGCAGAAGTCTTGAATGACCTTTTGTTCATTTCTAAAAAAGTTATTTGGATTATTTAGTTGTTTACCTACTTTGCCGACCACCGGGGTCCCTATCTCCCCAATGGGAAAGGTCCTCAGTGCCAAAACGAAGTGCAAAGATACTGCAACTGGAATAATTTCTTATATTTGCGGCCCGAAAATTATGTGGATAGTCCTATCTCTTTTTGCGGCCTTCATCTACGGCCTGTACGACACCTCCAAGAAAGCGGCTCTTAGGGGCAATGCGGTCCTTCCCGTGCTGCTCCTGAACACCATTTTCTGCTCGCTCATTCTCCTCATTCCCCTGCTTCTCTCAGGGAATGGGGGCGGCAGCATCCTTGAGGGAACCCCGTTCCTTGTTGCCAGGGGAGGATGGCACGAGCACAAGTACATTCTGCTGAAGAGTTTCATAGTGCTCTCGTCATGGATAAGCGGCTACTTCGCCTACAAGAACCTTCCTCTGTCCATAGTCGGTCCCGTGAATGCCACAAGGCCCGTCATGGTCCTTCTCGGTGCCATGATCGTGTTCGGGGAGAGACTGAACCTTTATCAGTGGACAGGTGCCCTCCTGGCGATTCTTTCATTCTACCTGCTTTCCAGGACAAGCCGAAAGGAAGGGATAGATTTCAGGCACGACCGCTGGATGGTACTGCTCATCCTTTCTGCAGTGATGGGAGCGGTATCGGGTCTTTATGACCGCTACCTCATGGCTCCCCCCGAAAGCGGAGGAGTGGGCCTTGACAAGATGATGGTCCTGTGCTGGTACAACATATACCAGGTCGGGATCATGCTCATCGTGCTTCTTGCCATGTGGTATCCCACAAGGAAGAAGACGACTCCCTTCCAGTGGAGATGGAGCACGCTTCTTATCAGCATCTTCCTTGTTGCGGGAGACTTCCTGTACATGTACGCCCTCTCTTTCCCGGACAGCAAGGTAAGCGTGGTGAGCATGGTGAAAAGGTCCTCGGTGATAGTGAGTTTCACATTCGCAGCCCTTGTTTTCAAGGAGAAGAACCTGCGGGACAAGGCGCTGGACCTTCTGCTGGTCCTCCTTGGAATGGTGTTCCTGTACCTTGGCTCCAGATAGGGAGGACAAGTAAAGCCGAGAGCCCTCTCGGGTCCTCGGCAGTATTTCTATCGTGTATGTCTTCCCCGGTATGGCGGGGACGGGGAAATGAAGGCTATGCGTACCTCTTCTCCTTGCTTCTGACGATATTCTCTCTCATCACATCGACACACTCATTGACGGCCTCCTCGAAAGTCTTGGCGGCCTTCTCGACCACGAGTGTGTCTCCCGGGACATGGACCTGGAGCTGGACGTTCTTGTTTTCGGGCTTCTCCATCAGAGACAGCACAACATCCACTCCCGTAATGGTCTCGTCGAATTTCTCGAGCTTGCCGACTTTCTTCTCGACATGGGCGATAAGCTTCTGGTCGGCATTGAATTTCAGGGACTGTAGTCTAATCTCCATTTTTACCTCCTTTTTTTGCCCTTGGATGGGCATTGTTATAAACACTTTTCAGCTTCTCGACGGTGTTGTGGGTGTAGACCTGGGTCGATGCGAGGGAAGCATGTCCCAGCATCTCCTTTATGGAATTGAGGTCCGCACCATTGTCCAGCAGGCCTGTGGCAAGGGAGTGCCTAAGCACGTGGGGTGACTTCCTGCCGGCGATTCCCGGAACGTCGGAGAGTTCCTCCTTGACTGCCCTGTCGACATAGACCGGATAGAGGGGACGGCCTTTTTCCGTCACGAAGAGAGGATCTCCGTGGGTCCTTCCCGCACCGCACATCGTAGCTGTCGCTTGTAAATATAGGGAAATTTCTTCACATAGTGATTCCAACAAGGGAATTTCTCTCATTTTGTCTCCTTTTCCGTGTACGAGAAGACTACGGCGGTGAAAGTCGACGGACCCGACGGTCAGGGTGAGGATCTCGGCACGCCTGACCCCCGTATCGTAGAGCAGCTCCACCAGCAGGCGCCTGAGCCTGTGGCGATAAAGGTCCACGGACAGGGGATCGTCCGCCCCTATGATGAGGGAAAGATTCTCCGCTGATGCGTACGAGGCTGTGCTGTCGAGGTATTTTTGCATGGCCTCGCTGCGGTAGAACTGCGGCAGGCGTTTTTCCACCTTGGGACGGGTCACGCTCGATACCGGATTCGCACTGAGACGCCCCTCGCGAAGAAGGAATGTGCTGAACCCGCTCAGAACAGAGAGGTGCTGTCCCACCGTCCTCGGGGAGAAGCTGCACTCATCGAGCAGATGCACCTCGTAGTTCCTTATCATGGTAGGTGTCATGGCCCCTGTCACGGCCCCGTCAGTGTACTTCCCGTCCGGGTCCTTTCCTTCATCCCCAACACTGAAAGAGAAGAAGTTCTCCAGGACCGAGGAGTAGATTTCCTGGGTCCTGGGGGAATACCTCCTTACCGTAGTGATGTACTGGATGTATTTTTCAGGAAGGCTCATGGGGACTCACTTTCTTGCTGAAAACAACAGTGTCATTTCCTGGCGACAAGGCCCAGTGAGGGGGCGATTTCCCGCATATAGGCGTCAGCCGCCTCGAAACTGTACTCCACCTTCCCGTCAAGAATCGCCTCCTTCACCGCCTCCTTTATGAGTCCTATGACGTTGCTCGGTCCGATGCCGTACACATCCATGATGTAGTTCCCGTCCAGGGGGTTCTTCCAGTTTCGCAGAGCATCCTTCTGCTCCACGAGCTGGAGTTTCTCCCGCACCAGTTCGAAGTTCTCCCTTATCATGGCGACCTTGCGAGGGTTCTTGGAGGTGATGTCAGAGTCGCACAGGACCATCAGGTCATCTATGTCGTTGCCTGCATCGAAGAGAAGGCGGCGGATTGCCGAATCCGTCACTTCCTCCTGCGAAAGGCACATGGGACGGTGGTGCAGGAAGACAAGTTTGGTGACATATGCCATCCTGTCGTCGAGGGGGAGCTTCAGTGAAGTGAAAATCCTCTTGACCATCTTGGCCCCGACTGAGGGGTGCCCCATGAAAGTCCAGCCCCTCTGGGGGTCGTACTTCTTGGTGGCGGGCTTACCGATATCGTGAAGCAGGGCCGCCCACCTCAGGTACAGGTTGGGCTCCGTCCTGGGGCAGGACTCTACAGTCCCGTCAGGAAGGGTCCTGTAGTCACGCAGTTCACCTCTTTCCATCATCCCCGACTCTATACTGGCCACGTTGTCAAGCACGCCAAGGGTATGGGCGAAGATGTCCTTGTGTCCCCTTCCCTCAACGGTCTGGACTCCTTTCAGGCGGCACACCTCCGGCATGATGTAGCGAAGAAGCCCCGTAGCGTCCAGGACACGGAATCCTATGGAAGGGACCGGGCTTAGAAGGATCCTGTCCAGTTCCGCCCTCACCCTTTCCACCGGGATGTCGGATATGGAAGGGGCAAGGTCGAAAACGGCCCCGTGTGTGGCCTCATCCAGGGTGAATGGAAGGGAGGGAGTCGAGAGGGTGGAAGCGAAACGTGCCGCCCTTACCATCCGTAGCGGATCGTCCATGAAAGTCCGGTGGGCATCCACCGGGGTGCGCAGGATGCCGCGTGCAAGGTCCGCAAGACCCCCATAAGGGTCATACAACCGTCCCCAGTCATCCTTCCCGAGGCCCAAGGCCATGGAGTTTATGGTAAGGTCACGGAGGGACTGGTCCACTTCCAGGGGAGGAAGTTCCGTCCCGGGGACATAGTTCTGTCCTCGGCGAAGGGCTCCCGCCCTTGTGGGCACTATCTCCACTTCATATCCCCCCACCCTGACAAGGAGGGTCCCGGTGGAAGTATACTCCGTCACCTTTGTCCTCTTTCCTCCTTCGGAAAGAATGGAAGAGAGTGCGGAAGCGAAAACGGAAGGATCGCCCTTTACCACGACGTCCACATCCTTGTTCCCCCGGCCAAGGTAGCAGTCCCTGACGTACCCGCCGACAACCCAGGCAGGGATGCCGGAAGAGAGGGCCGCCCGGGACAGCAGCGAGAAAACATGGTCCCCAAGAAACTCGACGGGACGGGTCATATCCTTCGGTACAATCATTGTCAACTTGTTTGCGATGCCGTGATTTTATGGTTTTGGGAGGCAAAGATAGCTCACCTCCTTCAAATCACAATTTTCCTGCAAGTCTTGCCGCTACTCGACAAGTTTGCGGTACTTGAAGCGTTTGGGTTCGCTCTCCCCGAGACGGGCCTTACGGTTCTCCTCGTACTCGGAGTAGGACCCCTCGAAATAGTAGACCTTGCCGTCCCCCTCGAATGCGAGGATATGGGTGGCGATCCTGTCGAGGAACCACCTGTCGTGGCTTACCACGAGGGCACAGCCGGCGAAGTTCTCAAGACCGTCCTCAAGGGCACGGATAGTGTTGACATCCACGTCGTTGGTAGGCTCGTCCAGAAGAAGGACATTACCCTCGTCCTTGAGAGTCAGGGCCAGGTGCAGACGGTTCCTTTCCCCTCCGGAGAGGATCCCGCAGAGCTTCTCCTGGTCAGCTCCGCTGAAGTTGAAGCGCGACACCCAAGAACGGGCATTTATGTCCTTGTTGCCGAGCCTTATCCATTCGGAGTTCCCGGCAATGGTCTCATAGACGGTCTTGTCGGGGTCGATGGTGCGGTGCTGCTGGTCCACGTAGGAGAGCTTGACCGTATCCCCGATCTCGACAGTCCCGGCATCAGGTTTCTCAAGGCCCATGATGAGGCGGAACAGGGTGGTCTTCCCTGCCCCGTTGGGACCGATTACACCGATGATGCCCGCAGGCGGAAGGACGAAGGAAAGGTGCTCGAAAAGGAGCTTGTCGCCGTAGGCCTTGGATACATCGTTGAACACGATGACCTTGTTCCCGAGATGGGGGCCATTCGGAATGTAGATTTCAAGGTTCGCCTCCTTTTCCTTGACAGAGGCGCTTGCCAGCTTCTCATAAGCCCCGAGACGGGCCTTGCCCTTGGCATGGCGGGCCTTGGGTGCCATCCTGACCCACTCGAGCTCATGCTGGAGGGTCTTCCGGCGTTTGCTTTCCACTTTCTCCTCCATGGCAAGCCTCTTTGTCTTCTGGTCCAGCCAGGAAGAGTAGTTCCCCTTCCAGGGGATGCCCTCCCCGCGGTCCAGTTCCAGGATCCATCCCGCGACGTTGTCCAGGAAGTAACGGTCATGGGTCACGGCTATGACTGTCCCCTTGTACTGCTGGAGATGGGCCTCCAGCCACTGGATGCTCTCGGTGTCGAGGTGGTTGGTGGGCTCGTCAAGGAGCAGGACGTCCGGCTGGCGAAGAAGCAGCCGGCACAGGGCGACCCTTCTTCTCTCCCCTCCGGACAGCGTGGCCACGCTTGCATCCGGCGGAGGGCACTGCAGGGCGTCCATCGCCCTTTCCAGCTTGGAGTCTATCTCCCAGCCACCGCAGTGGTCTATGAGGTCGGTCAGTTCCCCCTGCCTTATGATGAGGGCGTTCATGGTGTCATCGTCCATGGGCTCCATGAACTTCTCGGAGATCTCATTGTACTCACGCAGGAGTTCCATGACCTCGCTCACCCCTTCCTGCACGCACTCTATGACAGTCTTGGTCGGGTCCAGTTGCGGTTCCTGCTCGAGGTACCCCACACTGTAGCCAGGGGCCCAGACAACCTCTCCCCTGTAGGACTTCTCGATTCCTGCGATTATTTTGAGCAGGGTGGACTTACCGGAACCGTTCAGACCGATGATGCCGATCTTGGCCCCGTAAAAGAAGGACAGGTAGATGTCCTTGAGTATCACCTTATTATTGTGGGGAAGGACCTTCCCCACCCCGTTCATGGAAAAAATTATCTTCTCGTCAGCCATCTTTTGTGTGGTAGCGGTCTTTGATGAATATTACACTGCCCTTACCTTGAAAATCGCCTTTCTGATGACGCCCTCGCCGATAAGCGGAGCATGGGCTGTCTCGGGGGCGAAGGTCACCTGTCCGCCAGGTTGCACCGTCACGGTATCCTCCACGGGGTCGGTGAAGAAAATGATGTCCTCCGCTTCGTTGAACTCCCCGAGGGGAGTGCATTTGTCACGGTCCTTTATCCCGTAGGTCTCGCTACCCGAGAGCGGGACCTGGATATCGATGAAGGAGTTATGGGCTTCGAGCACCGCCTTGGAGGGGGCCTTCAGCCTTACTTCGAGTATGTTGACCCAGAGGTTGCCCTCGTCAAGGACATGCTTGCCGAGAGGAAGGGTGGGAAGAGTGCCTGAGGAAATGAGTTCCTGCGCACGGGTGTAGAAAGGATTGGCGGAAAGGTCGGTCATGGCTAATAAAATGTAATGTGTCCATGCAAAGATAAAGATTCGGGAAGGATTTAGCAATGCCAGCGGGGGGCGGGTACGCCAAAACCCTCCCCCTCCTCGACACCCGCAGCGGCAATCGCAAGGGGAAGGGATGCAATCCTGGAAGGGCAGCTCGCCCCGGGGGGCTACCACCACGCTCCAGGGTCCAAAGCGGTGTCGGTCACGTGACCCAGGTCAAGGTAACGGACCGATTCATTCTCGACAGCAAAGAAGCCCAGCCCGCCCTTCACATTGGAAGGGATGCTGAGGGGTTCGGCGATCAGCGACAGACTGAATCCCACCGTCCTTCCCGCATTCATCGTGCGAAGGTAACAGTACTCGTCGAAAGAGATGCTCCGCAGGCACACTGCCACCTTGGGGTCCATCTCGATACGGGTCGGAAACGCGAACTGTAAGTCCCCGTTCTCGTCTATCTTATTCCAGACATACCTTCCAGTGGTTTTCACATAGGAACTGTCCATCGAGAAAGTGAGCGTGGCGCCCTTGTCCTTGAAGAGCCGGTCGGTGAAACATTTCATGTCGTTGTCCGGGGTTATCTCAAGAATCCGGGAGACAATGCTCTCGTCCTGGGTGTCCATGGAAGCATATCCGTCCGTAAGAATGGGGTCTGAGGAAGAGTTGTACTTGAGGTAATCCTTCACTTCCTCTCTCTCCTCCCTGGGGGCTTCGCCCACCTCTTCGAAACAGTAACGGATCTCCCCCTCACGGTATGCGACCAGCCTGTAGTAGTCATCCGAGGAGGGATGGTCCTTCATATTGAGGCTGAACTCATAGGTACTGTAACTGTAGTCATCTTCCCCAGGTCCTAGGGTGGCTGTCTGGGAATGCTTCTGGATGATTTTCCTGAAGGTGACGTCCAGCAAATCAGGGGCAGGCGGGACCGGGACTTCGGACTCTACGTACAGGTTGCCGCTTTTTGCCGTTATCTTCACTACATCCCCCTCCCTCAGGGAGGCCTTCAGTATGTAGAGGGTATTAGCGTATCTGTCATAGATGCCGGTTTCCTCTCCCTTGTCCCGGACCTGCACTCCCGTGGAGACTTTCCTTCCGTTCACGTACAGTTCAACCGTGGCCCCCGTCTCCCCCAGCAGTTTATCGTCCTCCCACCTGGAGAGGGCTATGGCATGCTCAGTGTCGGAAGCATTCAGTATGGCATTAAGTATAAGCAGCGGTTCCTTTGACTCCCTCTTTATCGGAATCTCACCCTCGCAGGAGGACAACAGCACACCCAGCAGGAGCACAGCCGCTCCAGCCACCGCAGGAATCATGTATCTTTCTTTTTTCATGGCCTCAGAATTTAAGGGTGTAACTGATTGAAGGGATGAGTGGCAGGATAGTGTATTTCTTGAGGACAATCCTTTCGGAGTAACTGTCCTCAGCCCTGTTGTACTCATTATTGTAATCGAGGAACACCAGGTTGGGGTTCATGGCATTGTACAGGTTGTAGACGCTGAAGTTCCAGATGCTCTCCCTCTTTCGTCCGAACAAATGCAGGTTGAGCCCCACATTGAGCCGATGGGACGGAGGGAGGCGGTAATTGTTCCTGCCCTCGACATAGTCGGCCCGGTAAAGGAAGCCAAGCGGGTCGCTGTCATCGGCCATCACCAGGGTCTGCATCGAGGGAAGGGTAGTGGTCCCGCCCGTGGCAAAGGACCAGACCGCATTGAGGTCCACAGTCTCGGAGAATGAGTGGTTGACGCTTATATTGAGGTTATGGCGCCTGTCGTACTTGAATGGGAATGGACGTCCCGAGTTCACGCTGCCGTCGGGGAACACCCTGTCGGACTTGGCCAGGGTGTATGAGAGGAATCCGGTAGTCTTTCCCTGCGTCTTCTGGACATAGAGTTCCACTCCCTTTGCCGTGCCCTTCCCCATCAAGACCTTGTCGCTCCAGGAGGCGGAGGAGCCGATTATCACCGCACCCTCCTTGTATTCGAGAAGGTTGTCCATCATCTTGTAGTAGGCTTCCAGGCTGATTTCCCAACCCTTGATCCCGTCGTAATAGATTCCGGCGGAGAACTGGTCGGACGTCACCGGCTTTATGTCCTTTGTGATCGGGACCCACAGGTCGGTTGGCATGGACACCATTGCGGAGGAGAGCAGGTGGACATACTGGGACATGCGGGAATACCCTGCCTTGAGGGAAATGCCCCTCCCGAATGAGGCCTTGGCGCTGAGCCGTGGCTGAAGGGAGAAATAGTTCTTGCCTTCCACCCTGAAAAGCGTGGCATGAAGCCCGGGGTTCACGGTAAAGTAATCCCCAAGGGAGATATCGTCCTCCACATAGAGGTTGAAGTCATGCCCCCCGTAATTCTTGCTGTCTATGAAATTGAAGGTGGTATCTATCTGCTGTGTCCCCTCGCCTACCACTTGGGCCAGGGCGGTGAGGGCCTCGGGCTTGAAGAGATGGTAGACATACTCCGCACCGAACTTGATGAGGTGGGCGGGACTTGGGGTATAGTCGAAATCCATCCTGGCGGTGTAGTCCTCAATCCCCGAGTTGTAATCAATCCCGTAGTCGCTCTTATAGGGGATCCCGTTGCTCCTTCCCTCCTCGGAATAGCCTATCCCCATTTTCATGCGGTAGGTGTTGTAGGAAAGAGTGGTATTGGAAAAGAGGGTGGAGGAGAAGACGTGGTTCCACCTCACGGAACCTACGGTATTGCCCCAGTTCACGCCGATACGGCCGACCATCGAACTGTAATAGTCGTCCGTCCGGTCCTGGGAATCGTACTTTCCCTTGAAGCTCGCCGGCATGGTGTCGGACCCCGTGTAGAAGCCGAAGTAAAAGCGGTCCTTGTCGGAGAGTCTCCACGTCACCTTGCCGTTTACATCGTAGAAGTAGTAGTTCGCGAAATCACCTTTCAGCGCAGCGAGGATGATGGGACTGTAGAAGAAAGTGTTCATGGCCCTTCCCGACAGGGAGAAACTGAGCTTGTCCTTTATGATGGGGCCTTCAAGATGCAGTTTGTCGGAAATAAGTCCCACGCCCAACGTTCCCCCAAACTCTTTCATGTTGCCGTCATTGGTGCGGATATCGATGATGGAGGAAATCCTCCCGGAGTAGCGGGAGGGGAAGGAACCTTTGTAGAAGGTCACCTTCTTCACCGCCTCGGGCTGGAAGACCGAGAACAGGCCGAACATGTGGTCGACGTTGTAGATGGGGACGCCGTCCAGGAGAATGAGGTTCTCGTCGGCCCCTCCTCCCCTCACGTACAGTCCCGAGGTCCCTTCCGTCCCTCCCTGGACTCCCGGCATGAGCTGGATGGCCTTCATGACGTCGGCCTCGCCGAAGAGCACCGGGACGTTCTTGATATGGTTGACCGGTACATCGAGGGCCCCCAGGTAAGTGGACTTGATGCCGCTCTCCTTGCTCGCCGAGACCTGAGCCCCCTGGAGGGTCTCCGAAGGGAGAAGCTTGAAGTTCAGCGACATATCCTTTCCGGGTTCTATTTCAACGGCGACACTTCCGTAGCCGACGTAGGAACACTGGATGGTAATCCCCTCGCCGGGAGGATAGGCCCCCGAGGGGATTGTCAGGGAGTAGTAGCCGTAGGAATTCGTGACGGCGCCGCTGCTTTTCCCGTCCCTCAGTTCATGGAGCACGCCGGCCCCGATAAGGACCTCCCCCGTCAGTGAATCCGTCACATAGCCACTGATGGTGAACCGCTCAGCCCTTCCCTGGGAACGAAGCGGACAGGGGGGAATGAGGAGGAGGAGAAGAAGGAAGAGTGGGAGCGCAAGGAAGGATGCACCTTTAACTGCGTTTCTTATCATAAAAGAATAGTTGCTTGTGTGGTGCAAAAATATGACTTATCGCACACTTCTGCAAATAAGAATGCAGGGGAAGGGATAAACTTGCATCAGGGATGGAAGGATTCAAGCGGGAAAGGACAAGGATTCGGGAGGGGTACTTCACTCCCCTCATAAATCAACACACATCAAGGAATTGGGCCATATCGGGTGGATTTGCTAAATTTGCATGTCCTTTTGGGGGATTCCCCGCATCCCTGCCTGCGACATATGAGGATAAAGGCAGGGGCCCATCCCTCCAAAAGACACGGACAACAAATAGGACTGCAAATACGAAAAAACGACGACTGCTTATGAACTTCATTTTCATATCCCCGAATTTCCCCAGGACATACTGGAACTTCTGTGACCGCCTGAAAAAAAGAGGCGTAAATGTCCTCGGAATAGGCGATGCCCCCTATGACGGGCTGCCTTCCGAACTGAAAGGGTCCCTCACCGAATACTACAAGGTAAACGACATGAAGGACTACCCCTCCATGTACAAGGCAGTCGCATACTATGCCTTCCATTACGGGAAGATAGATTTCCTGGAGTCCAACAACGAGTTCTGGCTCTCCCAGGATGCTTCCCTTCGCACCGACTTCAATATCACCTCCGGGGTGAATTCCGCTCAGATAGTCTCTTTCCAGAGCAAGGCCGAGATGAAGAAATTCTATGCCAAGGGCGGGATTCCCACCGCCCGCCAGGCCAAGGTCGACACCCTGGAAAACGCCCTTTCCTTCATCGGGGAAGTCCTCTACCCCATCATCGTGAAACCCGAGGTCGGAGTGGGAGCCGAGGCTACATATAAGATTTCAGACGAGGGAGAGCTGCGTCATTTCTTCGACACCAAGCCCGCCGTTCCCTATGTCATGGAAGAATTCATCACGGGGGACATCTACTCCTACGATGCCATAGTGGACTCCGAGGGAGAGCCTCTCTTCGAGTCCTCCGCTCATTTCCCTCCCTCCGTGATGGATATAGTGAACGACAACCTGGACATGGTGTACTACGTCCTGAAGGATGTTCCCGGGCAGCTTCGTGAAAGGGGGCGTGCCACGGTGAAGGCCTTCGGGGTCAGGAGCCGTTTCGTCCATTTCGAGTTCTTCCGCCTCTCCGTGGACAAAGGCTCCCTCGGGAAGAAGGGGGACTTCATAGGTCTCGAAGTGAACATGAGGCCTGCGGGAGGTTACACACCCGACATGATGAACTTCGCCCACAACAGCGATGTCTACGACATCTGGGCCGAGATGATGGTCCATGACAGGGCAAGCGCCTCTTCCCTGCCCAAGGATGCGGACCACTGGTGCCTGTACTACGGCAGACGGGATGCCCACAACTACGTCCACTCTCCCGAGGAGATCCGCTCCCGCTACGGTAACAGGATAGCCATGAACGAGAGGATCCCCGCCGCGATTGCCCCCGACATGGGTGAGTACATGTACACTCTTCATGCCTTCAGCGAGGAGGAACTTCACGAAATGATTTCTTTCATCGGGGAAACCTGGAAGTAATGGCAACCACCCCCCAGGTATACGACCCGCTTCGCCGCAAAATGGTCCCCCTCACTCCCGAAGAGAGAGTGAGGCAGTGGTTCATAGGTGTGCTTCACAATGACTTCGGGGTTCCTTTCGAGAAGATGAACTCAGAGGTCGGGATGCAGGCCCTCTCCCCGCTCCAGACCCTCGAGGGACTGGAAGGAGCCAAGGAGTACAGGGCGGATATCGTCGTATACGGAAGGGGGGCCAGGCCGGTGGTGATAGTTGAGTGCAAACGTCCCGAGGTGCCCATTGACAAGGAAGTTGCATTCCAGGCAATGCGCTATGACATGGTCCTGGGGGCCAGGTTCCTGGTACTGACAAACGGGGATAACACTATGATCCTGAAGCGCTGCGACAATCCCGCCGAAGGGTTCCGCAAGGTCGTCACCCTCCCCTCCTGGGAGGAACTCCGTGACTGTGCTCTCTAGGTTTTTCTTTTCATACAGACATGGACAGGAGACTTCTTCCATGAGAGGCTCGCCCACTATGAAGGAATAAAACTTAATATGCAATGCCTCAAATACATCCAAATACGGTTGCGGAACTGATTTACTGGTCATACGCCAATCTTGCGATGGCGCACGACGGATTATCTCGTGCAATACCAACGTATGACAAGACATCATTCATCATCCGGATGCGGCTATACAATGGCCTTCTATCCGGGAAAATGCAGATAAGTTCTTTGTTCAAGGATGAACGATGGAAGATGGAAAACGGTGCCCGTTGCGTATATTGCGGAGCGACTGATAATTTGTCTATTGACCACCTCTTTCCACGTATCAAAGGCGGCGAGGACAATGCTGACAATCTTGTTTGCTGCTGTAAGTCTTGCAATAGTTCCAAAGGGAAGAAAGACTTGATGGCCTGGTATAACGAGCGAGGACAATTTCCATCAATAATGGTCCTTCGCCGCTATCTTAAGCTTGTCCACAAACAATGCGTTGAACTAGGACTGATGGAAAAGCCACTTGAAGAAGTAGATGATACTATGCTTCCTTTCAGTTTGTCGGAAATCCCGACAAACTTCCCCAAATGTTCTGAATTATCAATGTTATAGACTCACGCCATGGTTGGCAAATAACCTGTCATCACCCTATGCGGCAGGACTCACTTCAAAGAGCAGTTCCCCCGGCTGGACTTCCGGGTAGTCCCGGCTGAAGGACCTACATGACATTCTGAAAAGAAGTCCCGCAGTGCGGGACTTCTTCGCATATGAGGGGAGACTCTTCTACTTCAGGACTTCCATCTCCTCGGTATCGAGGTTCTGGACAGGGTGGCACTCGTCGTCCAGGACCATGGTCACCCTGGTATCTGGATTGAAGGCGTCCCACTGGGGAAGGCCGTCGCAGTTGGGATTTCCGGTCCGCATGAAACTCAGCAGCGCCCCGGACATCTTCCCGGACAATCTTCCCGGACAGGGCCCTTGGCTTGGCTCCACCACCGGTATGGGTGAGCATCAGGTCGGTGTTACGGAACCAGAAGCATATGTCGGAGCAGTGGGGGCTGTGCATCCTACCGTCAAATAGCGGGGAATCCCAGTCGAACAGGGCGACGTACACAGGTGCCCCCTGGGCGTATTTGGAAAGGGCTGTATTGACGACCCCTGAGCGGAACCCGCTGGTTATGAAAGCCATGATTTTGAATGGTGTCCAGTCGGGCATGCTGCTGGAAATGGCCTCGTAGGCCTTGGCAGCCTTCTCCTCACCGTAGGTCTTGGCAAGGGTTGCTACCGCCTCCTCCTTGCTTATCTTATCGAGGGCGGGGTCATTCGCACTGGATGCGAACTCGGTTGCGGTGGAACAGAGCATCATAGGTACTTTTGCGCTCGCAGCGTCAAGATGGTCCGAGTAGAAATTCCCTTTGGGGATGATTTCCCCGTCGGCTACCGGGCTGAAGCCGGCCCTGCGGAACCTGCTTGTAAGGGTAGTTCCCCCGGCCAGTCCCATATCCCTGTTGTACTCGGCAGCGGCCTCATTGGCCAGGGCGAGATACTCCCTCCAGGGCATGTCCTGGAGTTTTTTCATGTCTTTCCCGGCCTTTGCATAGATTCTCCTGCCGATTTCCTGGGAGACGGACTGGTCCATTGCGGCGGTGGAGTTTCCGCTGAGGGGGACTGCCTTGCTTACGAGACCCGCACTGGTGGGCATCGCAAGGACGGTACACACCTTGGAGCCGCCGCCGGACTGTCCCATGATTGTCACGTTGGAGGGGTCCCCGCCGAAGGAGGCGATATTGTCATGGACCCACCTTAGTGCCTGCACGAGGTCAAGAACCCCCGCATTGCCGGAAGCCTTGAACCTGGGGTCGACGGCTGAGAAATCGCTGTAACCCACGGGACCGAGACGATGGTTGACCGATACGAACACCACATCTGCAGAACCTGCTAAGTTGGCCCCGCTATAGCCGTCCTGCTCGATGCCGTTACCCGAGGTGTAGCCGCCTCCGTGCATCCATACAAGCACAGGACGCTTCCCAGAATCGGTGGCGGGAGTCCATACGTTAAGTTTCAGGCAATCCTCCCCCGCATCGGTATAGTTCCAGTGGTCACGGAAGGAGCTCATCGCATCGGAATAACGGTTCTCCATGTTCTGGGGGGAGACGCTGCCGTAGAAGACCACGTCCAGGGTGTCTTTCCAGGCCTTGGGTTCCACAGGGGGCATGAAGCGGTTCTCACCTGCGGTGGAGGCCCCGTAAGGGATGCCAAGGAAGGTGTACACGTCCCTGAGGATGTAACCGCGCACCGCCCCGTACTGGGTCTGGACAACCGCGATGTCATCACCGATAATAAGCTGCTGGTCATCGCACTTCGGGCAGGTCCCGGACTGAGGGGAGAGGCATGAGGAGAGTGCCGCAGAGAGTGCCACCAGGCACAGGACTAAGCCAATTTGTCTGTCTTTCATGATTTTGGGGTATTTATAGTGTGTCAATTCCAATGTATGATCCCCCGTACAGGGACACTGTGCTTCTCACATAATCGGACGAGAGGGCCTCGTAAGGATTCTCAAGCCACCTCTGAGGGTTCATCGCCAGTGAAGGGTAGAGGCTGCCCTGGACCTGGACCATTATCCGGTGATTCGGGAGGAAGGTATGGCCGATGTCACAAAGAGGCACATCGATATCATAGATTTCCCCGGGAAGGGCGGGGACGCTCCTCTCGAAAGACTCCCTGAACCTGAGGGGCAGCACTCCATAACGGACCAGCATGCAGAAACCGTCAGGGCGGACATCAATGAGCTTGACCACGATATCCGCATCGGATGTGGATACAGCCACCCGGATGTGCGCCACGACGCTTCCGAGGGCCCTGAACTCTTCCTGGAGGACAGGGGAAGTGAAAGTGAGAACGTCGGTTCTCCTGGCTGCGAACCTTTGGTTCCCGACCTGGGCGTCACGGCTGACCCTCAGTGTGGTCTCCGAGCAGTAAGGGACAGGGTGCAGAGGGTCCGATATGAACTGGGAAACCACCTCATCGGGACCCAGGGACGGTTCCCCGGTGAGCTGTTCCTGCGAAGACAGATACAGCACCGCCCTCCTTGCCCCCTCCGGGGGCCAGGAAGAAAGATACTGCCACTGGGAGGGAGGGATGCTGTCGCTTTGTCTTTTCTTTTCATCAGTCTCCCCGGAAGGGAGTACGACCGCCTTGTAGGAGGGCTTTTCTCCCTTTCCTTCAAGATAATGGCTGAAGAAAGGATACTCAACCTCTTCCAGGAAATACTTTGCGCTTCCTTTTCCGAAGACCACTTCCCCGAGCCTGTCATAGGAAGTGTTTTTCCAGCCTCCGTGATACCAGGGACCCATGCACAGGAAGTTGTCTCCCGAGTAGGGGGAGCCTTCCTTTTTCCTGAAAGTATCCAGGCTCCCATAGCAGTCCTCACCGTCATACCACCCCCCGACACAGAGCATCGGGGTGGAGGGTGTGCTTTCAAGATGATGGGAGGCGTTGCGCTCTTTCCAGAAAGAGTCGTAAGTCGGATGCTGGACCATCTCGGTTACGAACGGTATCCTCCCCTTCAGCAAAGAGAGGAGCTCCCCGAGCGGTTCCCTCTCCAGGTACCAGTCATAGATATCCTTGTCCGGGGCCACGAGAGGCTTGCTGTAGCGTATGGCCGGCCGCAGGCGGGGCCTCATGAAGGAGGAGGCGAAAGAGAACATCGGAAGCTGGAAGGCTCCGCTCATGTGAGAGTCGTCACCGAGGAACCAGTCCGTCACAGGGGCCTGGGGGGACACCGCCTTAAGTGCGGGATGGCCGCAAAGGGATGCGAGAGTTGCGTAGAAACCCTGGTATGATATGCCCTTGATGCCCACTGAACCATTGGTCCTGAGATTGCTTAGGAGCCACTCAATGGTGTCGAAGGTATCTGTCAGTTCATCCACTCCCCCATCCGTCCGCACCGGTCTCACGTTCTCGAACTGTCCTTCGCTCAGCACGGTTCCCCTGACATTGGTGTACACTATGTGATAGCGTCCCTGCAGGAACATGTAGTGCTGGGTATGGAGGCTTCTGGAAAAGCCTTTCCCGTAAGGGGAGAAGTTGTAGGGACTTCGGACCATGATAACGGGATGGGGGGCCGCATCCTTTGGTGAATAGATGGCTGCATATAGTTTTACATGGTCCCGCATCGGGATCATGACTTCACGCTTGGTGTAATTTTCCCTTACCCACTTGGGGCCTATGGGACGGGGACGGGGAAGAGAGGTTTGGGACATATTTTCCTGTAGGATTCAGAACTAAGTTTAATTTTCAGTCAACCACGTCTTCGGGAGCATCCTGGTAGATTACCCACTCGACGTCATCTCCTTCGCTTCTTTCCGGGAAATCCAGCCTGCCGAGCATATTCAGGAGGACCCTGACCGGTATGGGGTTCTCTCGGGCTGCGTTGCGACGCAGGATTTCAGACCAGGAAGCCTCCAGGAACACTATCCTCACCCTGG
This sequence comes from uncultured Bacteroidales bacterium, assembly GCA_905235445.1. Lineage (GTDB taxonomy): Bacteria > Bacteroidota > Bacteroidia > Bacteroidales > UBA932 > Cryptobacteroides. The sequence goes on from CAJOLJ010000022.1 coordinate 38,774, forward strand.
CTCCGGCGTCCCTGAAAAACTCAATCAGCTGGGAGCGCATCTTATGTCCCAGGGAAGGGGCATTCCACACGAAACTCTGATGGGCCCTGAGGTAACGCTCGGCAATGTCCTGTGCGGCACCGAGTATCGTAGATACATCCTTTCCCGGGTCGAAGCCCTTCTCCTTGCGGATGTCATCCGGCACGATGACCGGAAAATCGGGCCAGCGGTCCTTGCAGTAGCGGTCCTTGCCGGTAGAGGGGAGGGCACATAGCAGGATCACTTCCCCCCAGCTGTTGTCATATATCACCGCATCGGGATTTGGCATCATGCCGCTACATGCAAGAACGAGTTCACGCCCGTTCCTGAAAGGATAGGGGGCATCGTAGCAGCCGATGGAGCGGGATAGTTCCCTGGACTCTTCGATGACACTGAGATGATGATCCCGGTCCACCGGGAACATTGACCTGACGCAGGCCTCTGCGAGGATGCACTGTGCCTTGAAAGAATAGTCGGGAGCGAGTTCCCCATTGGAGCTCAGTCGAAGAAGAATGCTCCTGGGGGATGATAATTTCGGAAGGCGAAGGGGCAGGGACTGGTATTTTACAAGCAGCACCGTCGTCTCGCGTATATTTTGAAGGAACTGGGACCCGCCCAGGTCAAAATGCTCGAACAGGAACCGTCTTGCAAGGGAACTCGAAGCCTTGGTATAGAAAGGAGAGGATGTATTGGCGCTGCGGGGTGCCCCGACTTTGCCGATATCCAGGAGGAGCGAAGAGAGGAAAAGTTCCAGGCGCTGGGCCGTCGGGAGGAGACGGAACTCATCCAGTCTCACAAGAGCCTCCGTCCTTGGACGGGGATTGAGGGGGTAAATATCCTTGCGGCGGGAGGAACCCTTGACATATAGGACATCCTGCGGAAGAAATTTAAGAAGTATCTCTTCATCGATCGCCTTCCAATCCAGCCTCCACATAGAATTCTGGGAAGGAAGTATGGATAGTAGTCCCGGGGCAAGTATTGGTCCCATATCGCTGCGTCTCTTTATTTAGTGTCTAGGCAAAGATAGCAAAAAAGGGACAATATACAACTATCTGATAGCAAAATATTTGAATAACAGGAAGATTGTCAGGTACCGCCCCCCTCACAACACTTACTCCTCCTCTCCCTCAATCCAATTGAAGTAAAACGGATGTAATATGGCGGGACCATAAATGAAAACATCCCGACTGCTGTAGTGCAATCGGGATGTCGAAGAACGGCGGCGACCTACTCTC
>CAJOLJ010000023.1 GCA_905235445.1 uncultured Bacteroidales bacterium
TGACATCCCTGAGAGGAATTATCTGAATGCCGTTGCTGTACTTTAGGTACCAGCGCTGGAACTTGTCGAAGTCTACTCCCGACTCTAAGCAATAGTCGACCAGTGACTTGCCGAGGGACTTTCCCTCCTCCTCATAAGCCTTGAGGATTGACTCGTATTCTTTCTTGTTTGCCATATGTATGAAAATTTAGCACTATGGCAAAGGTATCTATCACGCTCTGGAAATCCTAAAAAGCCGTTGAGTGCTTACGAACAATCCTGCCCGCTTTCTTAATTGTAAGTATCCTGCATGGAACCGAGGCCAGGTTGCCCAAACTTGTCCGTATGGTCAAGACGGCAGATGGAGAGGGATGCCAGCTGGAAAGTATTCATAAACATGTGAAAAAGCTTGCCATCAAGCTTGGCATAATAGAAGAAGATGAGGCAAGGAGAAGACCCCAAGCAAGCCTATTTCTTTACGCCATAAGCATTGTCTGCGAAGCGACCCTCCTTGATTTTCTTCATCCTATCGATGAAAGAAGTGCTGCTCTGGGCATCGTAATAGAAATTCTTTCGGGTAGTTGAGACCCTGCCGTCCGTCCTGTCCAAACAGAAGAAGTCCACGTGCACATTGTTCTGGCTGTCGACCATGGTCACGCCAACGAGACGGTTGGACCAGGAGTCACCGCTCTTCTGCCTGTACTGGACATGGATAGCCTGTTCAATATAGCATCCGGAAGGTGCCTGAAGGGTCAATTCCTTCTTGCTGATGCCTGTTTTCTCCCAGCTTTTAACTTCCACCACTTTGTTATCGCTTAAACTACGGATCACATAGTCCAGGCGGATCTTCTGCCTGTCCTTGCTGCCATTCACACCCCAGTTGTCGATAAGGACATTTACGGAAGTCGGACGTATCCTGCCCTCCGGATAGACGGTCCTTAAAGTGGCGGCGGCGGCAATTTCCTTTTTCCTGGCGCTGACCCACTCATCGGTAGAGATTGACGACGAGGGGGCGGCACTGGAATAAAACATTGCCTCCTTTCTGATGATGCCTGCATGGGAGGAAGCTTTTGCGGAGTACTTCTTGTCCGCAGTCTCCAAGGTAAGGGTGAAAGAATCGCTGGAGGGGGTCACCACATAGTAGGCGGAATTGCAGGTCTGTGTATTCTTATTGCCTACCTTTGAGCGTATCTGCAAATGGAAGTTATCCACATGGGTGCCGGCCGGAATGTACAGATTGTGAGTGACAAGCGTTCCTGGCCACACGAAATCTTCCTCGAGGGTGATAAGTTCCAACGGGCGGTTGTCAATGTCGGAAAGCAGGACATAGTCTATCCGGGGCTTTATCTTGATGGTTGAGCCATAATGATTCAGCCCGGAGGACTCGACATAGACGTACAGTAACCTGGCATGGACGGCTTCCCCTGCCCTTAAGGGAAGTGTCAGAACGACCAGGAGGAAGGCGGTAACGATGGTTAAATAATTCTTCATAGGTTGTGCATTGAAATCTTTTTCGTCCAAAGTTATGGAATTCCAACGACAAAAGTCTCCTTTCCAGGGAATAATGCGCCTATCGACCCGGAAAATGAAGTGGAATTTCCAAGCAGGAAGTTTGACCCCGTCCAGCACATAATTACGGTCAGGGAAATAGGAACGGCCCTAGACCTCGAACCTGCTCTTCTGCGGGAACTTTCTTTGGAATGCCTCCAAGAGGACATCCCTGCTTCGCAGGTACTTTTCGGGAGGCATCTTGGCGTCATTGAGGCACAGAAGGGACACCCCGCCGCTATCCAGGATGAATGAGGCAACGTCCTCCGCCTTTCTGAACCCGAGCGAGAAGAACTTGGCTTTCTGCCTCTGTCTTATGGCGATCCCGCTGTGGAGCATGTAGTCCAGGAAGAGGTACTGGTTGATGTTGCGAGGACTCCTCACGGTGGTAATGGATGAGAGGATATCCTCCCTGGCCATTTCAAAGACCTTCCCATTGACGCTTCTAAGCATCGGGGAGCAGTTATGCTGGGGCCTCACGAAGAGAGGGGACGGGGAAAGGCCGAGAATCTTCCTTGAAAGGGCGTCACTGTTGCGACAGCGTTTGAGATAATCCGTCGGTGAAAAGAGAATGGTGGAGAACCCGGTCCGCGGTCTGCCGCCGGGAAAGCAGTCATCCTCCGATATGGGCCCCACCGGAAAGAAGTCATCATTGAAATACAGGAACCTTTCCCCGAGGGAGGGGATCCTGTGAAGGAACATTTCGATGGCGGTGCTGTTGAACGTGGGAAGATACTCCCCCGGGATGAACTCATCATGTCTCACGACATGGACTTCCTCCCTGTTCACCCACCCGGGAACCTGTGAATCCCTGCTTACCGCAAGAAACACCCTCTCCACCGAAGGCATGTACTTTTCAATGCCCCGGAGAAGATACTTCAGCGTCCCCATGTCCCTGTATCTCTTCTCAATGGGAGGCACGTCAAGAGTCCTGGCATAGTCATCCTGCCACTGAGGGTCCTCCCCGCATACGTATGTGATGACTATATCCAAGTCGGTTCTTTTTTGAAAACGGGAATTACGGTTTGTCGATTATGGTGAGAGATTTCCTGAAATCATCGTCCACATCCATATAGGCCCTGTCGATGACTCTCCTTGTCAATTCGACGGTAGTGTCCGCCGGCCTTCCGTCCTGGGACAACGAATGCTTGAAGAGCCAGTCGTAGACCATCTCGGTATAAAATATCCTTGCGATCTTGGAATGGTCGAAGCCTTCCATGAAGTCGAGCCTCACCCTCGCTCCCGTAGCAAAAGTGTGCAGCCAGTCGAACACGACCTGGGAACGGCTTGAGTCTATGACCTCATCCTTGGTCCCATGGATGAGCCAGAGGGGGACCTCGTCAAGGTTGGAGAATTCAGGACGGGGGATGGCTCCGCACACCGCCATTGCAGCAGCGACCCTCTCGGGATGCTGGTAGGAGAATTCCAGGGTGCCCACCCCACCGGTACTCATGCCCAGGACATAGACCCTCGTGGTGTCATAAGGCACCTTCTCCTTTGCCCAGTCCAGGATATTTATCAGGCGGTCCGGGTTCCAGGCGGTCCTCATTCCGTTTTCCTTGCCGAAGGTCTGTGGCTGGATTACCACTGCATCTATCCTCTGTCCCCTCTTGATGGCATCGATGGTCCCGTAGCGGATAGCCGTGTTCATATTGCGGCCAATGAGGCTGCCGCCATGAAGGAACAGTATCAGCGGCTTTGTCCTCTTCACCGAGTCCGTGGCCTCGAGATACCCCTGCGGAGTGTACAGCCAGAAGTTGTACCCTTCTTTGACGGAGTCCCTGCATGCTGTTATGACCTGGGCATGACAGAAGGTCTCGCAAAGGGCCATCGCAACTATGATCAATAGACTTATTCTTTTCATAATAACTTTGTTATGCCTCCTTCCCCATCAACTGCCCCTCTTCTCCCGGCAAAGGGGAAACGGCTAACTTCCAATGAACGGAGTGCAAAAGTACAACTTTTTCCAATATATCACCTAGTTGCATAAAAAGCCCTGGAGGGGGGAGGTCGTACCCTATACCCCGCTCCAGGCTTGCTGGGTGGCACACTTCAGCTACTCCTCCCCCCTCCTCTTCCCGCTGTGCACACTACTTCCCTTCATACATGAACTGCTCCCTTTTCACGTCCTCCAGCCTCTCCCTGGCGAGCTCATAGTCGGGGTCATTCTTGCTTGCCACCTTCAGGAATCTCTCGTACCAGAAAATGGCGCTTCGGAAGTCTTTCTTGCTGCTGTAGCAGTAAGCCAGGGCTGTGTAGCATTCATACCTACGGGGATCCGTCGCAATGGCTTTTTGGTAGTACTCGATGGCTCCGTCCCATTCAAAGCGGCGGTAATGCCCGAAGGCCCGGGCATAGTAGATCCTGTAAAGGACCCTGGGGTCCGGGCGCAGCATGTCCCTGGCCTTGTCCAGCCACTTGAGGGACGGGGTGATGTCATCGTAATGGTACTTGTCCTCGAGATATGCAAGCGATAGCGCAAGGTTCACGTCAGAGGAATCCCTCTGCCATGCCTTCAGGAGCTCCTCCTCGGCCTCGGGGAAAGCATCGCACTCAATGAGGCTGAGTCCCAGATAGAGATGAGTGTAGTAAGAGTCGTCCTCCAGGGAATCCCTGAGGAAGAGGAACTCGTCCCTTGAGTTCCAGTACTCCTTCTCAAGGTAGAAAGCCTTCCCCCTGATGGAATGGATGGGGATGTTCCCCGGGTCCAGCGAAAGATAGCCCCCGGTGAGGTCAAGGACCCTCTTGTACTCGTTCTTGTTCACCAGCAGCGTGGCCAGTTTAGAAACCACAGTGGCGTTGCGGGGTTTTCTCTGAAGGGACATCTCATAATGGAGGATGGCGGAGTCCGGCTGCTGCTCCTGTACATAGGCATCCCCGAGCATAGAGAGAATGCTCGGTATGGTATCGGTCTTCGTTATCTCCCTGCCAAGTTCTATGCACGCAGGATAGTTCCTCATCCTGAAGTCAATGACTGCAAGGCGGACCTTGCAGGTGAGGTCTTCGGGGCTTATCAACGAAAGGACGCCGTACACACTGCGTGCGTTTTCCAGCTCTCCCGACTGGAAGTGACAGTCGGCAAGTTCGGAAAGGAGCTGCACCGAAGGGGCGGCAGGGTCCATGGCAGAGGAGAGGAGCTGCGCCGCTTCCTCGAAACGGTACTGGCTTCGGAGAATCCTGGCCTCCTCAATGACGGAGGCGGGTGATAATGAGGAAGGGGGGTCCTGCGCCCCGAGGAGCATCGGGGCGAGAAGCGAAATCAAAACAAGGAGTGCTCGTCTACTATTCATCTTGAAGGATAACTGGAATAACGGGCGCAAGTTAGCAAAAAAACGGCAATGGCATTTCAGATAAAAATCCTATCTTTGTTTCCATGGATGCGCAACAGATGTTTTCACATGTTAACGGAAACCATTAAGTACTTCTCTCCCGACGGGTCCAAGTTCCTCTGCCAGGAATGCCATGGCCTTGGCGAAAGCGGGCTCACCGAGACCGATGAACTCATCATGCGCGGCACCCTCACCGGGAATATCCTCTTCAGCAAGGACAACGTCTTAATGTACGGGACCCCCTCGGCGGACGCCATGTTCAATGAACGAGGGGACAGGGTATTCGTCCGTGGAGCCATCTATCCCCAAGGGACTTTTCCCTGCATGGATGACGATCTTGAAGATATCCCCGTCCAGGAGGTAATCCTCGTCCTGGACGCAAACAGCGGGGAGGTCCTCTTCTCCCATGAACTTACCTCCCCCGTCACTGAAATAGGCTGGAAGGATGGAGGGAATGACATCTTTTTCAAAAGCAGGTCCGCCCCTCTAAAAAGGGGCACCCACAGTGTTTTCGACAAACCTGACTCTGCCCAGGACCCCGGACAGGCCAAAAGGAAGCCGGGAGTGGATATCCACAAATTCCATAGCCCTGACAGCTCCAGATATCTTTTCCAGGAATCCTCCGCTCCCGATGACAAGGGACCATCCCGGACGTACTGTCTCTCGGTCTGTGACACCCTGACGGGAGAAATCATTTCCCTAAGGGATGACATAGTCATGGACGAGGCTTTCGCAGGGCCCATGATGTGGAACGGCAGAGGTGACAGGTTTTTTGTCTACGGAAGGATCTTTTCCGAGGGCACACTTCCCCGGGAGAACGACCGGCTTGACTGTCTGGTATGCATGGAAGGCATACTTGTCATAGACGCCTCCGACGGAAAAGTCCTTTTCACCCACATGACTCCCTTCCCCATCACCGAGATAGGCTGGCAAAGTGGTGAGAATGACATTTATTTCAAAGCTGAATCTCAAAGCGAGGCCGCCTTTGCCAAGGCATACATGAACATGGTCCCGTCAGACCCCGCTTCGACCTACTATCCCGAAAATGACCCTTCAAGGCTGGAATACCATCTTTTCTATTACGATGCCCGCTACGTAAGGGAGAGTCCCATTGAATATGCCACCAGGATGAGGGAAAAGTATTTCCGGGAACATGGGGTGGGAGAGGGCCAAATCTGCCGCTGCATAAAGAAAGACCGTCCCTACAGGACCGGGGCTCCACTGGGCCTGACAACCCCCTCTCCGTCCTCTTTTTCAGAGAGCGAAGACAAGGAGGCAGCCGCCACAATCACCTTTGCAGACGAAATGCCTGGCAAGGATGGGCCAGGGTTGGATAAGACACCTGAGAAAAGATGCAATCGCCCCGTAGCCCCCCTCAATTCTCCCAAGTCCCCGTCGATGGGGAATAAAGAGTCCTCCTCCTTGCCAATCATTCTCGCGGGAGGGTTTTTCCTCATGGTACTGCTGGGACCGCTCTTAATAATACATGGCCGGACGGAGGCGGGGTTGTCCTGTCTGTCCCTAAGCATTGCGCTCGTTCTGGGCATCCTGGCCTGCAATATAAAGGCATGGGGCGCCTCCCCCGACAAAAAGCCCTTCCTGTGGAAGGCTCTTGTCTTCCTGGGGATGTGCTTTACCACCATCCCCTACTATATTCCGAAGCTCACTCTCTTGCTGCTTTCCCGACTCAGCAGCGCGGCGAAGACAGGCCCCCTCTGGGTTTTGGCGGGAGGATCCGCCCTTTGGCTGGGACTTATTCTCTGGGCACGGCATACTGAGGGAAAGGACATCCACGGAAAAAAATCCACGGTCACCTTCTTCGTCGTCCCCATATCCGTTGCCATGATAGTGGGACACATTGTTTTCCTGTTCATTGCCATGAAATGACACCCTGGCACGCCGCATAACGAATCAAACAACCCCTTTACGGAACAACATGCAACCGCAAAAATTCACTTCAGCAAATTACTCCGATGTCAAGAGACTCCGGGTCAAGATATTCGAGCAGAACCTGGATATCTTTGCAAGGGGCTACTACGAGGACAAGTACACCGGACGCTACCGCTTCGAGAATACCGACATACTGCAGGAAGAATCCATGATGTACAGTGAGCCTTTCGAACTGGAGGGCTACCCTCCGGTGGAGGGAGGATGCAGGGTCGAGGTGGTAAGCGGTGACTGCATAGAGGTGGCACGCACCCTGGACCGGGACGGCTATGCGGTGGCCCTTCTGAACATGGCCAGCAGTTCCCGCCCGGGAGGAGGAGTCCAGAGCGGGGCCGGGGCCCAGGAAGAGCAGCTTTGCCGCCGCTCCAACCTCATCCTCTCATTATACCGGTTCTCACCCGAGATGATCCGTCAGTATCCTGCCCTCGGTCTCGAGAAGAGCGAGGACCACTACCCGATGCACCCGGAGTGGGGCGGGATATACTCCCCCTGCGTCACTTTCTTCAGGGAGAGCGAGAGAAAGGGCTACGCCCTCATGGACGAGCCATTCACGATAGGGGTGGTATCGGTAGCGGCATTGAAAAGTCCGATGCTCACCCCCGGGGGAAGGCTCAATGAAAAAGATGAGAGAACCACCAGGAGAAAGGTCCGGACAATCCTCCGGATAGCCCTGGAGAACGGCCATGACGCCATCGTCCTGGGAGCGCTCGGATGCGGGGCCTACGGCAACCCCCCGTCCCATGTGGCAGAAATCTTCCATCAGGTCCTGGAAGAAGAGGAGTTCAAGGACCAGTTCAGAAAAGTAGTCTTCGCCATCCTCGAGGATCATAACTCGCTCCGTAACCCGGAAGGCGGCAACCTCGCCCCCTTCAAAAAAGAGTTCAAAGCCAAATAATTTCCTAATACCGACAATCCATGACAAGGCATCTTTACTCATTCCATTCAGTTCTTCGCCCAGCCATACTTCTTCTGCTGCTCACCCTCCCCTGCACCATTCTCAGGTCCCAGGAGAATGTGGACCCATACAAAGCGGGAAGCCCTGCCGACTCCCTGACCCTTGTCCAGGCAGACTGGCACTGGGTTGATCTCGGAGGCGGGGCCCAGGCAGGATGGGCCAGCGTGGAGATGTTCTCCTCCGTCCAGAACATCGCCATCATACGCTATCCCATGCGAAGGTTCCACACCGAACTGCTTGAAGAGGACGGAAAGAATGCGAAGGCCACTTCAGAGACCGCAATGGCCCATGGAGCGGCCATGGCCATAAACGGAAGCTACTTCAATATGAGGGAGCTCACTCCCACTACATTCGTGAAGGACGAGGGCAAAGTCCTAAGCGAGAGCAGTTCCTCCGAGAATTTCAGGTTGAATGCCCTTCTCCTGATGAGGGGAAAGAGAAAATCCAAAGTGAAGATAGTGGGGAGCACACCAAGTGAGGACCTCACCCTGTCCAGGAGGTCCAGGGAGGCTCTTTCCTCCGGTCCCATCCTCATGCTTGGAGGAAACACCATCATAGATGAGTCCGACAAATCCAATTTCTACATCGGCAGGCATCCCCGTTCAGCCGTGGGTTACACCCTGAAGGGCCACTCCCCCTCCGGCACCCTTTCTTACGGGGAAAGCAAGGCACCCTCCGGGAAAATCGTTTATCTCATCGTCATAGACGGCCGCTTCCCCGCCCAGGCCGACGGGGCCACCATTCCCGAGACCGCTTTCATCTGCAAGGTCCTCGGCCTGCATGACGCAATGAACCTTGACGGCGGAGGATCCTCCACCCTCTGGGACAAGGACTACGGGGTGCTGAATCACCCTTATGACAACCACCGGTTCGACCACTCCGGGGAGAGGAAGGTTCCGAACGTCATCGCGGTATACCCAAGATAGGACGAAGACGGAATTTGATTATTAAGCGCTGAAAAGTATCTTTGCAGAAACTTCTACTCTTACGCCATGAAAAGAACTATTATTTCCGCGGTCATCGGGTTTTTCCTGCTCTTTGCCGCCACGGCTCCTCGGTCATTCGCCCAGCCGTTCGAGAGCCTGGACATACGGGTGGAGCTGAACAATGACGGTTCCGCCCGGGTCACCCAGATATGGGACGTAACAGGACAGACCGGGACCGAATGGTACATCCCCATCGAGAATCTCGGCGATATGACGGTAAGGGATTTCTCGGTCGTCGACGAGAACGGCGTCCCCTACACAAACGAGGGAGAATGGGACGTGGACCGAAGCATTGACGAGAAAAGGGGACGGTGCGGCATCAACCGGACTGCTAGCGGCATCGAGCTTTGCTGGGGCAAGGGTTCCTACGGACACCATGTCTATGAAGTATCCTACACCCTGACGGGACTGGTCCAGGCCTACCGTGACTTCGATGCCTTCAATTTCATGTTCGTCAATCCCGAAATGAGCCCCTCTCCCGAAAAAGTGACTCTCACTTTCCACAACAATACGGGTTCAGGGAAGTGGACAAGCGAAGAGGTGAGGGTCTGGGCATTCGGCTTTTTCGGGGAAATAAACGTCCAGGACGACGGAACGATTCTCACGACCACCGACGGGCGTCTCGGTTACCACGAGGATGTCATTGTCATGGCCCGCTTCGACAAGGGAATCTTCTCTCCCACCCTCAGCCATGACCTTCCCTTCGACGACATGTTCCAGAAGGCAATGGAGGGAAGCGACTACGGAAAGCCTTATTCCGTGGTGGACAGCCTGCTCGTGTACACTTTCCTCAATGAGGACGGTAGCGCCGAGATAACCGAACAGTGGAACTGCGATGCCAATGTCGGCATCTGGTTCATCCGTCGCAACACCCTCCGCAAGGAAAAAATCTCCTGGAGCGACTGGAAAGTGTACGTGGACGGAAAAGAGTGCGCTTTCATACCGAGAAAGGAGTGGGACAGTGAACAGCCGCAATTTGACAGGGCCGGGAAGTTCACCATGGAGGACAGGGGCAGGAAGGCCTACGAAATCCGTTGGTTCTCCCCCAGCGTGGACAAACATACCTTCACGATTAAATACCACGTGGATGACATAATGAAGGGGTACAAGGACTGTGACCTGCTTTATCATCAGTTCTTCAACGCCAACAGGAAAGGCGGTGCCCACATCAACAAGGTCGAGGTGCTGGTATTCAATGATAAGATCACCGAGGAGAACACTTCCATCGTCGCAGGAGGAGAGAATATCGATGTCCGACAAGCCGTAGTGGACGGGCTCGCCTATATCGAAGCGGATGGATTCAAATGGGACGAAGATTTCCTGAAAGTGGCACTGCGTTTTGACAAGGACGTATTCTCCCCGAAGGTCTCAGTCAATAAAGAGTACGACACCTTCATGGCGCACGCCATGAAGAATGAAGGAGCTTACCAGGGCTATGGTTGGGGTGACTTCCTGATAATGGTGATTCTGAAAATAGCGGGACTCCTGCTTGTCCTTATATTATTCAGGAGAAGAATCATAAAGGCTCTCGGCCTCAATAAGAGAGCATCGTTCTACGGGAGTACTTTCATTAAAGGATGGTATAGGGACGCCCCGTACGACGGGGACCTTGCCTTGGCCTACAATTTCCTGACGAAGGGGCTCAGGTACCCGGATGACAAATACTCTATAAAGAACCTCATCAGCGCCTACTTCCTCAAATGGGTCCAGGACGGTGTCATTCAGTATTCCCCCGGGGCCGACTCCAAGAAACCAAGTCTCGTACTGAAAACGGACAAGCTGCCCGACGGGACAAGAGCCAATGAGCTCAAGCTGTTCAATATGGTGGTTGCGGCAGCCGGTACCGACAGGATTCTCGACCCTCTGGAGTTCAAGAAGTATAACACCTCCCATCCCTCCAAAGGGTGGGAATGGAATAGTGATGTGACGAAAATCGGTAGGAAATATCTCAACGACAACAATCTCATCAAGAAAAATAGAGGCGACCAGTACCTAACCCCGGAGGGACAAGCCCAGGCACGCCAAATCTACGAAGTCAAGAACTACCTGACGGACTTCACGCTGATTTCAGAGAGGGATGTCCGGGATGCCAAGCTCTGGAAACAGTACATGGTCTACGGGGCCCTGCTGGGAATAACGGACAAGGTGGCCAACGCTTTCAGCAAGCTCCTGCCCGGTGAATTCGAGCAGTACATCAGGACCATGAACATGTCCTCGACAAATGACTTCTCCAGAATGCTCTCATCCACGTCCCTGCTTTCCACCAGCCTGAATCCGATCTCGTACCTTTCCAGCGGTTCCTCATACAGCGGTTCTTCATCCAGCGGCCGAGGAGGGTACAGCGGTGGAGGCGGCAGGTCCTCCTACGGAGGCGGAGGCGGGCACTCCGGCGGAGGAAGAGGAGGCGGAAGCAGATAGTGCTCCATGAAAGGGGCCGGGAGGGAAATCCTTCCGGCCCACTTGTTTCACTTCGGGAAAAGACTCATTTCAGTTTGGAGGCCATTTTCCTGACCTTGTCGTGTCCCAGCATCCTCACCAGCGAGTCCCACCACTTCGCAGGCAGGATGGCATGGAAAAAGAGCATGGCATGGGCTCCGGTTCCGGGCCTGTAGCGCACCCTGGGATGACGGCTGTTGACAGCTCGGGATATGGCCTTGGATACCACACTCGGAGAGGATATCAGATTCACGCCATAGAGCTTTTTCATGGCAAAGGCCTCATTCAGTGCAGGCTTCTCATAGGCAGTGCCCTTTGAGGACTCCTCCAGATGATCGGCGGCAATGGCGCCCCAGCCGGTCTTGATGGACCCCGGTTCAATCAGGACAACGTCTATCCCGAAAGGCTTGACTTCCGCCCTGAGGGCATCGCTGAAAGCTTCCACGGCGAACTTCGACACATTATACCACCCTCCGAAATAGAGCGTTATTTTACCTGCGACGGAGGAAATGTTCACAATTCTTCCGCCCCCCTGTTCCCTCATGACGGGAAGGACCATCTTGGTGAGGCGGGCAAGCCCGAAGACATTCACCTCAAGCTGGTTCCTCGCGTCCTCCAGGGGGACTGTCTCTATCGCCCCGAAATACCCGTACCCCGCATTATTGACAAGGACGTCTATTCTCCCCTCCTCCTTCATCACAAAATCCACGCACTCCCTCGTACTTTCCTCGTCCGTAATGTCAAGTTTCACGGGGACCACACCCGGGACTTCCTCAATTAGGTTCACCCTTCTTGCGGCACCGTATACTTTATGTCCCTGGGAAGCGAGCAGGGCTGCCGTTTCCTTGCCGATACCGGAGGAAGCCCCGGTAATGAGAACAACTGCCATAGTTTAAGAATTAAAGTTCAATTTATTTATTTTCAATGTTTACCGCCAAAAGCGAAGGTTGCCCTCGACCATAATTCCTCAAGAGGTCCCCTGCGGTGGGTCCTGGCCCAGGCACGGCAGAAGAAATACAGGAGGACAAGGAACCCAAGGGACATCAGGAAGCTTACCGTATGGCCGCAGTACCTGTACAGTCCGAGTCCCCAGTTGTAGAAGAGGAACCCTCCCACGATGGACTGGAGGATATAGTCCGTCAGGCTCATTTTCCCGATGAAGGAAAGCTGGTTTATTGCTCTGCTCAGTCCTGTCCTATAGTAAAGGAGCACTATCCCTGAAACGTAGAATGACATCATGGCGAAGTTGCGCCACATATTGAACATCACATCCAGTCCCTTCTTGACGGCAGGGGCATCCACCTTCCCGGGGAGGATCTTCCACAGGGGGAAGAACACTGCGAATGCTATCACCGACCCTATGAGGGCCTTCTTCCAGAATTTCATGTTCTGCCCCTCGTCAAGGAACAGGCGCCGCCTTCCAAGGTACATCCCCAGGATGAAGAGCATCAGCGTCTGCGTGAGACGGCCATTCTCGAGGGCCCATCCGAAATTGATCTGAAGGCCGAGGGAGAGATTCTCCCTCGCAACGTCAATGAAAGAGCCATTGGCACAAGCCTCATAGAGCCTTCCCCAGAGGGGTCCGAGGCCTACGTCCATGCTCGGGGTGGCAGGATTGATTAGGCCAAGGATGATGTACACTATCTCTATGGGCTGGAGGAAGAGGAGTACGGCAAGGGTGAGAAGAAGTTTGTCGGGAGCCTTCACCAGCGGAATGAGCAGCAGCCCTATGACAGCATAGGTGCACAGTATGTCCCCGTTGTAGAACACAAGGTCGAGCATTCCCCACAGGAACAGAAGCAGCATTCTCCAGGCGAACCGTCCCCTGAAATCCCGTCCCTGCTTCTCCTGGTTGTGGTGCTGGATGTAACAGCTGAGCCCGAAAAGCAGGGAGAATATCGCATACATCTTGCTGGCCCCCAGAAAGAATACCGTATCCCACAGCCACTGGTCAAAGGGAGTGGGGTCCGGGAAGGCATAGAAGTTCATATGCTCCAGGAAATGTATCATGATTATTCCGCAAACTGCGAATCCACGGAGGGCATCGACCACGTCGATTCTCTTTGGTTTGTCCATGAAGGGGTGTGTTGAATTATTTGAAGATAGATTATTGTCACTGCCTGGCAAGCTCCTCTACCCAGGGGTTGTAGGTGGAGGGCGGGATCAGTATATCGAAAAGACGCTTCCCCTCACTGTCATCGAAGACGTTAAGATATACCATCTGCTTTTGGTGGAGAAGTTTCATCACATCCGTTGTCCTGTAGTCATTCTGGAAAGAGGACTTCATACCCAAGGAGAGTGCAGACTGAAGTTCCCCCGACCCCAGGACATCCGACACCGCGGAATGCATGGGAACGATGACATAGCGGTAGCGAAGGGTATCGCCCAGTATATCCACCCCCTCCAGGACCATGTCCAGGTAGGAGTAGTGGGTGGTCTGGGGGAGTTTCTTGTCGATACTCTCGACGACCTTGCGGATATCCTTCCTATCCGAAGAGTTCCTTACTGCTCCGAAAATGACCGCACCGAGGGTCACTGCGATGAGCGCATACCAGAAAATGTTCTTTCCAGTCTTTGTCATATGCCTTCCTGATTCAAAATATCTGTCAAAATCAAAGTACCTTCTCCATTCTCATGGTAGGGAATGTCCCTTCCATGGAGAGGGACTGTACAGTCCCATATCCGAGCTTTTCATAGAAAGGGACCTTATTGTCCCTGCTGTCGACCACACTTACCCTATATCCAAGTTCCTTGGCCCACCCCTCGGCCTCCCTTACCACAAGTGTTCCCAGTCCCCTGTGCCGGTACTCCTCAAGAACCACCACCCTGCCTATCAGCATCCTGTCAGCGCTGATTGGATACATCCTGCAGGTTGCCACGGGAAGCACACCGTCAAGGGCGAGGATATACTTCGTAGGAGGGGCGTCATGGCTGTCGAACTCCGCCTCCAGGGATATATGGTGACGCACTGCCATCGCCCGGGTCCTTACATAATAGGCCCCGGCCACGTACGGCATGGAATCTGTCCTGATGACTTGCAAGATAAGTATATGTGTAAAGAGAGTGTGTGCGTGCCTATGGACAAACTTTGTAAAGGTACGCAAGATTGAGGTAATAATAAAATCTTCCTCCCCGTGGCGGCACAAAGAGAACCCCGAAGGGACTGGCCTGTGTGGCCTCCTCCTTCGGGGAACGCAGATTGAGAGATGATTCTTTCTATTTGAAGAGCATCGGTGCCATCTCCAGGAGGCAACGCCTCCAAGTGAGGAACTCATGGGCGGTTCCCTCGGATATGTAGGACTTGACATTGTAGCCTGCGCCCTGCAGTTTGTCAGCAGCCTCACGGATGCGGTCCGGACCTTCCTTGCTGCCGCAGCCGATGAAGATTCCCTTCACCTTGGAAGGGTCGCCGATCTCCTCGGGAGTGTACACCCCGCCACTGAGCAGTCCCCAGTACCCGAATACCTCGGGACGGCTAAGTGTAATCTGGTGCGTCTCCATCCCGCCCATGGACAGGCCTGCCATGGCACGGTTGGCCTTGTTGGCCTTGGTCCTGTAGTGGGAATCTATGTAAGGGATGAGTTCGTCAACGAGGACTGTCTCGAAACCATTGTCCAGCATAGGATTGCGACGGGGAGCCTGAGCAGCGGGAGCGTTGCCGCCCTGAGGTCTTGCACTCTGACGAGGCATCTGGCCGGGACGGAAGCCCTCATTGGTCATGCCGTAGGTCATGACGATGATGAAAGGCTTGATCTTTCCGTCTGCGATGAGGTTATCCATGATGAGATTGGCATGTCCCTGGTTGGACCATGCATATTCATTCTCACCCCAACCATGCTGGAGATAGAGGACAGGGTATTTGTCCTTCTTGGTGGCGTCATACTTAGGAGGGGTGTAGACGAATGCCCTGCGGAGCTGGTTCGTGCTGTTGGACCAGAAGAGTACCTGCTCGACCTTGCCGTGAGGGATGTTCCTCTCAGCATAGAATGCCTGGTCGTGCGCAGGAATCTCTATACCGCTCTCCCAACGGGTGGAGCCGTAGTAGTTGTTGGTACCGGGGTCATTGACGACGCCTCCGTCAATGATGAGGTGATAGTAGTGGAAGCCCTCGTCCATGGGGCCTGCGGTCGTACCCATCCAGGTCCCGTCCTCGGCTTTGTGAAGCACGGTTCCGCCCGTTCCGCCAAGACCGAGGGTAACGATGACGGAAGAAGCCTTGGGAGCGTCAACTTTGAAGCGGGCGTAGCCCTGGGAGTTGACCATGGGATACTGCTGACCGGGCTGGTTCTTGGAACTGGGGACGAAGTCCTCTTTGATGACGGCATTGTCACGGGCGGGATCGAAGTTCTTCACTGCGTTATAAGCCCTCTTGACCTTGTATTCCTTGTCAATGAGCAGAGGATAGTTGTTGGCACCGAGCCAGGAGTCTGCATCGGATACGTTCCAGAAAGTGACGCAGTCAATGACATCGGAGTGTTTCCTGAGGACCTTGAAGAGGTTCTCGTACTGGGCCTGATGGAGGGTCTGCTCCCAGGAAGCGATGTTGGCCTGGCCCTGGGAGAAGCGAAGGCCGCCGCCCATCTCGGTGTTTACGCGGATATCCAGCTCGGTGAAGTGGATATGACTGACCACCTGCGAATACTTGGTTATCGCTGCATCCACCTCCTCCATGCTGGGGCCGTAGATGTTGTAGTGGGCCTGCATCCCGATTCCGTCGATGGGAACACCGGCGTCTTTCATCCTCTTGACCAGTTCATAGATCCTCTGGCTCTTTGCGGGCTCGGCATCATTGTAGTCATTGTAGAAAAGAAGGGCATTGGGGTCAGCCTCATGTGCATACTCGAATGCCTTGTAGATGAACTCCTCTCCTGCGATCTTGAACATCGGGGACTGACGGAGGGGGGACTGGTTGGGCCAGACGGGACTGTCGGCCACCGCCTCATTCACCACATCCCAGCAGTACACCACATCCTTGTATCGGTTCACGACCGCGAAGATGTGCTCCTTCATGTTGGCATAGAACTCCTCCTTGGGAAGAAGGTTTCCGTTCTCGTCCTCGTACATCCATTTTCCTACCTGCGAGTGCCACATCAGGGTATGGCCACGGAGTTTGAGGCCGTTGGCGCGGCAGAAGTTGGCGATCCTGTCGGCATTCTCCCAGTTGTACTTGCCTTTTTCGGGCTCGGTAGGCTGGGGCTTCATGTCGTTCTCGGCCGTGATGGAATTGAACTCCCTCAGGACAATTGCCTGCTGGGCAGGGTCGGTGACGTTCCTCTGGTTCACTGCGACGCCTATCATGAAATAATCCTTGTAGGCATCCTTGAGTCCGTCCTTGGGCTCGACGTAGACGGGCGCACCCCACTGTGCGAGGGAAGGAAGCGCCGCCATGGTCAGGAGACAAAGCCCCATCAAAAGTTTTTTGGTCATATCTAATCTGTTTTTATGTGATTTTCCGTGTCCTGCAGGGCATAAAGAAACCCTACCTTCTCAGTATAACAAAGGTAGGGCAGCCCAACGACAGGGTATTTCACTTTTAGACCAAATCCTTTAGTTTTCCTTGCATGACATTGTGCTTATATTGTTCGCCGGGGGAAGGGGGCCTGAATGTTCACTGCAAGGGAACGGAAAAGGGAGGGGTCATTTCCTGACGAGGTTCCACCAGTCGTAGGTTATGGAGTACGAGAACAGGAAGTACACCAGAAGTCCCGCAGCAACGTACCAGGGCAGCAGTACGAAGAAGACAACGGCCCATATGACAAACATGAGCGGGGTCCCGAGAAGTTTCACGCTGTAGCGTGCCGTATTGGAAAAGGCAATGTCCCCAAGGCGGCGGCATATGGCCTCGGCTCCCACCCACATGGGAAGGGTGAGAAGAGCGCCCAGGAGGGCGAAGGGAGCGGTCAGCAAAGCAAGGGGAATGTTGCGCTTTCTTTGTGGCAGAGGCTCCCTGACGAGGTCCTGCATCCTTGAATGAATGGCCTCCAGAAGCACGGGACCCACTTCCTTTGCATCATCCGTAGCCTGCTGGGAAAGGAAAGCATTGACATCGAAGGGTTCCCCGAAACGCACCTTGCAGCGGGAACGAAAGTGGAGGAAGTCATCGTAGAGGATGCCTATGGGCTGGATGTAAGTCTGCCTCTGAAGAGCGGATGTAACCGCTATGTGGGAAATGCCCTTGTAAAGGGGAAGTATCGTCAGGTCCAGATGGTGCCTCCCTTCCGGGAATATGCAGAACGGGACAGAGTGGGCGAGGGAATCGTCCACTTCCAGGAACGTATCGGAGTTCCTTATGACACGCTTCATCTTGTCCCTCTGACGGACCATCGGAAGAATCCGCAGGAACCTCAGGATCTTCTCCACAGTCGGATTGTTGAAAACATCGCCCCTGGCCCCGAATACCGTCGGGGACCTCTTCGTCCTGAGGATCACCAGGGAATCCATCACGGTGTTGGTATGGTTCGGGGAAAATATGACCGCACCGTCATGAGGGGTCCCCTCCACTTCTATCTTCCTGTAGGAGAAAAGGGTGCACAGGTCCACGTATGGGCGAAGCAGGGTATACCAGAAATTCGGTTTCCAGATGATATTCTTACCCTCAGACATTTTTCTTGCTTCGGTTGAAAACGGTTGCCACGGTAAGTCCCGCCACTATGTGCCAGATTCCCCACCAGGCGGTGATGACCAGCATTCCTCCGTGAGGGGGGAACCCTGCGAAAATGTTTGTTCCCAGCATCAGGGCAAGCCCCAGACCGGAATTCTGTATCCCGGTCTCAATGGTGAGAGTACGGCGGTCCCTAAATGGAACCTTGGCAGCGCTTCCCACACCGAAGCCTATGCCCAGGGCCAGCAGATTATGGACTAGGACAACCAGGAATATGTACTTCACGCACTTCATGAAAGCGTCCATGTTCCCGCTGAAGGAGAGGATCACCATTGCGATGAAGAAGACGATGGAGACCCACAGGAAGGGTTTCTTCAGTTTCTCGGCGACCTTGGGAAGGAAATGGGATGTGAGGATACCGAGGGTAAGGGGGATGCCGAGCAGGATGAAGATCGTCTTGAAGACGTCCCAAAGCGGTATCACCAGGGTAGGGACATCGGCAGCCACTCCCGCAAAATGCAGATAGACGGTTCCGTAGAGCCAGAAATTAAGCGGGGTCATGAAAATCGCCAGTGCCGTGGAAATCGCAGTCAGCGAGACAGAGAGTTCCACATTGGCCTTCCCGAGGGAGGACATGAAGTTGGAGATGTTCCCTCCCGGGCAGGATGCCACGAGAATCATACCGAGGGCCATCATCGGGGAAATCGCCTTGCCCAGGGCCAGGGCCAACAGACAGGTAAATATCGGTAGCAGAATGAGTTGGCAAAGCATCCCGAGAAGGACCGACTTGGGCTTCTTGAACACTTCGATGAAAATGGCGGGCTTGATTCCCAGGGCCACGCCGAACATTACGAAAGCCAGGACTATATTGATGGTATTCATCCCGCCCGCATTCAGTTGCACCTGAATGGCGTCAATGGTTGCTGCTGTCTCTTGTGTCATGTTTGGGGGAAGTTTAGGACTGAGGGGGCAAAAGTACCAAGATTATCCGAAAAATCCTATAAATATTCCCATATTGCAATATGATATCAGCAGTGGGGTGGGTGGGGGGCTCTTTTTGAGGGCACATCCCCCTCACTTTCAAAATAAATACGGGACACCCGCCGGGAAGGGACAGAATCCCTCCCAGCGGGTGCCTTCGGATAATCCCCGCCCTGCGGGAAGGATCCTATCCCCTGACCTCGACGGGAATGACCTTCAGGTCCTTATCCGCGGAGGAGGTACCGTACAGGATCTGATACTTGCCGCTCATGACGGACAGTTCGTCGATGTCCTTGTCATAGTACTCGAAGGTGTGGGGACCGAGTTCAATCTTGAGGTTGCCGCTCTTTCCTGGTGCGAGGGAAATCCTTCCGAAGCCCTTGAGGTCCTTGATTGAGGCCGTCGGGTTGTCGAGGGCCTTCACATAGACCTGGATGACCTCGTCTCCCTGCACGGAACCCGTATTCTTCACGGGAACAGTGATGGTGAGGGTCTCGCCTTTCTTCAGGGAGGTCTTGCTGAGTTTTCCCTCACCCACCTCGAAGGTGGTGTAGCTCAGTCCGTAACCGAAAGGATACAGGGGCTCTCCCCTGAAGTAACGGTAGGTCCTTCCCTCCATGCTGTAGTCAAGGAAGTCGGGGAGCTGGGAAGTGGAGGCGTAGAAGGTGACGGGAAGTTTGGCGGAAGGGTTGCACTTGCCGAGGATGATGTCGGAAAGAGCCCGGGCACCGCCCTGACCGGGATACCATGCCTGGAGGATGGCGTCGCAGTCCTTCTCGACGGTAGCGAAAGCAATCGCGGAACCCGAGCAGTTGACGAAGATGACCTTCGGTCCTGCCTCACCCACTGCATGCAGGAGCCTCTGCTGGACATGGGGAAGCTCGATGTCGGCCTTGTCGCCGCCCTCTCCCTCCATGCGGGCTGAGATTCCGCCGATGACTATGACGGCGTCGCAGTCGGAGACTCTCTTTGCGATGGCGCTGAAGTCAGCGTACTCCCTGCGGCAGAGCTGTGCGGAAAGCATCGCGAAGGGGCCGCTGCCCCTGACGTATTCGACCTTGATGTCATAGGTCTTGCCCTCCTCGACCTTGAAGGTCTTGTAGGGAAGGGCGGAGTTGCCGAAGCGGAAGCGACGGGCGCCTTCAACCGCTTTTGCATCCTCGACGAGCTTGCCGTTGACATAGAGGCGATAGCCGCTGTCGGAAGAGAGGTAGTAGCTCATATCCCCCGTGAAAGGAGAGGTGATCTCCCCTTCCATCCGCACGGCGACCTTATCGCTATTGACTCCCTCGGCGAAGCCGTAGGCCCCGAATGTGGAGAAGTTGACCTCCTTATAGTACTCGGTCTTGGTGGGATTTCCCTTGAGGGCGCCCCCTTCGAAGAATTCCACTTTCATACCCTTGCCGTCATTGAGGGCGGGCAGATAGTTTGTAGTGTTGTACTCATCGTTCAGCTCGCAAGCCTTCTCATAGATCACCTCCACACCCGGAAGGGCTGCACGGATGCCTGAGAGAAGGGATGTCTTGTACTTCTCGATGGGGGTTCCGCCGTAGTTTCCGTTAAGAAGCTCGGTATCGTCGGCGTTGGGGCCCAGGACAGCTATCTTCTTGAGGGATGAAGCTCTCAGCGGAAGGGCGCCACCTTCATTCTTCAGGAGCACCATGGACTCCCTGGCAGCCCTCACTGCCATCTCATTATGCTCGGCACTGCTGATGACATCCTCCCCGAGCTTGGCCCATGGAAGATTGTCCTGAGGGTCGAACATACCCAGTTCGAAGCGCGAGAGCAGGGTCCTGCGAAGATGCACATCGAGGTCAGTTTCCTGGATGAGGCCCTCTCTGAGTCCGTCAACAAGGGACATCATGGTCTTGCCGCACTCTAGGTCGGTTCCGTTCAGGATGGCGTCAACCCCTGCGTGCAGGGCATCGGGATGGGTCCCGTGCTGACGGGGATTGAAGAAGTTGTTGATGGCGTCGCAGTCGGTAAGGACAATGGCCTTGTAACCCCACTTGTTGCGGAGGATATCCACAAGCAGGCGGTCGCTCATGCAGCAGGGTTCCCCTTCATAGCGGTTGTATGCGCACATGACTTCCTGGACATTGGCCTCGGTGACGAGGGCTTTGAAAGCGGGAAGGTAGGTTTCCCACAGGTCCCTCATCGATACGGAGGCATCGTAGGAGTGACGGAGGGGTTCGGGACCGGAGTGGACAGCGTAATGCTTGGCGCATGCATGGGTCTTGTAGTACTTACTGTCATTTCCCTGCATGCCCTTGACAGTCTGCACACCCATGACGGCGGACAGGTAAGGGTCCTCTCCCGGGGTCTCCTGGCCGCGGCCCCACCTGGGGTCACGGAAGATGTTTACGTTGGGACACCAGAAGGTGAGCTCGGGGTTGCCGGGATAATAGATCTCTCCCATTCCGACCCCGAACACATTGTGGTCCGAACGGTTCCAGTTGGCCCTGGCCTCATCCGAAACCTGGGTGAACACATCGTAGACCATCCCGGGGTCGAACGAAGCGGCCATGCCGATAGGCTGGGGATAGACAGTGTACCCGTCCTGCCTCACCCCGTGGCAGGCCTCGCTCCACCAGTTGTAGGAAGGGATGCCCAGACGGTCCACCGATACGGACTTATTCATCATAAGTCCCACCTTCTCCTCCGGGGTCAGGAGGGACAGGAGGTTCTCAACCCTTGCCTCCCTGTCGAGGCGGGGGTCCTGGAAGGGATACTCGTACTTGGCCCCTCCCGAACAGGAACCGACCAGCAGCACAAGAAGTCCCGCAGCCAGTGAAAACAGAATGATTCTTTTTTTCATGATGATTATTGTAAGTTGATTTCAATTTCCTTGTAAGGTCTCGAAGGGTCCGAACTGTAGATGGCTACCGTTCCCTTCCCTTTGCCCCTCACTGTCATTTCAAGGGCCCCTCCCCCGGGAATCATGGCCCCGTCCTCCAGGCTAACCTCAATGCCACCCGATGTCTCCACACTAAGTATCCGAAGCGCCCCTCCGCCCTGGTTCGCCACCTTAACCTTCGCCCCTGGGGTGCGGGAGAAAAGCCCCTTTTTCATGGTAATGCGTGAGGGGACCACGAGGGAAGGGCTCTCGCAGTCCTTCTCCCCCCTCGGGTGGGAGAGGAAAATCGCCTGGACGGGAATCCTCCCAGGGAGGACCTTTCCGCCCAGGTAGACTATGAGACTATCCGTCACCTTCATGTCCACCCCTCCCGAAGAAGAGCAGGACACGAGAATTTCCCCGATGGCCCCGCCCCCGAGGGAGGAAGGGCAGAGGACGGTGAAAGGAGAGCCCGGATCGGAAGGAATGACCCGCAGTGACTGCGTACTTGGCAGGGTGTTCTTTATGTGGAGGTACACTTCCCTGCTCTCACCAGGGAAGAGAAACCCCAGTGACATGGAAGGGGCGGATAGCCTAAGGGTAGAGAGGGAGTATGGAAGCGAGGGGGCCCGCTCGCCAGGTGCAGTAACCTCCGCCCCGACACTCAACACGAGTGAACTCCCGTCCCCAAAAAACACCTCAGCGTTTCTTTCCACCCTGCCGGATGCCCCCTCAGGGGAGAAGAACACTTCCACCGGATAGGCCTTCCCGGGCACTATCCCCTCTCCTACAGGGTACTTCACCCTGATGCATGAACAGGAGGGCCTTACCATACTGACCTGGACAGGGTCAGCGCTTCGAAGGTAGAAAACGTGGCTTACCTCCCCTTCCCCTTCATTTATGCGTCCGAAATCGTGGAACGTGGAAGACGCCTCGACCCTGCCCCCATCGGGCATGTCCCTCCCGAATGCGGGAGGGACCGTCCCTAGAAGGGACAGAAGAAAGAAGATGATATGGAATAGGGCAAGAGGCATCTGTAGGGCATGAATCAAAGTGCAAGATACTTTTTATCCCCCATAAAAAATAACTGGCACGTTTCATATTCTTGAGAATTTCCGTCAAGAGCGGGAATGTGCCCCTTCCACCCCGTGCCGGAGCGGAAAGTCCCCTGGGGCAATGCCCCCCGGGAGGGTCCCCCGATTTAAACGATTTCTTCAAAATCATTAAAAAAAGCGTCATGTAGACATTCCGTCCCTCTTTTGTGGCCAACAGTGCCAATGCCCCTAAGGGCATTTTTCATACCTTTATTACCGCAGGGGCGCTTCCTCCCCTGACATTGCAACTCTATTCCCATATGAAAACGTTATTGAAAAACACCCTGTACATAAGTGTGGCAGCTCTCTTTGTGGGAGCAGCCCTCTCCACTTCATGTACGAACCCCACCACCACACAGACAGCCCCCGGGAATGAAGTGGTCCTTCCAGGGGAGCAGGCTCCCCGGGCGGACGTCGGGCAGAACAATTTCGGGGGATTCATCCCCGCTCCCGGCGACACCGCAAGGCCCCGTCCACGTCCCCGTTTCGAGGAGCCCAAGCCCTCGGACATAGCCTTCGAGGACCTTCGGATGAGCGACCCCTACATCTATCCCGACCCCACGACAGGGACCTACTACCTCACCTCCTCCGGGGGCAGGATGTACCGAAGCCGGGACCTCAAGACCTGGAACGGCCCACACAACATCATCGACATCAAGGGCCTGTGGCTGGAGAAGGCGGGGTTCGCCGCCGCTGCGGAAATCCACAAGATCGGTGACAAATACTATTACGCAGGAACCTGGTCCGACCACTCCGACCTCATCGAGCAGGTCCCCCGCCGCTACAATGTGCCCCACAACCAGACCTACCTGCTGAGGGCCGATTCCCCCGAAGGACCCTTCACTTCCTTCGCCATCGAACCGGGCTACGACTACCAGCCCCGCAAATGGGACTGCATAGACGGCACCCTGTATGAGGAGAACGGGAAGATCTACATGATTTTCGTGCACGAGTGGACCCAGATTATCGACGGTACGATGGACTACATCGAACTTGCACCGGACCTCTCCTACACCCTCTCCGAGCATCCCGTGACCCTCTTCAGGGCCAGCGAGAACCCTGCGGTGAAGGAGATGAACGCCAACGGGGAGGCCACATTCGGGATGAAGATGCCGGGATGGGTCACTGACGGACCCCAGATGTTCCGCACCGACACCGGGCGGCTCGGCATGCTTTGGTCCAGCTGGGGAGAGGGGCGCTACATCCAGTGCGTCTGCTACTCCGAGAGCGGAACCATCGACGGACCCTGGGTCCAGGAGCCCGAACCCTTCCTCGCCAACAACTCCGGCCATGGCATGCTCTTCACCACTTTCGAGGGCAAGCTCCTTTACGTAGTTCACCATTCCGAGGGAAAGGGTCCCCGCAAACCCCAGTTCTGGGAGGTGGACAAATCCGGCGACAAACTCGTCCTCGGCAGCCGGTACTATCCGAAATAGATCACCACGCATAACACCATACCCGGTTTGAAACAGAACCTGGACAAGAACTTCATTCCATGAGAAAGAATATCATCCTTACCCTGCTGTGCACGGGGGCGGCCCTGCTGCTGAGTGCATCGCTGGCCTGTGGCCAGAACAAAATGACCCTCAACCAGGAAGTTGAATACTTCGAGGCTCCCGGGACAAACGTACTTGTATACAATAACATCTACAACGGAAGCTTCTGCGACGAGAAACTCGCCGGCCTCGAGATTATTCAGCGGGGGGAGCGGATCTCCACCGGAGGTGGAATCCGCCTTATGAACACCCCCGAGCAGTGGGACATCTTCGGTACCGTCACCTCCCGCAAAGTGGACAAGGCCAAGAGCGCCATCACGGTCGAGCTCACCTATGAGGACTACGACTTCGTATCCAAGATAAAGGTATCCCCCAAAGGCGAAGGATGCCTCATAGAGGTGATCCTTGACAAGCCCGTTCCCGAGAATCTCGTGGGGAAAGCCGGCTTCAACCTCGAATTCTTCCCCGCCTCCTACTTCGGCAAGAACTATCTCGTCGACGGCAAGGCCAGGATCCTTCCGAAGTATCCCCAGCACGACACCGAGGTGAGGCCTCTCTCCGAGAAGATTCCCCAGTACTTCGGGGAATCCACTTTCGATGACAGGGGCCGTGGCGAGTTCCTCGTACCCCATGCCCTTTCCACCGGTCATGAAATAGTCCTCGCTCCCGAGGACAAGGCGCTGAGGGTGGGAGTAAAGTCGGAAAGCGAGATTTCCATCTTCGACGGACGTCACCTTGCACAGAACGGGACCTTCGTCCTGCGTTCACTTCTTCCTGCAGGAAAGACCGGCACGGTCCTCCAGTGGGTCCTCTCCCCCAGCATCGACCCCACCTGGGTCCGCCGTCCCAACATCGGCTTCTCCCAGATAGGTTACACTCCCGCCCAGAAGAAGGTCGCGGTAATCGAGCTTGACCGCAGTGACAAACCCCTTGCCAGCGCAAAGATCATGAAGGTGAACCCCGACGGAGGCCAGAGCGTAGCTCTCGAGGCTCCCGTCACGAACTGGGGAGTATTCTACCACCGCTACAACTACGCTACCGTAGACTTCTCCTCCATCAAGGACGAAGGCCTGTACTTCATCCAGTACGGTGATGTCACCACGAACGCATTCCCCATCGACAGGAATGTCTACTCGGACAAGTGGCATGCCTCCATGGACGTATCCCTCGTAGTGGCCATGGACCACATGGAGGTGAACGAGGCCTACAGGGTATGGCACGGGGCAGGCAACATGGATGACGCCCTCCAGGCTCCCGCGAACGTCCGCCTGCATGACGGATATTTCCAGGGGGATGAGACCAACGACAGGTACAAACCCCTCGAGCACATCCCCGGACTTGCGGTGGGTGGATGGTACGATGCCGGTGACTTCGACATACAGGCGAACTCGGTTGTCACCACGACCCAGGACCTCGGCACGCTCTGGAGGCTCTTCGCCCCGCTCAGGGACCAGACCTTCATTGACGAGAAGACCTTCTATGCCGATATCCACCGTCCCGACGGAATCCCTGACATAGTGCAGCAGCTCATGCACGGGACCCTGAACATCAATGCCCAGATAGAGAATATCGGCTTCGTGGCACAGGTCATCGGCCAGCCCGACATGCACCACTATCATCACCTTGGCGATGCCCTGACCCTCACGGACGGCCTCATCTACGACCCTTCGCTCGGCCTGTACGAGAAGAAGGACGGACGAAGCGGCACCCCCGATGACAGGTATGTCTTCACAAGCAGGTTCTCCCCTGCCGGCACCATGCCTTCCATCATAGCCCTTGCGGCAGCTTATCCCGCCCTCAAGAAGTACTTCCCCGAGGAAGCGGAAAGGAGCATCAAGAATGCCGAGATGCAGTGGGAGAAATACCGTGACAGCGCTGCCCCCTCCGCAACCCAGGACGACAACCCCATGGCACGTCGCTGGGGAGGCTTCGGCGACCCCAGGGTCGGGGCCGCAATCGAACTGTGGAGCGCAACCGGCAAGAAGCAGTACAAGGACTTCTTCGCCCCCATCCTCACCAAGGAAGTTGAGAGCGGAAGGTTCAACTGGAACCTGGCCCTGAGGGTCTACCCCGACATGGACAAGGCTTTCCAGGACAAGGTCAAGGCGGCGCTTCCCCAGTACATCGAGAGGATAACCGCCCTCGGGAAGGACAACCCCTACGGGGTTCCCATCCAGGGTGCCAACTGGGCCGGCAACGGACAGGTCATAAACAATGCCTTCAGCTGCTACCAGGTGTGGAGGCTCTTCCCGGACATGATTGACCCAGAGACCATCCTCCGCGGCCTTAACTTCATCTACGGATGCCATCCATACAGCAATGTATCCTTCGTGACCTCGGTTGGCGTGAACACCAAGAAGGTCGCCTACGGAAACAACAGGGCTGACTACACTGTGATTCCCGGAGGCATCGTCCCCGGACTCATCGTCAAGAACCCCGACTTCCTCGAGAACAAGGATGACTATCCTTTCCACTGGGGAGAGAACGAGTGCTGCATCAACACCGTCCCCCAGTATGTCCTTCTGAACCTTGCATGCGAAGAAGTAGCTGCAAAAATGAACAAATAACCGAGGGACACGACTAC
The DNA here is from genome assembly GCA_905235445.1 of uncultured Bacteroidales bacterium. GTDB lineage: Bacteria > Bacteroidota > Bacteroidia > Bacteroidales > UBA932 > Cryptobacteroides. The sequence continues at coordinate 26,773 of CAJOLJ010000023.1, forward strand.
TGCTTAGCCTAAAACTTTGGCAGCCGTGAAAGGGGCTTCCCCTCTGCGGCTGCTTTTTTCGTCACAGCCCTATGCGTTGTCAATGACTTTCTTATATGGGGCTATCATCCCCTCATTCATCTTACTGCCCATCTTTGATTTCATCTTCCTGTTTCCCATCATCCACCCCACAAGGTACATCATCATGGAGGTCTTCCATTTCTTCTGCGGGAAATCATACTGTCCGTGGGACTTGAAGAACTTGTGGTCAGCTCTCATCATGCCCCGCATCATGTAGATGAGGTCCCTGAATATCTTCATGCCGCCGACACCAAGGAAGTTGCGGGGCGGGGCATAGCCGCCTTCCATCGCATAAGCTATCGTGGATGAGAGTGTGTCAATGTCCCTGTCCACACCCTGCCCATCGGTTGCGACACCGGCAAGAAAGTTTCCCCCTACCTGTGCCCTCGCTTCCAGCAGGAGCCTCAAATTGTCCTCGCACTGATAATCTCCTGCCACAAGATATCCGAACGGGGTACCTTCGGTCACGGTCCTGTGACCGTTGCAGAACTGGCGGTCATCGTACATCTTGAAACGGCTCCCCATGCTGTGGTCCTTGATCCTGAAGGCATACAGAATGGCGTCATGCTTATTGATGGTATCGCGAAGATAGGAGTCAAACCCGTCCTTGTACACACACTTCCCGGTGGTGGCGCAGTTAAAACAACTAAGACATCCTCCCCCGAACGGGAACTTCCCGATGTCAATGACATCGACTTCATACGGGAAGACCGAGACGAACCTGTCAACCATGGCGTGCAGACTCTCATCCCCCTCCCTGAAATCAGCCACGACAACAGCCCTTTTCCCTTCCTTCTTCGAGGCGGGCTCCCCTGGAACGGAGGCCCTCCCGGGGACATATGAACCGGTAAGCCTTATATCGGAGACGAACTCTTTTCTTTCCATCTTCCAGAGCACGAACTTCATCCAGTCCACCGCCTGCTTCTGTCCCTCCGGGGTCAGGATGTCATCCATGTCTGCCGAGAGTCCGTCCAGGAAGTGAATGTCCATATCGGAGATGTTCTGCTGCATGAAACGGTGTGCCGTGATGTCATAGAAGTGCTTTGAGGTGGAGACCTGGGTGGCCACCTTCCCGCTGAAAGGCACCCCCGACTCTTTCATGAGTTCAATGAACCGGTGAAGTTGGCAGGGTACGAGGAATGTGTATACCGGATAGCTGAAAAGAAGGAGGTCCGCTTCATTTATCTTCTGGAGCGCCGGGGAGAAGTCTTTCTCGAGGGAGCGTATTCCCTGGGCCGCATTAAGGTAGGAGAAACGATGCTCCGGAAACTTTTTCTCGAGATAAAGACAGGTATGAAGTGTCGTGGAATACTTTCCTTTCGGACTTCCGTTGATGACTAGGATATTCATGTTGACGGGTGGTTATCGGCTTATGCTTATTCACTGGGCGAAGTTACGAATTTTACCGCACTTCGTTCCTCCCAACCCGCCCCTCAGCCCCCTCCGAGGGCCCATTTGTACACTTGCGCAGGAAACAAAATGTACCTTCCAGGCACAGTGGTACCATTCCGGAATCATTAAGAAGTGCTTTTATCCCCATCCATCCCTCAATCTGGGAAAAGAAAAGCGTAACTTTGAACAGACCACTTACACACTTGATTATGAAAGCACATTCCCTACTTTCACTGACCCTTTCCTTCCCTGTGGCACTGCTGCTTTGTTCATGCAACCCAGGCAACTCCCCCGCCCCCGTCTCCGCCCTCATGGGACAGGAGTCACGCATTGATGCCATAATGGACGGGATGACACTCGAGCAGAAAGTCGCCATGCTCCACGGCAAGCACATGTTCTCCTCCGAAGGAGTGCCCTCCGAGGGCATTGCGGACATTCAGTACGCCGACGGTCCCTTCGGCATCCGGGAGGAAATGGAGCCCCACTCGTGGAACTCCGTCCATCTGCAGACCGACTCGGCCACATTCTTCCCCACCGGTTCAGCTCTTGCGGCAACCTGGTCCGAGGAACTCTCGCACGAGTACGGCCGCGCTATGGGCATTGAAGCGAGACTCCGGGGAAAAGACATGATCCTGGGTCCCGCCATCAATATCCAGAGGGTCCCAACAGGGGGAAGGACCTATGAGTATCTGAGCGAGGACCCGCTACTGAGCGGAACACTTGCAAGGGGCTATACCCTGGGGGTCCAGGAACAGGGGGTGGCGGTATGCCTTAAGCACTACGCCCTCAACAACCAGGAGGACTACCGGGGGTTCGTCGATGTGAGAGCCTCCCCACGGGCCATGCGGGAAATCTACCTGACTCCCTTTGAGATGGCGGTCAGGGAGGCGGATGCCTGGGGCGTAATGGCCGCATACAACAAAGTGGACGGAAGGTGGTGCTCCGAGAACAAGGTACTGCTTACCGATATCCTCAGGGATGAGTGGGGATTCAAGGGAATAGTGATCTCCGACTGGGGCGGCACCCATTCCGTGGAAGCGGTGGAGGCGGGTCTCAACGTCGAGATGCCAGGACAAAGCTATCTCGGGGAGAAGCTCCTTGCAGCAGTGAAAGATGGCACGGTAAGCGAGGAGGCCGTAAACCAGAGGGTCCGGGAACTTCTTCGGGTGCGTCTTCACGTCCAGCCCGTCCCAGAGGATGAGGCCAACAAGGAAATGACTTCCCAGCCCCTGCAGCAGAGGATCGCCTACGATGTCGCAGCCCATTCCATCGTACTTATGAAGAATGAGGACAACACCCTTCCCCTGGATCTTTCCTCAAAGCCGAAGATTGCCGTAATAGGTGACAATGCCATATGCGAGCAATCACAGGGAGGAGTCGGAGCGGGAGTGAAGGCCCTTTATGAGGTCACTCCCCTCGAAGGCCTGAAGGAGGCTGTCGGCGACATGGCCGAGATCTCCTACGCCGGAGGCTATGCCCGCTATACAAGACATGACCGCAACCGCGGAGTGAATCCCGTGATGGAGGCCGACCCGACACTTCATGAAGAGGCCATGGAGTGTGCGGGGGATGCCGATATCATACTGTTTTTCGCCGGGGACAACCGGGAAATCGAGACTGAAGGATCCGACAGGAAAAGCATCACGCTCCCCTGCGGACAGGATGCCATTCTCTCTTCCCTCGCCACCCTCGGAAAGCCCATCGTGACCATACTGGTGACAGGTGCCCCGCTTGACCTCACGACAGTAGACACTCTCTCCTCCTCGGTGGTGGTCTCCTGGTTCAACGGGTCCGAAGGAGGAAGGGCGCTCGCCGACGTACTTGTAGGCAAGATATCCCCCTCAGGGAAACTTCCTTTCACTTTCCCCAAGAAACTGACGGACTCCCCCGCGTACGCTCTCGGGGTCTTTCCCCAGACCCTCAAGGATGAAGAAGAAAGCAGTGACATATTCGTGGACCTCGTGAACAAGGACCAGAGAAAGGGCGAGAGGGGGCTCCGTGCCCCATACAGCGAGGGCATCTTCGTAGGATACAGGTACTTTGACAAAAACAATGTTGACGTGGAGTACCCCTTCGGTCACGGGCTCTCCTACTCCAGCTTCGAGTACTCCGACATGAAAGTATCCAAGAGAAGGTCAGGGGACCTGAGAGTCACCCTCTGTGTCAGGAACACCGGGAAGATGGCAGCGGAGGAAGTGGTCCAGGTCTATGCCTCCAGGCCAGGGTCCAAGATAGAGCGTCCCGAGCGTGAACTCAAAGGGTTCTGCCGGGTCTCCCTCTCCCCTTCCGAGAAAAAGAGGGTCACCATTGACATTCCCAGGGAAAGGTTCCGTCACTTTGACGTGGGCTCCTCATCCTGGGTGGTTGAAGAAGGCAAGGTGGTACTTCTTTGCGCCTCGTCCTCCCGTGACATGAGGCTGAGCTGCGAGAGCACGCTCTAGCCAACCAATGCCCCATACATCAGAATTCAGAACAAAACACTCATACACTCACCATGATGAACACTAAGACAAAGACCACGTTACTCCTTTGCCAAATGCTCCTCCCGCTTTTGGCGATGCTCCTGCTCCCTTCCCAGTCCGCCCAGGCAGGGCACTGGAAGAACTTCAAGGTATCCTCCTACATAAGGGCCCAGGATGTCATCCGCATGGGTGACAAGAAGTTCCGGGAGGAGACTTACGAAAAAGTCCTGTCCCAAGTCCCCCTTGACAAGATTTACCTCGAGACCCACCGTGACTCCATCATAGTGCCGGAGAAGACAATGAAGGAAGTTATCGCCTTCTTCAAGGGCAAGGGCCTGGAACTGGGCGGAGGGATAACATACACGATTTCGGAGCCGAAGGACTTCGAGACCTACAGCTACGCCAGGCCCAGGGACCGCGAGGCCGTCAAGCACATAGCCGAGTACACCGCATCCTTCTTCGATGATATCATCCTCGATGACTTCTTCTTCATTGACATAAAGAACGATGACGAGATCGTTGCCAAGGGCGACAGGAGCTGGACCGAGTACCGCCTGAAGCTCATGTCTGACGCAGGACGCGAACTCGTGATGGAACCCGCCCACAGAGTGAACCCCAACGTGAGGGTCATCATCAAGTACCCCAACTGGTATGACCATTTCCAGGGCCTGGGCTTCAACCTTGAGACGGAGCCCTTCTACTTCGACGGCCTTTGGACCGGGACAGAGACCAGGGACCCCGCCAGCGCCCAGCACCTGCAGAACTACCTTAGCTACAACATCATCCGTTACTTTTCCAACATAGCTCCCGGCAAGAACGGCGGCGGTTGGGTGGATGCCGGAGGCATCCAGATGGGTGTGGACCGCTATGCTGAGCAGCTGCACCTGACCATGGTGGCGAAGGCTCCCGAAATCATCCTCTGGAACTACATGCAGCTTAATGACGTGGCAATCGGTCCCTATGCCCGCAAAGAGTGGCAGGGAAGCGGGAACTCCTTCAACTATGATGAGATGATGGCTCCGAGAAAGGAAGGCAGGAAAACCATCACTCCATCCACCCTCGCAAGCGTAGCCCGCTACACCCTTCTCAAGGATGACGCCCTCCTAGGCAAGCTCGGGAACCCCATCGGCATCGCTTCCTACAAGCCCTACCATTCCCTCGGTGAAGACTTCCTCCAGAACTATCTCGGAATGATAGGCCTTCCCATGGACATGTTCCCTTCATTCCTCCAGGACAGGAAGCAGGTTCTTCTTACCGAGCAGGCACTCTGCGACAAGGATATCATTTCAAAAATCGAGGCCCAGCTCCGCAAGGGAGGTGACGTCATTGTGACCACCGGATTTGTAAAAGGAGCCGGACATGCCCTTGATGACGTAGTGGAACTTCGCTGCACCGACCTCAAGGCGATTGTGGATGATTTCGGGAGAATGGGCAAGGCCACACGTGAGTTCATAATCCCACAACTGAAGTACTACACCAACGATGCCTGGGAAGTCATCAGTGCCGGAAGGCCCCTTACGGGAGGAGTGTCCGGATATCCGATACTCCTTCGTGACAAGTACTCCAAGGGGACTCTGTACGTGCTTACGATACCGGATGATTTCGGGAACCTCTATGACTATCCCGCCCCCGCTCTCGGAAGAATCCGGGAGAGGCTGACCCAGGACATGGACATGTACTTCGAGGGTCCCTCCAAGGTAGGAATCTTCGTCTATGACAACAGGACTTTCATGCTGGAGAACTTCAACGATTTCCCTGTGGAAGTGAAACCGGTCTTCAGGGACAAGGAAATAAAGATCATGACTGACCTCGAGAGCGGAGAGAGCGTGAAAGATGACTTCTCGATGACTCTACCTGCCCATTCATACAGGGCATTCTCTTATTAGGGAACTGTAAGCAACTGCCCTGAAGCAGTGCTGGCTGACACCCTCCGGCAGGTCCTGGAAAGGAGTTCCGTCGGAGGGTGGATTTTGCATGTGTGAGTACATCGTTCCTGATTCAGAAAGATCATTTTATGCGTTGATAGTTTATCTCAAAACTGAAGACAACCTTTTTTAGGACAAAATATGACGGGGTTCGTTTCGAGGAGAGATGTATACGGAGACAATCTCGTAGAGGCTGTGGAGAAGGAGTTGTCCGAGGATCTGAGGGCGGCGTATCCAGACATCGCATTTAGCGGGAATGAACTCTTGGCA